>JAKZUJ010000255.1:0-13069 GCA_047516685.1 Chloroflexota bacterium | reverse complement strand
ACCATGCCGACCTGGCGGCGGACTTCGACCGGATCCACCGTGCGGTCGTAGATATCCCGGTTGCGGAAGAGGATCGAGCCCTCCATTCGCGCCCCGGGAATAAGCTCGTTCATCCGGTTGAAGCAGCGGAGGAAGGTGCTCTTGCCGCAGCCGGACGGGCCGATGATGGCCGTGACCTCACGCGGCCGGATGTCGCTGTCGATGTTTTCCAACACCAGGGTGTTTCCGTACCAGAAGTTGAGGTTGCGGGTCATCAGGATCACGTCGGACTGCCCGTTTTCAGACGGCGATACCGCCATCTCCGGCGTGCGCGCGTCGATGCGCAGGTTGATCACTGAAGCCTCCTCTGCATGCGGTATCGGAGAAAGACGGCGACGGAATTGGCGCTGAGGAGCACGACCAGCAGGACCACAATTCCGCCGGCCGCCAGGCTGTGGAAGTCCTTCTGCGGCAGCGACACCCAGTTAAAGATCTGGATGGGCAGCACCGTGAAGATGTCCAGCGGCCCGTTCGGGTCGAAGGAAATGTAGGTCAGCGCCCCGATGGTGATGAGGGGTGCGGTTTCGCCGATGGCTCGAGCCAACGCGAGGATGGTGCCGGTGAGGATGCCGCCGGAGGCCGACGGGAGCACGGTTTGGCGCACCATCTGCCAGCGGCTGGCGCCCAGGGCGTAGGCGCCGTCGCGCAGGGAGTCGGGTACGGCGCGGATGGCCTCGCGCGAGGCCACGATGATGAGCGGCAGGATGAGCAGCGCCATGGTCATTGAGCCGGCCAGCACGACGCGGCCGAGCGCAAGCCAGCGCACGAATAGGCCAAGGCCCAAAAGGCCGTAGACGATGCTGGGCACGCCGGCCAGGTTGGCGATGTTGAGCTGGATGAAGCGCGTCAACCAGTTGTCCGGCGCGTATTCCTCCAGATAGATCGCCGCCCCGACTCCCAGCGGGAAGGCAATGATGGCCGTCATGACCAGCATCCAGAGGCTGCCGAGCAAGGCCGAGCGTAGCCCGGACTGGTCGGCGAAGCGCGACGGATAGCTGCTGAGAAAGTGCCAGTCCACCTCGCGGGCGCCGTCGGTGAAGATGTCAAACAGCAGGGCGCCGAGCATGACGAGTCCCAGCACGGTCGAGAAGACCGCGAGGCCGTAGAAGATCCAGCCGGCCCCGCGGCGGCGCCGTTGGTTCGGTCGCCAGACGTCCGCGGCGGGGACGGCGGCTGTGGCTTGGGCGCTCATTCGTAGGCCTCGCGATAGCGGCGGACCAGCAGGTCGCTGAGGAGATTCATCACGAGCGTCATCACGAAGAGCAGCGTCCCAACCGCAAAGATGGTGCGGTATTCAATGCCGCCCTGCGGGGTGTCGCCCAGGCTGACCTGCACGATGTAGGCGGTCATGGTCTCCATGGACTTGAGCAGGTTGAAGCCGATTTGCGGCTGCAGGCCGGCGGCAATAGCCACGATCATGGTTTCACCAATAGCCCGCGAGATCGAGAGGATGACGGCGGCCAGGATTCCGGACAGCGCGCCCGGCACGACGACACGGCTGACAACCTCGAACTTGGTTGCGCCCAGCGCATACGCGGCTTGGCGCAGGTCGCGGGGCACGGCGCGCAGCGCGTCTTCGCTGATGGAGGCCATCATCGGAAGGATCATGAAGCCCATGACAATCCCGGCGCTGCCGACATTGAATATCTGCGTCTGGGGAAAGATGTCTCGAAGAATCGGGGTAACGAACTGGAGGGCGAAGTAGCCGTAGACGACGGTTGGGACGCCGGCCAGGACTTCCAGCACTGGCTTCACGACGCTGCGCAGGCGAGCTGGAGCGAACTCACTCAGGAAGATTGCGGTCAGCAGCCCGATAGGCACGGCAACGACGATGGCGACCAGGGCCACCACGATGGTTCCGTTGACAAGGGGCAGCACGCCGAAACTCTTTGAGGCGAACAGGGGGGTCCAGCGGGTGCCGGTGAGAAAGTCCCAGATGGGAACTTCGCCAAAGAACTGCACGGTCTCACCCAGCAGCGTGACCACAATTCCGGTTGTGGTCAGGATGGAGATGAGCGCGCAGAGAAAGAGAATGGCGTGCACGCCGCGCTCGACGACCTTGCGGCGGAGCGAGTCGCGCCGAGAGCGTTCGAACCCAAATCCATCGGGCTCGGTCGCTGCCGCGTCAGCGGTCGGCCGAGCGCGCGGCATTGACTTGAGGTTATCCATGGCGCCTTCCCGGCGAAATCCGCTGTAGGGCTCCAGCGGCGGACGGCTCGATGGCCGGCCATTGCTGGGGCAGGCCGCGTACGTCCAGGTTCGGCGTGTGGCCACTCCGCAACCCACACGCGCGGCGTTCGTTCGGGATACCTACGCGCCCGCCTTCCAAGCTTCCAACACCGAATTGGGGCTGGCGTTGACGCCTTCCATGGCGGTGATAGTGCCCGTCTTGCGGGTGTTGAAGCGCTGGAGCGCGATGTCGTACATCTCGGCCGGCAGCGGGACGAAGCCGATTTCGCCGACCAAGTTCGCGGCGTTCTTGAGGTAGAAGTCCACGAAGGTCTGGACTTCAGGCCGCTCGGCCGCCGGGGTGCTGACATAAATGAAAATCACGCGTGAGAGCGGGGAGTATTTGCCGGTGAGGATGTTCTCCGTGGTGGGGAACACCGGGCCGTCGCCGCCATCGATCTGAAGCGCCTTCAGGATGTCCAGGTTCTGCTCGTAGTAGGCCAAGCCGAAGAACCCGACCGCGCCGGTATCGCCGGAGACACCCTGGACCAGGACGTTGTCGTCCTCGCTGGGGGTGAAGTCGCCGCGGCTGGCGCCTTCCTCACCATTGATGACCTTGGTGAAGTAGTCGTAGGTGCCGGAGTCGGTGCCCGGGCCATAGAGCAACAGCGGCTCGTCCGGCAAGCCGTCGCGAACCTGCGACCAGGACATGATCTCGCCCTCTGATTCGGGCGCCCAAATCTTGTTCAGCTCTTCGGCGGTGATGCTGTCGCCGATCCAGGTGTTTTGCTTGTTGACGACGACGGCGATGCCATCGATCGCCACGGGGAGCTCGATGAAGGCGACGCCGTTTTCGTCGCAGAGCTCTTGTTCGCTGGACTTGATGAAGCGCGAGGCGTTGGAGACGTCGGTTTCCTCGACGCAGAACTTCTTGAATCCGCCGCCGGTGCCGGAAATGCCGACCGGAACGCGGACTTCAGAGAACTGCTTCTGGAATTCCTCAGCCACGGCCTGGGAAATGGGACCGACCGTGCTGGAGCCGTCCACGAGGATGGTCCCCGAGATCGGGCCGGCGGGCGGGGTGACCTCGACCATCACCTCCCTGGTGACGACCTTCGCGACGACCTGCGTCTCGCCGCACGCGGCAAGTGCCGCGGCGCCGGTGACCGCCAGGGATCCGAATCCGGCTGCGCGCAGGAGGCGCCGTCGGCTGATGGCACTCACGTAATGGCCTGCCTCTAAATAACCATGCGGTCAACTTTGACCAGTGAAACCGTATGCGCCACACGTCAACGGGCAGCACCGGCGGATAAACGGACGTTTAGCGTTGACTTAGCGGTTTGTGAATGCGCCACGGGCGCAGGCGAGTCGTCCCCAGGCTGCTCCCGGCGTCCCATCAATGAAGGCCGCCGCGTGTGGGGCACGCGACGGCCAAGGGGAGGGGAGGGGAGGGGTGTGGTTCGGGGTGGCGCTATATCCCGATAAGCCCACAACCCGTCTGGTTGGCGTGGTTGGTTGGCCAGCAGCAGCATCCAGAACGGAAGTCGACGCGACTGGTCCGAGCAGGGCGTTGGGCGCTGGCTCGGTGGTTAACGTCTCGGAGCTCCGTGTAGCTTCGGCTGACGAAAGGAACCTGAGCCGGACAGGGTGAGCGGCCGGTTCGCCCGTGCGAACGTTGGTTGAACGAATGCTTAAGCTTCCGCGCCAACCGGCTGGCGGGTGGGCTCGCTGAGGGGCAGGGCAACGCTAAAGGTTGCGCCCCGCCCCAGGCCGGGCGACTCGGCCCAGATGCGCCCGCCGTGCTGCCGGACGGTGTGGCGTGCGATGGACAAGCCAAGTCCGGCGCCGGCGCCGCTGCGCGACGGGTCGGCCTTGTAGAAGCGTTCGAAGACGCGGTCCAGTTCGTCGAGAGCGAGGCCGGCGCCGGAATCGCGCACGCTGACGATGGCTTCGCCGTTGCGCCGCTCGGTCGACACCTGGATCAAGCCGGGTGGCGGGGTGAACTTGATGGCGTTGTGCACGAGGCTCATCACGACTCGGCCCGTGCGGTCGGCGTCGGCCTGCACGGGCAGCGGCTCGCTGTTCGTGGCGACTTGCAATGCGAGGTCATGGCGGGCCGCCTGCGCGCGCAGGCGGTCGGCGGCCGGGGCGACGACTTGGTTAAGGTCCACGTGCGCCAGATTGAGGTCGGCCATACCGGACTCGATACGTGCCAGATCGAGCAGCTCGGCGATGATCTGGCTCATGCGCTCGACTTCAACGCCGATACCGTGCAGGAACTCGCCGCGGCTTTCGGGATCGGCGTCGGCGCCGTCCTGCAGGGTCTCGACCAACGCTCGAAGCGCGGTGAGCGGTGTGCGCAGCTCGTGGGAGACGTTGGCCACGAAGTCGCGGCGGACGGTTTCGGTCTGCCTGAGGTCGGTGAGATCGCGAAGCAGGACGAGTCGCTGCCGCAGGCCGGGTACACCAAGCGGTACAGCGATGGCGTGGACTTCGCGCTCGGTGGCCCCGACCGTGAGTAGCCGCGCTGTCGGCTGTTCTTCGGACACGGGCCTTCGGATGAACTCGACCAGGTCGTTATCGCGTAGGGCGTCGGCCAGCGACGCCTGCCCCTCCATGCGCGCGCGAACGTCCAGCAGGTCGGCAGCCGCATGATTGACCAGGCTGACGGTGTTGTCGGCCTCAACAATCACGACGCCGTCGGTCATCGACGCCAACACGGTTTCCAGGCGGGCGTGGTCGTGTTCCAGGGCCCGCGATTCCGCCTGCAAGGCGTCGGTGGTGTCGGCAATAACTCGGGTGAGTTCCTTGACTTCAGGGCCGCCGGTGCGGGGAAACGGCTCGGCGCCTTCCGGGGAGAGCAGGCTCTCGGTCGACCGCCGGACCTGCCGGAGCGCCCGGACCTCTCGGTTCACCAGTAAGGCCGTCAAGCCGGCTGCCAGCGCGCCGCCAACCAGGGCGGCGAGGATGAGCGTCCCAAACAGCCCGGCGCGCCCGTCGGGTTCCGATTGGCCAGCCAGCATGATGCCGACGGTGAACACGGCGGCGACTGCCCCGGCTGCCGCCGCCAAGGCGGCACGGGAGCGCAGGCCACCGCCCGGCCGCATCACCCCACGAACCGGTAGCCCGCGCCGCGCACCGTCTCGATGCGCGTGGGGTTGGAGGGTTCGTCCTCAATTTTGCGCCGGATTCCGCGAACGTGGACGGGCACGGTACGGGTGTCGCGGGTGTAGTCATAGCCCCACACGTGCTCCAGCAACTGTTCGGCGGAGTACACGCGCTCGCGGTTCCGCATCAGGAACTCCAGGAGCTCGAACTCCTTGGGCTTCAGCCGGACCGGCTGGTCGCGAAGCGTGACCTGGCGGGTCGCCCGGGAGAGGGTCAGCTCGCCGGCTTCGATCATGTCACGGGCAGGGGCATCGGCGTGGCGGATCTCTTCCCGCAGCAACTCGCGCCGACGCAGCATGGCCTTGACGCGCGCCATGAGTTCCCGCATGGAGAACGGCTTGGTCATGTAGTCGTCGGCGCCGATTTCGAGGCCGACCACGCGGTCGATTTCATCGTCGCGGGCCGTGAGCATCAAGATAGGAACAGCGCTGGTGCGGCGGACCTGTCGGCATACGTCGAAGCCGTCCATGCCGGGAAGCATGAGGTCGAGCACTACGAGGTCGGGCTGGGTGGCGAGCGCCACTTCAAGGGCGCGCTCGCCGTCGGAGGCTGTCTCGACCTGGTGGCCCTGCCGCCGCAGGTTGTAGGCGATGGTGCGGGCCAGGCTCTCTTCATCCTCGACGATCAGAACCCGGGCCACAATGTTTCTCCGCGCGCGCCCGACACTCGGGCTGTTGCCTGCAAGGCTCAACTATACGCAGGGCCGGGCCGCCCTTCAGTACGCCGGCTCGGGCCGTCCAACAATCGTTGATCGACGTGTATCCAGCGACAGCTCCAGAAACCCGGACTGAGCGGCGGCCGCGCCCTGCGCGACAGGTTGAAAAGACTGCGATACTGCGGCGACCAGACCATTTGGAGCATTCGTGTGGCCCACGCTGCCGCCGATATCCGGCTGAGCCGCTTCAATCCGCTCTCGCGAATCCTGTCGTTTGACGATTTTGACGACGGGCTGCACGGCTGGTGCGAACTGGTCGGCAACCACAACGGCGATCTCAACGAGGTCCAGCCGGTCTTCAAGGACATGCGCCCCGCCCAACTGAGCACCTGCACGTTTTTCGACATCGGGACGCACGGCGCGGTGGACGGCACCTATTCGCTGAAGCTGGCCACCCGTGCGCGCCGCTTCCACCAGGCGGTTGCCATCAAGCGGCTCACGGCGGCGGCCGACGGCCTGGTCCAGGTCGAAGCCTGGTTCACCTACAAGGCCGAGCAGACGTTTGGCTTCGCGGATCCAGGCGCGCGCGCCTGGGACGGCAACTATCACCCGTCCGAGGCTCACTTCGGATCATTCACGCTCTGGAACGACATCTGCGAGGGCACGAGTCCGCGCGATCGCTACCACGCCGCGCTGCGCTACGAGAACACGAACGAGGAAGGCGAGTTCACCCAGCGCTGGCTCTACAAAACCGGTCTGCATCCCACGACGCGGATGCTGCGCGGCGGGTTCGACTCCACCCAGAACGATGTGCACGTGTCGCGGCCTGACATGTGGGCGCCCGTGCCCGGCGGCGACCAGCAACTGTGCTTCAACGAGGTGCCCACCAAGATCAACTGGCACTACTTGCGCTGGCAATTCGACCTGACCACGCGGCGCAACACGGAGTTGCAGGTGAACGATCTGACGATGGACCTTCGCGACATCCCGGTCCTGCGCTTTGACGAGGGCTACTGGGGAATCAACCGGCTGCTGAACTTCTGCTTCGACGTCCGCACCACCAGCGACGTGCGCAATTTCCTTTTTCTGGACTCTGTCCTGCTCTCGGCGGACTGGTAGGCGGCCATGCGTCATGCATTTACCGCGGTCATCGAGAAGAACGCGACCTTCCAGGGGGACTTCGAGACGGAGCCGTATGAGTGCGCCTGGGCTTCCGAGGCGCGGTGGTTCATCCACGTGGCTGAACTGGAAGGCGATGGCGCCTGCCTGACTGCCCGCGTCCAGGTGTCACCCGATGGGCTGGCCTGGTGCGACGACGGGTCAGCCTTCGAGCCAATATCCGCGCCGGGGATGTCCTCGCTGCCGGTGCGCGACTTCGGCGGCTGGCTGCGGCTGGATTGCGGCCTGGACGGTACGGACGCCAAGGTCAGGTTGATGATTTACCTGGTTTTGAAGGAATAGCAGGTGGAACGGGCACCTCTTGTAGGGGCGCCCCTTGTGGGTGCCCAGGGGCAAGATTCCACGGAACGAATAGGGCGCCCGCAAGGAGCGCCCCTACAGGAGCATCGCCGGGATAGGTAGAGAAGCGAAGTTCCCGGTTATGGGGGAGAGAAGGAGTTCCATGAAAGCCGTCGTCTATGACGAGGTTGGCGGCCCGGAGGTTCTGCACCTGGCGGAGGTGCCAACACCCGAGCCCGCTGACGACGAAGTGCTGGTGCGCGTGCTGGCCGTGGCGGTGGACTTCATACAGCTGCACATTCGGCACGGGGGCAGCGGGCGGATCGGATCGCCGACAGAGCCGGCCTACGGGCTGCCGCCGCTGCCGCGGATTCCGGGCGGCGCCGCTTGCGTGGAGGTCGTGGAATGCGGCGCGGCGGTGAGCCACGTGGCGGTCGGCGAACGACATCTGGTGAGCGGCCTGCGGCCCGGCTCTTACGTCGAGTATGGCGTCGCGTCAGCCGCCAGCCTGTCGCTGGGAAGCGCGGCTGCGCCAGGACCCACGGCGATACCCGCAAGCTTCAGCCCCGTGGAGGCTGCCGCGTTCGATTACGCGCCGGTGGCGTATCACACGCTGCGGGTGGCCGCGGGCCTGTCCGCCGGCGAGACCGTGCTGATTCACGCCGCCGCGGGCGGAACCGGCGTGCTGGCGGTGCAGCTGGCCAAGCACTTCGGCGCGACAGTCATTGGCGTTGCCAGCAGCGACGCAAAGCTGGACCTGGTGCGGTCGCTTGGGGCCGACCATGTAGTCAATTCGCGCACGGCCGACATTATCGCCGAAGCGCTGCGCCTGACCGATGGCGAGGGCGTGAACGTGGTCTGGGACCCCGTCGGCGGCGAAGTCTTTGAGCAAAGCCCGCGCGCAATGGCCGAGGGCGGGCGGCTGGTGAGCCTGGGGTCCAACTCGTTCACCGGCTCGGGCATGGTGGAGTTCTGGTCGTTCTGGGTGAAGAACCTGCGCCTGATCGGCTGGGGAGGCCGCAGCAACGCCGACGCGCACGCGCCGGAGATCATGCGCGAGCTAATCGATCTGGCCGAGTCGGGCCGGCTGCGCCCCGTGGTGGGCGGGACGTATTCGTTCGCCGATACGGCTGCAGCGCACGCCGCCATTGAAGCTCGTCAGCCCATCGGTAAGGTCGTATTGATCCCGTAGTCGGGTGCGTCCGAGTCGAATACGTGCGACTCGGCGCCTACCTGGCCTCCGGCAACGTCCATTCCCGAGCCCCCAATGTTCGGCTTTGCACCGAACGCTGGCGTCCGTCGAGCGGCCCCTTCTCGTGTCCGTGGGTCGTTTATACCGAGATTAGCTAAGTTATCGAAAATAGATAACTTAGCTAATCTCCGCATATAATCTCGTATGGACGCGATTCTGAATCCGTTTGCACCTGGGGCGGGGACGCGTCCCCCGGAGTTGGCCGGCCGCGACGAGATTCGTGAGGCCTCGCGCATCGCGCTGGCTCGGACCCGGATAGGGCGTCCGAGCAAGAGCACGCTGATGGTGGGGCTGCGAGGCGTAGGCAAAACGGTGCTGCTGGATCGAATCCGGGAAGACGCCGAGGCGGACGGCATCTACGCGTTATCAGTCGAAGCGCCCGAGGCCCGGTCGCTTCCTTCCGTACTGGCGCCGCAATTGCGCCAGGTCCTGCTGCGACTCTCGCGCCAAGCGGCCACTCGGGATCTCGCGCACCGCGGGCTGCGCGCGCTGGCAGGGTTTGCCACGGCGCTGAAGGTGAAATACCAGGACATCGAGATCGGCCTGGACTTTGAACCCGAACCGGGGCTGGCTGACAACGGAGACTTGGAGACCGATCTACAGGACCTCTTGCAGGTCGTCGGCGAGGCGGCAAGGGCCGATGCAAGCTGCGTAGCGCTCTTGATCGATGAGCTCCAGTACGTGGCGGAAGATCAACTGGCGGCGCTGATCACAGCCTTGCACCGGACAGCCCAGCGTCAGCTTCCCGTGATGATGATCGGCGCCGGGCTGCCCCAGGTCCGGGGACGGATGGGACGAGCGAAGTCGTACGCCGAACGTCTGTTCGAGTTCCCCGAGATTGGCGCGCTGTCTCCTAACGATGCCCGACGCGCAATCGCGAAGCCCGTTGCGGACGAGGGTGTGGAAATCGAGTCGGGCGCCCTCGATCTCATCGTGGCAAAGACGCAGTGCTACCCCTACTTTCTTCAAGAGTGGGGCAAGCACACGTGGGATGTCGCCGAAGGCTCTCCGATCACAGCGGCTGAAGTCAAGGCTGCGTCGCAACTTGCCATCGCCGACCTCGATCAGAGTTTTTTCCTCGTCAGCTTTGACCGGCTGACGCCCGCGGAGAAGCGCTACCTACGCGCGATGGCCGAACTCGGACCTGGGCCGCACCGATCCGGAGACATCGCACAGATTCTCGGACGGCGCGTGACCTCCCTAGCGCCGACCCGCAGCAAACTGATCAACAAAGGCATGGTCTGGAGTCCACGTCATGGCGACACCGTCTTTACCGCGCCGATGTTCGATCAGTTCATGTTGCGCATCCTGCCCGGAGCTTCGAGGCAACAGGCCTGAACGCGTCATGCGGTGACGCAAGCGTCGCTGCCAGTGGTGCGGCCACACTGGCAGCAAGAGGCGAATAGCCCTACACGCTGCCGTCGATCACGATGTCCAGGAGGACTGGGCCGTTGCGTTGGAGGGCTTGGGTTAGGGCGGGGGCGACGCGAGTGGGGTCTTCGATGCGTTCGGCGGGGACGCCCATGGCTTGGGCGATGGCGGCCAGGTCGAAGGGTTGGTCGAGCTCCATGCCGATGTACTGGCTGGGACGGTCGGGTTCGTGGAGCACGTCGCCAAACCAGCGGCGCAGGTTGAGCTTGAGCACGCGGTAACCGGCGTTGTTGCAGATGCAGTAGACGACGGGAATCTGGTAGGCGGCGGCGGTCCAGAGGGCCTGAACGGTCAGCATGGCGCTGCCGTCGCCGATAACGGCGACCACGCGCTGGTCGGGGGCGGCCAGCGCCACGCCCAATGCGCCGCCCATGCCCCAGCCGATGGCGCCGCCGGCGCGCTCGGCCTGCACGCGGCGTCGTTGATCGAACGTGACCGCGGCATGCAGGTCCGGGCGGCAGGAGATGCTGTCGTCCACGACGATCACGTCAGCCGGCAGGCCTTCGGCCAGCCCGGCCATCATGGCGGTGGAGGGCATCGGCCGGGTGTTATCCACGGGCTGTGAGGGGGCACGGCGACCCGGGTTGCTGGACGCCAGGCGCTGGGCACGAGCCTTAGCCGCGGCGGCCTGCGCCGACGTCTGAACCTCACTGACCGCGGCGTACAACTCGTCCAACCCCAGCGCCAGATCGGACCAGATACCAACCTCGGTCGGTTCGATTCGCCCGATTGCATCTTGATTTATGTCAAGGTGAACCAGGCGCGCGTCGTCGGACAGGATCCCGGTGGCGGCCGCGAAGAAGTCGTGAAACACGCGGGCGCCAACGGCGAGCAAAACGTCGGTCTCGGCGAAGGCTTCTCGATATAGCACGACGTAGGGCGGGAGTTGCTGCATCCACTGCGGATGCGTGGTTGGGAACATCATGGTGGGGTACGAGGCCCCGTAGACCGGCGTACCAAGTAGTTCCGCGAGGCGGACCACCTGCTCCACGGCGCCGTATTGGGCGACGCGATCGCCGACGAGCAAGGCCGGCCGCTCCGCTTGCGACAGCAATTCGGCCGCGGCTTCGATCGCCCGCGGATTTGGGACGATCGCGGTGCTGAGATCGCCGGAGGGGGCGACGCGGACATCCGTCATTTCGTCCAGGGCGTTCTGGGCGAGCGAGACAAAGGTTGGGCCGGTGGGCGGGGTCTTGGCCTCGCGGAAGGCGCGGCGCATGACGGCTGGAATCTGATCGGCGTTGGTGACTTCCGCGCCCCACTTGCTGAAGGGCCGGGCGAGGTCCACCAAGTCAGTGCGACCCTCCGCCACCTTGCCGATGGAACTGTTGGCGGCGGTAAGGACCAGGGGCGTTCCACCGGCGTAGGCGTTGCACATCAGGCTGAGGCCGTTGGACAGCCCCGTGTCGATGTGCAGGTTTACGAAGGCCGGCCTGCCGCTTTCGCGGGCATAGCCGTCGGCCATGCCCATGGCCACGCCTTCCTGGGCCACCAGGATGTACTCGAGATCCGGATGGCCCTCAAGCGCGTGCATGATCGCGCCCTCCGTCGTGCCGGGGTTACCAAAGATGTAGCGCACGCCCTCGGCTTCCAGGACTTCCAGCAGCGCGTCTCGTCCGGGTCGGATCGGCATGGCTCAGGCCGTCCCGATCCAGGCATCCAGCGCCTTGGCGGCGTCGATTACATACATCTGGCGGCTACCTTCGTGGACGGAGTCAATACAGACCTGCCCGCCGTCACGGCTCCAGCGCGGGTGCAGGTCGCACCGCACCGGGCCAGCGTAGCGCGGCGGGGAGTGGAAGCGACCAAGCTCGAGGGCCTGCTCGGCCTCCTCGTCATAAACCAGCAAGCAGCGTAGACCGTCAGCGCCCGGCTGCGTGTCCATGAGCACGAAACGGCCGCCCGGCCGGTAGCTGCAATGGCCGTCAGGCGGGAGCACCGCCCGACCAACCTCGCGTGCGGCGCCGGAGGCCAGGTCCAGCAGCCAGAAGCCCATCGAACCCGCTCTGGTGTCGGGATCATCGGGCACGTCAGCCGGTACCGCCGAGAACAGAATCTCCGTGGGCGAGCGCCAGCACATATGCGAGGCGCGGGTGGGCCAGACCTCGTGAACCGACCCGTCGTCGATCCGCAGCAGCATGAAGCGCGTGCGGTAGCGGGGGGCGCCCGGCGGCCACCAGCGATGCACGAACATCGCCTGCGCATCATCGGGACTGAAGATCAGGTGGTTGACCCAGTTGATCGCGCCGTGCATCGAGGAGTGCGGCCGCACGGACGCGATTGCATCCAAGGATGCCTTCAATTCCGATGCGCCGGTCGCCAGATCGACGACGTAGATGCCATCGTCGTCGGGATGGTCCACGCCCACCCAGGGGTCGGCCAGACCCGGATAGCCGACCTCGGGGCGCACGCGCAGGCGCGCGAAGTTGAGGCTTAGCGCCTTGCGCTGATCGTGGCTGAGGGCGGCAATCGGCCGCTCAAGGACGCGGGCTGAACCGGTATCGATGTCCAACACTCGCGCCGCATAGCGGCCATCGACCTGGTCGTTGTAGACGATCGTGCTCGGTCCGTGCTTGGGCAGCCAGTGCAGCATGGCGCCCTGCTGCCAGGACCAGGTGCGCGTCGTCGCCACGCGGCGGAAGCGGCAGCCGTCCTCGAGGTCGATTGTGCCGATAGTGGCCGCGTCGTCAGCCGAGGGGATATCGACATCGAGGTTTACCCGCTGTGTCAGCAGGAAGCGGCCGGTCACATCCCAGGAGGGCATGTCGTAGTAGCCGAAGAAGTGGCTGGCCGGACCCGACGTGACTCGACGAACTTCGATGCCCCGCGCGGCTTGAATGTCGGCAGGCATGTCGCGAATACCGGGCGTCGAGTGGGCGGATTCTAGCTGGAGCCCG
>JAKZUJ010000254.1:0-3681 GCA_047516685.1 Chloroflexota bacterium | reverse complement strand
GCGCCAACCGCCAACGAAAGGCGCGTCAGAAAGGCTCGGCGGGAACTACGGTCGCCGGTGCTTGGCCTGTGCCTTGAGACGGTGTTTCACTCCTCGGCGGCGGGGCGCCCACGCACGCGCCAATGTGCTGAGGCCGCAATGGCTGTCTTCCTTATGTTAAGACAAGCGCGCAGCGTCGCAATAGGCCCTTAGCCAAACCGGTACCCGTACACGCTGGCTCGGGCCGCCGTGACGTGCAGGCGCACGCGACGGCCGCGCAGAGCGGCCAGGGAGTCGCCCGACGCCCAGCGCACCGGCGCCTCGATCGCGTCGCACGCAATCGGCACGGCGTCCTCATGGCCGTACCCCTCCACGGCCCCGTCAAACTCGTCCAGCACGGCCACGCGCACATCGCCGAACTCCGCATCCACGTTCAGCCTCAGCCGGTCGCTCGTGACTTCGGCCGCTTCCGTCACGAACTCGCCGCCGTCCTGCCCCGCCGTCAGCGCCGCCCAGCGGTCGCGCCCGAACTGGACCAGCCCAATGCTGCACCGCGCCGGCTGCATCCGGTAGCGCCGGCCGCCATGCGCCGTGCCGCGTCCCCCAAACAGCGCCAGCATTCGGTCTCCCACCACCAGCGGGTCGTTGCTGGCCGGAAACACCCACATGTCATCCCAGGCGCCGTCGGTCCCGCGGTCCAGCCACGGCGTCCGCTCCAGCCGCTGCCAGTGGTCCCCGTCGCGGCTCACGATCAACTCGGCGTGCAGACGTTCCACGAAACGGTCGTAGAACTCCAGGTAGCCCAGGTAACCGTTGCCGGCCGTCATGGGATACATGCTGTAAAACTCCGAGTCCGGTAAATCCTCGTCATCGGGCCGCAGCAGGATGTCGGGACCCGACCAGTCATGCAGGTTCGGGCTGCGCCAGCGCTCCACGCTGCGGATTCGCGGACGGGGCGGGTCCGTCCCGACTTCGCGATCCAGGTGCGCGCGCCTTGAGGTGACCCAATACTCCCCGCGCCGGTCGTCGCGGATGCAGTGAAACCGGTCGCCGGTCTCGGTCAGAAACGGCTCGTCGCGCCAACTCCAGTTCACCCCGTCGGCGCTGGTCAGCGCAAAGAACGCATGCCGCCGCACGGCCTGGACCCGCGCATAGATGACCATCCGGTAGCGCTCGTCGGCCGGCGCGTCCGGCTCCACGAACACCCGAGGGCTGTCCAGGTAATCCCACGGCCCGGTGTTGCGCATCATCCAGCAGATGTTGTTCGCGCGGCTGCCGTCCCAATCGAAGAGTCCCAACTGGGGCTTATCCCAGGTCACGCCGTCGGTCGACGTCGCATAACAGACCGGCGTATCCAGCGGCTCCGGACGGTCGGGATTCCACGCCTCGTACCAGAGTTGGATGAGCCCTGACTCCGGATCGCGATGCGCGGACCCCCAGGTCACCACCGAGGTGCCTTCCCAGGGTTCGGTGGGCGACAGGACCGGCGCCATCTGCACCCGCGCCGGACGGTTCCACGTCCGGCGCATGTGCACCACCGTCTGCAGTTCCCAGGGATGACAGAACAGATGCAGGGAAGGGACGTACGGCATAACTGAACCTCGCGACCGTGGACCGCCCTTCCAGCATACGCAGCCGCGCCTGGCGACCGCGCGTGGATCAGCGCTGTTGGATCGCCGCCGGTAGCAGCACCAGCTCGGGCACGTAAGCCCGAGGCGGCAGCGAGGTCACAAAAAGCACCGCCTCGGCCACATCCTCCGGTTGCAGAGCGTTCGCCACCATCTCCGGCGGCGTAGGCGCGGGACGCCGGTCAATCATGGGCGTCTCGGTAAGCCCCGGGAAGATCACCGTCGCCCGGATTCCGTTCCCGGCCTCCTCGTGCATCATCCCGTGCACAAAGCCGGCTTCCCCATGCTTCGTGCTCTGGTACGCCACGCCCGACATGTCGGGCAGCTGGACAGCGGCGGACGAGATCACCACCACCCGCGCCCCCGCCTCGCGCAGCGCCGGCAGCGCCGCTTGCGTCACGTCGTAAAGCCCCCACAGGTTGGTGCGCTGCATCAGCTCCCAATCCGAGGGACTCAGCCGCTCCAGCGCCCGGCCCGGGATATTCCAGCCGGTGGCATAGACCAGGATGTCCAGCCCGCCCAGCGCATCCAGGATCGACCCAACCGAACCCCGCGCCGCCGCCGCGTCCTGCACGTCCACCGGAATCGCCACGCCGTGGCGCCCCATGGCCCGGATCTCGCTGGCGACCTGCGCCAGCGCATCCGCGCTGCGCGCCAGCACCGCCACGTCCGCGCCCTCGCGGGCCAGGGCCAGGGCCGTCGCCCGCCCCATGCCGCTGCTCGCCCCGTATACCGCCGCGCGCCGACCGGCGTGACTCCCGCTCATTGGCGCCTAAAAACCGCGCTGGCCGCCGCGCCCCGGTCCGTAGGCGCCATCCAGCGTGTTGCGATCAAACCCTTCGCCCACGCTGCCGTCAGCCACGTATCCGTACAGCGCGGCTTTGAAAATCGCCTCCAGCGTCGACACCGTGGCGATAGCCAGACCGACCGTGACAACACCGGTCGCCAGGCCGGCCATCGGCGAGAGTTGCGACACCAACAGGGCGGGCAGCAGGCCAATCAGCGCGGCGACGAAGCCGATGATGCCGAACCCGAAATTGGCCACGACCTGCTCGCCCCACGTCCGCTTGAACAGGGACCCCGACCGCTTGATGGCGTTGATCGGGCCCACCTGCTCAGCCACGAGTACGGGCACCACAAAGAAGGTCAGATAGGCCCAGACGCCGCCGACGATCGACAGCGCGATCTGCCCCAGAAAGTTGTCGCGCGACTGGTTACGCAGGATCTGCAGGATCAGGCCAACCGTGGCTGAAATCAGCGCCCAGCCCACGATCTGCGGCAGGCGCGAGTTGGCCAGGCGAAACCCGTCGCCCAGCGTCGGCGTGCCGCCGGCCAGCCGAACCATGGCCGCCCCGATCAACGCCGCGTTGAAGTAGATGATCACGAACGCCAGCAGGAAGTAGGTGACGCCCAGCAGCGCGATGTCGGCCTCGGCCAGTCCCGCCGACCCGGCATCGTTCAACCGGTCCAGCGTGCCGACGCCTGCCCCCACGCCCGTCAGCAGCGCGGCCAGCACCACCAGCGCCATCCCGGACATGAGCGGAAACGCGATCAGCTTGCGATCGCTCTGCAGCACGCCCCAACTCATCTTGGTGAGCTGCCAGGTCCGTCCAAACGTCGCGAACATTCAATTGATCCCTTGGGGTGTCGGCACTGTCCGCTCAAGAATAGACGCCACGGCAGCCACACGCGATACGATCCTCCACCCCTGAGCACGTCACTCCTATCGCACCCCCACCCAACAGTCGAGCCACGCGCTCTTTCCCTCTCCTGCGAGAGAGCACCAGCGTGCGGCGTCAAGGGCTGGGGTGAAGGTCCTCGCTGAGTCTTCTCCCTCTCCTTGGGAAGAAGGTCAAGGCGAGGGGTCGGTGAGGGGTCTCCGTCTTATCCCTCTCCTGAGAGACCTTTGCAAAACCCTGACGCGAGGTGGATCGTGGAGACCATCGCTCCCGCCGCCGAGGGTCGTGACCATGCACCGTTCTCCCCAGCCGCCGGAACTCATCGACGCCTGGCTGCCGCCGCGGGTTGGCCGCAACGCCCGGCTGGAGCGGCTGACGCAACTCATCGACTGGGC
>JAKZUJ010000253.1:0-4748 GCA_047516685.1 Chloroflexota bacterium | reverse complement strand
CTTCCTGACGTTCCTGGCGCCGAAGCTGCCGGCGCCGGAAGAGGACGATCTGTCCAAGGGGATCCTGGACACGATCGACATGGACAGCTACCGCGTGGAGAAGCAGGCGGTGCAGGAGATCCAGCTTCCCGACGAGGACGCAGAGATCGATCCGGTGAGTACGGAGAGCGGGGGGCAGAAGCCGGAAGCGGAGCTGGATCGGCTCTCCAGGATCATCCAGGACTTCAACGCTAACTTCGGAAACATTGAGTGGAAGGATGAGGACAAGATTCAGCAGGTGATTGGCGTGGAACTGCCCGCGAAGGTTGCCGCGGACACGGCCTACCAGAACGCGATGGCGAACTCGGACCGTCAGAACGCGCGGATCGAACACGACAAGGCGCTGGGACGGGCGATGACGGAGCTATTGGCGGATCACACGGAGCTGTTCAAGCAGTTCAGCGATAACGAGTCGTTTAGGCGGTGGGTCTCGGAGATGGTGTTTGCGGCGACGTATAAGGGCGGGGCGGCGCAGGCGGGGGGTTGAGCCGGCGCCGCGAGTGACGGGGTTTGTGGTTCGTGGTTCGCCTCGATCCGTCGGGGGCTCCGGACCGGCTCACCATGAACGGATCGGCCCTTCGACTGGCTCAGGACAGGCTCAGGGCAGGCTCACCGCGAACGGGTGGGCGAATTGGGGATGGGTGTTGCGCGGAAGGCGGGCGGGTCTGTGACGCCGCCCCTACGCAGGAGGGGGCTGCGGACGCCGGGATGACGGGGGGCGTGGTTAGAGGTGGTAGGTGGTGAAGTTGTTGTTGGTTGGGGGGCCGTAGCTGAGGTGGAGGGTGCGGGTGTGGGGAACGGCGATGAGGGCGGCGATGGTGGAGAACGGGTCGCCGGAACGGGGGCGGCGGCAGACGGGTTCGGGGCGGCCGGTTTCGTCGCTGAGGAGTGTGCGGCAGACGTTGGTTTCGATTGAGCCGGCGTGGCGTTCGAGCGCGACCTGCAGTGAGTGGCGGCGGCCTTCGGAATGCGGAAGCGGACGGCGCTGGGCTTCGTGTGGGAGCAGGGCCGACGTGATGCAGTTGTTGGCGTGGGCGTAGACGCCGTCGTCAATCTCGGTGACTTGGACGCCCTCGGCCAGGATTTCGAGGTTGCGGGCGTGGTGGGTGTCGGCAATCAGAAAGTTGCCGACGGCCGGGCCAGGCAAAGCCTGTATGCGTTGGACAGCAGCTTCGGCCGTGGCAGCTTCAAGGACGGCGCGGCGCAGGATTGGCGGGGCCATCCAGGTTCGGCCGGAGCGGCCCCACAGGGAGTTGGCAAAGAGGGCGACGCCGTGGCTGTTGAGGCCGACGCCGCCAATTTCTCCAGGAACGCAGTGCATGAGGATGTCGGGGCCCTGGGTGGGCCGCAGCAGGGCAACGAACATGCGGTGGAGGTAAGGCTCGCCAAGGTCGCGGTTTTGACCGGCGATGGTTTGGCGGTCGGTGGTGGCGGCGCCGACGGCGGCGAATGAGGTGCAGCCTTCGGGGAGTCCGCCGGTTCCGGGCCGGAGTTGGAGGGCGAGGGCTTCGTCTGGGCGAATGCCGGCGCCCTGGGCGAGCCCCTCAAGTTCGTCCATCCAGTGGGGGGCGATGGCCTGGACGCGGGGGCGCTGCTGGCGCGTCCATTCAAGGGCGGCCGCGGCGGTCAGTCCACTATCAGCAGCGCCTTGCATGGTTTCGGCGAGCTGAAGGCGGACGAGGTCGCGGAAGCGCTGGCCGTGTTGGAGGCCGAGCTGGTGGGGGGCGCCGGTGAGTTCGGCGAAGGGGAAGTGGATGGGAGGAGGGCCTGCGGGGTGTTGTGGGGGAAGGATACGCGGCTGGGGGGAAGGAGCGAGAGGGGACTGCCTGGGAGGCTTGGCGGCTAAGGGGGGTGGGCGACCAATGTCTGGTCCCGGCACGGTGGCGCGTAGGCTGGTGGGGGTGGTGGCAGGGCTGGGAGGTTGGATGTCAGAACCGGGGCCGCTGGTTTTTGTGTTGTTTGTGGTGGCGGTTGGCTTTGGCTGGGTGACGTCGAACGTGGCCTCTAAGAAGGATCAGCCGGAGGTGTGGGGCGAGTTCTGGGTTCCGGCGTGGTTTTTTGTGGGGTTTTTCCTGGGGCCGATTGGGCTGCTGATAGCCATGTCGCTTGCGAATAAGCCGCCGCGGCGATAGGGGGTGGTGTCGGACACCGCGTAGACAACGGTGTCCCAGTCGCTGTCGTCGGATATGACCACGCCCGTTGGAGCACAGGTGCGGGCGGCTTCCCGAAAGTAGCGCACGGGGTCCTTGATCCACTCGAGGGATTCGGTTTCGAGGACGCAGTCGAACGCGTCGGTTGGGAAGGGCAGGTGCTGGCCGTCGGCGCCCCCACGGCTCGCTCGGCGGCCTCCCACCCGTCAGCCGTGTCTCACACCTCTGTGGTCAGTACAACTAGACCATCAGCGTACGCAACGTACGGCGCGTGGGAGGATGACTGATGCCCAAGCGCACGTCCGAGTCTACACACGAGCAGCAAGCGCAGATCGAGGCGCTGGCGTCGTTGCCGGACGATGAGATTGACACGACGGACATCCCGGAGACGCTTGATTGGTCCGGCGGCAGGCGCGGAGTCTTCCACCAAGGCATGAAGCGACAGCGCCCGCTGCGCGAGCACGTGCAGCGGTCAAAGCAACCCAGGCCTGACGCGTAGCCGCTCAGCGATGGGCATGCGACGAGCGATCCCGTTGCATCCCGCTCACGGGTACCCACAAGGGGTACCCCTACGGGATCGCGATGCGTTAGAGGACGGCAGCGGCTGGGATGCCGAGGCGGGGTTCGGGGCGTGGAGGGCGTTGGGCGGCGATGGCGGCGGCTTGTTCGGCGGGGCTGAGGGCGCGGAAGCGGTTGGCGGCCGAGAAGATGCGGGGGAGCAGGGTGGTCTCGCCGGTGGAGGGGGCGTTGTGGACGGGTTGCGACAGAACCCACCAGAGGGCCTGGTCGATCTGGGGCTGTTCACGGTGGGGGTCGTACCAGCAGCCGAGCTCGCGCGGGCCATCGCCCCAGCCGCCGCGGGCGAGCATTTTGATGACCTGGACGCCGACGTTGCGCTCGCGGGCGGCCGCCAGCAGGGCCTGGGCGTCGCGCCGGTAGTCGGGGTTGAGGTACAGGGCGGCGGTGAGCGGGAACATGAGGGTGTCGAAGTCGAAACGGTTCAACGCTTCCAGTTGGACGCTGGGAGCCAGGGGGCCGTGGCCGGTGATGCCGATGTAGCGGGTGAGGCCCTGGTCGCGCATTTCGATCAAGGCTTCGAGCGCGCCGCCGGGTTGGGTGACCTGGTCGAGGTCGTCCAGGTCGACAACGGCGTGGAGCTGGAAGAGGTTGAAGGTTTCGACGCCGAGGCGTTGCTGGCAGGAGCGGATGCTTTCCCAGGCGGCCTGGCGTGTGCGTTCGCCGGTCTTGGCGCCGATGAACCAGGCTTCCTCGCGCAAGCGCGGCATCCAGGGGGCCATGTGCTCCATGGCCTGGCCGTAGCTGGGAGCGATGTCGAGGTGGTTGACGCCGGCGGCCAGGGCGAGTTCCACGGCCTGGTCCACCTCGGCCTGCGGCAGGTTCTCGCGCCCAAGGCCGGCAGCGCCAAGGGTGACGACGGAGCTGTGGTGGTTTACGCGTCCGAGCTTGCGTCGTTGCATGGGCGTCTCGCTGGGCCGGGGCTCGTAGCGCAGTGTAGTTGGCGGTGCGGCGGGGGCTGGCGACGCGTCGCTAGTCATGAGGAGTCCCGCAATGCAATTATCGACACGAGACCGTTTTTCTGCCAGAATACCTTTGAGTGTCATACAGCCGTATGGATGGCCCGATGACCACGTACGCCTACGTCCAGCATCGGCCGCCAGCAGCGCAGGTGACCGCCGAGTTGACGACCAAGGCCGCGAAGATTCGCACGCTGTTCCGAGCAGGGTATAGCCGCCAGGAAATTGGGACGCACCTGGGGATCAGCCCGCAGTACGTCTACAAGGTGCTGACAACGCCAACCCGAACCTGGACGCCAACCAAGGAAACTCAGTTACGTCCGCAGCGCCCAGCAGGAAGCGACGCCGGCGAGAGCGGGTTGCGCACGCCGGGTGGGCATGTCGCCAGCGTGACGGCCTATAGCCTGGAGGACGAGCTGGAACAGGCGCGGGTGGTGATTGGGCCCGGTGGTCGGGTAGTTATCCCAGCGGCCTTCCGCAAGGCGCTCGGCGTTGAGCCAGGGGATGCCGTAAGCATCCGAATGGAGAACGAGGAGCTGCGCATGGTCAGCTTCGAGACTGAAACCCGTCGAGTTCGCGAGATTCTCACTCGCTACGTGCCAGAGGGTATGAGTATGGTGGATGAGCTGCTCAAGGAACGCCGAAGGGAGGTCGCGGCCGAGGAGACCGCCGTTGCGCGGATCAAGGCTCGGCAGGCCCAGGCCGGGAAGACCGAAGCCAAGGATCCCGTATGAGCCGAGTGGTTCTGGACGCCTCCGCGATGCTGGCGTTCGCACTCGGGGAACCTGGCGGGGACATCGTGGATGGCTACCTGGGAGACGCGCTGGCCTCGGCGGTCAATGTGGCCGAGGTCGGCTCGCGCCTGGTTGACCTTGGGAATTCCTGGAGCGAGGTTCGACGGTCCATTGCCCATATGTCGCTGGAGGTCACACCCTTCGATAAAGCTCAGGCTCTGGCCACTGCCGGGCTCCGGGACGCGACGCGACATCGCGGGCTGTCGCTTGGCGACCGGGCGTGTTTGCAG
>JAKZUJ010000252.1:0-4198 GCA_047516685.1 Chloroflexota bacterium | reverse complement strand
CGCACGGCCGTGGCCAGCTCCTCCGCCGTGAACAGAAAGCCGCCGTCCCCGCTGAGCGAGAGCACCGGCCGCTCCGGGCAGGCCACCTGCGCCCCGATCGCCGCCGGCAGGCTGAACCCTAGCGTGCCGAAGTAGATGGGGAACATGTACGACCGAGGGTGATCCACGGGAAACAGCCCGGCCGAGCGGTAACTCGTCATCGTCATGTCGTTGACCAGCACGCCGTCTTCCGGCAGTACCCGGCGCAGTTCCTCGAATATGGCCGCCGCCCGCGGGTCGTCCGCGGCGTCCGGTGGATTGCGTCGCCGGTCGCCCATCCTGGCCATGATGTCGGGCGCGTCCGGCGGCGGATCGTCCGGCAGCGCTTCCAGCAGTTCGCTCACCGCCGCCGCCGCGTCGGCCTGGATGGACACCGCAATCGACCGTGCCCGACCCAGTTCCGCGGCGGACCGGTCGATCTGAATCAACGTATCCGGCAGCGGCATCCGCCCGTCGTCGGTCACCCGCGCCCCCAGCCGGCAGCCCACGACGAGAGCTACGTCTCGGGTCCGCAGCAACTCGTACAGGCCCTCGTCCTGCCGGTGCTTGCAGCCCAGCGACAGCGGATGCGACTCTGGAAACGCCCCCTTGCCCGTCTGAGCCGTCAGCACCGGCGCTTGCAGGCGCTCCGCCAGCGCTTGGACCTCCGACCCCGCGTCCACGGCCCCGCTCCCCAGAAAAATCAGCGGCGCCTCGGCATTGGCCAGCAGCTCCGCCGCCCTGTCCACGGCGTCTGAATCCGGTGCGGACAACGCTCCCGACTCGGAGTCGGGAATCTCTACGTCCGCTGACGCCGTCAAGAGTTCCAGCGGAACCTCCACGCTGGCGGGACCCGGCCGATCGGTGGAAATCGCCCGCACCGCCCGGGTAACCGCGCCCGGAATCTCCGCCACGGACTCCACAAGCTCATGGTGCGCCACCAGCGCCCGCAAGACGCCCGACTGGTCCCTGAGTTCGTGCAATTCGCCGGCTTCCGGCGATCGCGAGGCCGGACCCAGCGCCGTGGCGATGTGCAACACCGGCGACGACTCCGCATACGCCTCGCCCAGCCCCGTCGCGGCGTTGGTGATTCCCGGCCCCGTGATGGTGGCCACGCACGCCACCCGACCCGACGCACGCGCGTAGCCGTCCGCCATGAAGGCCGCGCCCTGCTCGTGACGAGTGATAACCACCCGGATGTCGGGTGCGTCCAGCAGCGCGTCGTAGAGCCCGCCGTTGTGTACGCCGGGAATCCCGAACAGTGTCGTCACGCCGGCTTGGCGCATTCCGGCCACCAGGGCCTGCCCACCCGTCAAATGCGGCATTGGCGCCAACTCCCGCGTCTGCTGTCCGAGCGCTGCGACAGCGCCCACTGCCAGCCTAGCGTCCCGCGAGCCGCGCACACGCCGCCGCCCGTAGAATCCACCAACGCCCCGGGGCCTACGCCCCTGCGAACTTCCCATGAACCCCGGCGCCCTCACATCCGACACCATCGCCGCCATCGCGACCCCGGTAGGGAGCGGTGGCATTGGCGTGGTGCGGATGAGCGGGCCCGACGCCCTGTGGATAGCCCGCCGCGTCACCCGCCGCGGCCGCGACCCCAAACCGCGCTACGCGCACCTAGTACGCGTCTACGACGGCAACGACGAGCTGATCGACCAGGCCCTGCTGCTCTTCATGCCCGGCCCGCGCTCCTACACCGGCGAGGATGTTGCCGAACTCAGTTGCCACGGCGGCCCGGTGGCCCTGCGCCGCGTGCTGGACAGCCTGCTGGCCGCCGGCGCGCGCCCGGCTGGCCCGGGCGAATTCACCCTGCGCGCCTTCCTCAACGGCCGCCTCGACCTTGCCCAGGCCGAGGCCGTTGCCGACCTGGTGGCCGCCCCCACGCCTGCCGCCCTGGCCGTTGCCGCCAACCAGCTGGCAGGCCGCCTCTCGGACGCCGTCCATGACATGCGATCGGCCTGCCTGGACCTCCTGGCCCAGATGGAAGCCGAAGTCGACTTCGACGAAGACGAAGTCCCCGCCATGGACCGCGCCGTGCTTGCCTCAACGCTCCACTCCCTCCTCAAGCGCCTGGAAGACGCCCTGGCCTCGGCGGAACGCGGAATCATGCAGCGACACGGCCTTCGCGTGGCCTTGGTGGGTAGCCCCAACGTTGGCAAGTCCTCGCTGATGAACGCGCTGCTCAGCACCGACCGCGCCATCGTCACCGAGATCCCCGGCACCACTCGCGACGTACTGGAAGAGTCGTTCGACCTGGACGGCGTCCCCATCGTGCTCAACGACACCGCCGGCCTGCGCGAGACCCAGGATCCGGTGGAAACGCTCGGCGTGGAACGCACGTCCCGCGCGCTGGACGGCTCGGACGCCGCCGTCCTGGTCCTGGACGCCAGCCGCCCGCTGCTTGGCAACGACGAAATCGCCGCGGCCCGCGTCCGCCAGGCCGCCAAACCCACCATCGTGGCGCTCAACAAGCGTGACCTGCCCCACGCGGTCAGAGTGGACGACGTCCGCGACCTCACCCCCGGGGCGCAGGTCGTGCACACGTCCGCGATTCGCGAGGACGTGAACGAGCTACGCCAGGCCCTCCGCCATGTCATCGGCCTCGCCGGAAGCAACGGCGGTCTGGCCCTGGTGGCCAGCGTCCGCCATCAGGAAGCCCTAAGCCGCGCCTACCACGAACTCTCAAGCGCCCGCGGGGCCGTGGCCGACGATGAACCATCGGACCTCGTCAGCATCGGCGTCCGCGGCGCCGTCAACGCCCTGGGTGAAATCACCGGCGAGTCCGCTACCGAAGACTTGCTGGACGTGATCTTCTCGAAGTTCTGCATCGGCAAGTAAGCGGCGGCGCCTCTTCCTAATCGCCGCTAAGCGACACCGAACCGGACGGGCCGTCGTACACGAACCGGAATCGCCGAAGAAAGTGTCGGCCGAGCAGTGCGCGGTGAGGCTGACCGCCAGCGGCTAAGTGAACACCGGCGAACTGCCCGTGAATTACCCACTCAAGTTCCGGGATGCAGATCTGGGCCAAGTACATGTCCGCCTGATAGACGCCGCCTACGCCAGCAATAGTCTGGCGCCCAACGGTTGGCAAGTTCAGCCGGGTCGCCAGGACGGAGTCAATGCAACTCAGCGCTGATCCCGTGTCCACGAGGGCGGGATGCCGATCCGCGGGGATGTAGGGCTCGCGGTCGGCGTCGAGCCGATACATTGAGTCGTATCCGATCTGTACTTCCAGCGTCGGCCCGAAGCTGAACAGTTCGTCCCATCGGCTGAACCCGACGTCAGCTGATGGCACGGGCCTCCTGATACACCGCCGGAGTCCACCGATTCAGAGGCCTAGCACCGACCTGACGGAGCAGGAACGGTCCTCGCCCAAAGCGCTGAACCCCCGCGTGGGCGGCATCTTCAAAGTCGTCATAGGCCCCGATCAACTCCTCGTCATGCACGACCACCCACTTCCCCAGGTGCTCGCGCTCCAAATCGCCCTGCATGCGCTCGTACGCCGCGATCTCCTGCGTTATCTCGGCCATGCTCTCTCCACATCGTGCCGGCACAATGGTTATACCCCACGCGAACAGCCCGCCGCACGGCGCTCGGCGCGGCCCACGCTACGTTGGTGGCTCGCGCCCGTTGCCCCGTGCGCCACCTTCAGACGGCTCCGCGCCGCGCACCACGGCCAGAGCCACCACCGCGGCCGCCAAAGTCCAGAACGTCACCGCCAGTTCCGGCAGAAAGTACCCGTGGTCCACCAAGCCGTGCGCAAGGGCGGCCGTCATCGCGCCCGCCAGCCCGAAGGCCAGTGGATCGGATTGGCCGGCGACCGCCCGCCGGATCCGAGCCCAGTCCCGCCAAAACAGCGCCAGCACCGCCACCAGCGCCACCAGGCCAATCACGCCCAACGAGACCCAGGCATCCAACAGCACGTTGTGCGGGTGCGAGATGTTCGGCTCGCGCCAGGCCTCCGGCCGCATGTACGCCCGGTAATGCGTCAGGAAGTTGTCCGGACCCACGCCAAAGAGCCAGTGGTCGCGCGCCATGCGCCAGGCGGACTCCCAGATGGCCAGCCGCGACACCGCGCCGCTATCGCCAATCCGCAGTAGCTGGCCGATCCGCTCAACACCCGTCAGCAGCACGATCGACGCCAGCGTCAGGAGCGGCAGGGCCACTGCCGCCAGGC
>JAKZUJ010000251.1:0-17681 GCA_047516685.1 Chloroflexota bacterium | reverse complement strand
GAGCAACGGGTCAGCGTAGTCGAAGCCGAGCTTAAGCACTTGGCCACCAAGGCCGACTTGCTGGCCCTGGAGACACGACTCACCCGCTGGATTGCCGGTTTGGGCTTTGGCGTGGTGGGGACGTTGATCGCCGTCTTGGTGGATCGGTTCGCCGGATAGGCAACCGGGGTTGCGGCTGACTCGCAATCGGCTTTCGTGGTGAATTGACCCGCTCGGCAACTCAGTTGGGATCACGATGTTTCCGAGCGCGGGGATGTTCGAACAGGTGAACGCGCTGGTGTTTCCGACGGCGGCGCCGGTGATGGCGTACTACAAATCCGGACCGGCGGATAACGTGCGCGAGCCGACCGCCGACACGCGCCGCAACCTGCTGGCGCGGGTGGGTGAGTTGGTCGGGCGGCGGATCGCGGATGCAGGCGAGTTTCGGGTTCCCAAGCGATTGATCTGCTACCTGGCGGTATCCCCGTAGGGCAGGGCGCCAAGGCCGCCTGTGCCACTATCGGGCCTGAACCGGCGCGGCTCATATGAGGTCAGAACGTGGCAAAGGGACTGGACGGCAAGGTGGCCGTGATCACCGGTGCGGGGCGTGGCATAGGCCAGGCCATTGCCGAGCGCTATGCGGCCGAGGGCGCCGCGGTGCTGGTGGCCGACGTGGACACGGCGGCGGCCGAGGCCGCGTCAGCGGGAATTGTCGCGTCCGGAGGATCGGCGCGCGCACAGACCACCGACGTACGGCTGCCAGCCGACATTGCGGGCATGTTCGACGCGGCGGAGGCGGCGTTCGGTCCGGTGGACATCGTGGTCAACAACGCGGGGATCGGCGGGGCCACGACTATCGCGGACCAGACGCTTGACGACTGGGACAACATGTTCGCCATCAACGTGCGCGGGGTGTTCCTGGGCGTGAAAGAAGCGGCGCGGCGAATGCAGCCGCGCGGCGCCGGCATCATCATCAATCTGGCCTCGGCCGCCGGAAAGATCGGCCGGCCGTACATGACGTGCTACTGCGCAACCAAGCACGCGGTGATTGGGATTACTCGATCCGCCGCGTTGGAACTTGCGCCATACGGCCTGCGGGTCAATGCGCTCTGTCCCGGCATCGTGGATACGCGGCTGTGGCGTGAGGATTTGAATCCGGACCTGACTGAACTGGAAGGCCGTGAGAACGAATCGGCCTGGGATGTACGGGTGGCTGGGATTCCGATTGGTCGCCACGAGCTGCCGGCGGACGTGGCGAACGCGGCCTACATGCTGGCTTGCGACGACGCGTCGTACATCACCGGGATTTCGCTAAGCGTGGACGGCGGGTTGGTGTTGCATTGAGCAGTGGCCAGTGGCTGGTGGCTAGTGGTCAGTCGGCGACGAAGGGACGCTCATGACCCCGGCAGCCGAGGCGATGTTTGCGACGTTTGTGGTCGGGAGTCTGCCGCGGCCGGTTTGGATACGGGATCTCATTGAGCGTCGCAAGCGGGGCGTAGTGAGCCCCGCCGCGGCCGCGCGGGTGCTGGACGACGCCGTGCCGGCGGCGATTCGGATGCAGGAAGCGTCGGGACTGGACTATGTGTCCGACGGCGAATGGCGGCGCGAGAGCTATGTGAAGGTCTTCGCCGACGCCGTGGCCGGGTTCGAGCCGGACCTGATTGCCGGTGGCCGCGGCGCGGCGTATCCGGCCGTGACCGCGCCGTTGCGGCAGGAACGTCCGATCGCGTTGGACGAAGCGCGCTTTGTCAAAAGGATGACCGCGCGGCGGACGCTGACGGCGGTGCCTTCGCCTTACACCGTCGCACGACGTATGTGGAGTCCCGAGCACTCAACCGAGGCGTACGCCACGCGCGAGGACTTCATGGAGGCGTGCATTCCGATCATCAACGGCGAGCTCAAGCGCCTGACCTCGCTTGGGGTGGACGCGATTCAACTTGACGATCCCTGGCTGGCGCTGCTGGTGGATCCGGATTACCGGGCGCGCGTCGGGATCGATGACATCGACCACGAGATCGACATGGCGGTGCTGGGGGTGAACGGGGCGGTGGAGGGCGTGGAGCACCCGCTCGTCTCGGTGCACCTGTGTCATGCGCATTCGAACCGCCGGCACAGCACGCAGGGACCCTACGACCTGATTGTGAGTGCTCTTGGTCGCATGCACGTGCGGCGCTTTGCCATGGAGTTCGCCACGCCGGACGCGGGTGGGATCGAGGTGCTGGCGCAGTTCCCCAACGACAAGCTGCTGGGTTTGGGCGTCATTGACCACACCGACATTAGGGTCGAAACACCGGAAACCGTGGTGAACCGGGCCGAAGCGGCCATGCAGTACGTGCCCGCCGAGCGGCTGACGCTGAATCCGGACTGCGGGTTCGCGCCCTCCAGCATCAATCCGATGGACCTCGATGAGGCCTATCTGAAGTTGCGGGCAATGTGCGCCGGGGCTGGATTGCTGCGGGCGCGTTACTGAGGAACAGCGTCGGATTGCCAGCTTTCTAGCGAGTAATAGCGCAACTGCGAGTTGCCGAAGCGGTGAGAGCCAGGGCCGTATATAATTGACCAGTTTGAATGACTGGATTGGAATGCGGCAATGCGCGAAGTCCCCGCGACAGAGGCCAAGGCCCACCTGTCGGAACTCCTGCGGAGCGTTGAGTTCGGCGAGAGCATCGTGATCACTCGCCACGGCACGGCGGTGGCGCACTTGGTTCCCGCGCAGGCGCAGGATCGCGCGACGCGGGCGGCGGCCGTGGCTCGATTCCGACGGCGCCGGGCCAGTTGGGGGCGCGTTGAAATGTCCACGCAAGAAATCCTGGCCGCCCGCCATGAGGGACATCGTCTGTGAGCGAGTATGTCCTCGATGCGTCTGTTGCGGTGGCATGGCTCGTCGACGATGAGATTTCAGCGAGGGCCGATGCGGCCATGGTGCGTCTGGAAGGGGCTGGGGCGCAGGTTCCGTCGATTTGGCATCTTGAAGTGCGAAACGCACTCCTTGCCGCCGAGCGGCGAGGTCGCATCAGACCCCACCAGGTCGAAGAGGGTTTGAGTTTCCTGGACGAATTGCCGATCAACGCCGCCCACGACCCCGACCTAGATTCCGTAGTTTCCTTGGCCAGGACGCACCGCCTAACCTGTTACGACGCCGTCTACTTGGCCGTGGCCGTGCGGCAAAATGCCGCGCTCGCCACATTGGACGCCGCGCTTGCTCGGGCGGCCTGTAGAGAACAGCTGATCCTAGTTTGATGAGTGCCGCGATCTGTTCACTGACGAATCCGTGGCCATCGCAGAGGCGGTTTATCGGGGCGACGGCTCGGCCAGGGCGCCGCGGATTCGCCAGAGCGCTTGGGCGCTGGAAAGGGCGAGGAACACGGCGGCCGCGGCCGCCGCGTAGTCGAGAAGGTTGAGGCCCCAGCCGAGATAGGCGATCAGGAACGGGTAGTAGACCATCCAGGGCTTGAGGCTGAACGGCAGCGGCGTGCGCAGGCGGTCGGCCACGTACAGCAGGACGTTGGCGAGGGGATAGGTGAGGGCGTAGGCAACGCCGATTTCTCCGCGGAGCGCGCCGACCGCCACGAGTCCACCCACGACGGTGAGTTCGCGCACGTGGTCGCTCACCTGGTCCAGCAGCGCGCCGAAGTCCGAGGCCAGGCCGCGGGCGCGGGCGAGTTCGCCATCCAGGAAGTCGAGAACGAGGGTGGCGATGAAGAGGGCGAGCGCCAGCCGGGGGAAGGGAACGATCAGGGCCGCGACGACGAATCCAAGCGGAATCTGGCTGAGCGAGAGCGCGCCTGGGTGGACGCGGGCGCGCACGAGGGCCCTGACGATGGGGCGGACCAGGTACCCGCCCAGCCGTCGCAGCGGGGCGAGCAGCAGGCGTTCGAGGGTGGAGTAGGAGCCGGGAGGCGGTGACGGAAGGCCCGCACCTTGCCCCCTCGCAGCTGGAGAGGACGAAGGTGACGGCCGGCCGGGCATCGCGGATTACCAGGTCAGCCGTTCGGCGAAGTAGGCGCGCAGACCGTCGGAGGCAATTCGCTCTTGCCGCATGGAGTCGCGTTCGCGCACGGTGACGGTCTGGTCGTCGAGTGAGTCGAAATCGACGGTGACGGCGAAGGGGGTGCCGGCCTCGTCCTGGCGGGCATAGCGACGACCGATTGAGCCGCTGGCGTCGTAGAAGATCGGCCAGTTGGCGCGCAGGTCGCCGGCAATTCGGGTTGCCAATTCCACCAGCGGCGGCCGGTTGCGGGCCAGGGGGAAGACGGCGACCTTGAACGGGGCGAGCCGCGGATCGAGATTCAGGAAGGTGCGAGGTTTCCCGGCAACTTCCTGCACGGTGTAGGCGTCGGACAGGAAGGCAAGGGCCGCGCGGTCAACCCCGGCGGCCGGCTCGATGACGTAGGGAGTCACGTGCTTCTTGGTCGCGTCGTCGAAGTACGACAAGTCGGTTCCGCTGGCCTCGGCGTGGCGTTTGAGGTCGAAGTCGGTTCGGTTGGCGATGCCTTCCAGTTCGCCCCAGCCAAATGGGAACTGGTACTCGATGTCGGTGGTGGCCTTGGCGTAGTGCGCCAATTCCTCGGGGCTGTGGGGGCGCAGGCGCAGGCGGCGCGTTTCCAGGCCCAGGTCCTTCCACCAGGCGAAGCGGGCGTCGACCCAATCCTCGTGGGAAGCGTCGTCCTGCCCGGGCTGGACGAAGTACTGCAACTCCATCTGTTCGAACTCGCGGCTGCGAAAGATGAAGTTGCCGGTGGTGATCTCGTTGCGGAAGGCCTTGCCGATCTGGGCGATGCCGAAGGGCATCTGCACCCGCGCGGTGTCGCGCACATTCTTGAAATTCACGTAGGTGGACTGGGCGGTTTCGGGCCGCAGGTAGGCGACGGAGGCTTCGTCTTCCACCGGTCCCACAAAGGTCTGAAACATGGTGTTGAACATTCGGGGGTCGGTCAGTTCGTCGGCGTCGTGCGGACAGCGCCGGTCCGGCACGTCGTCTTCGCGAAAGCGTCGGCGGCAGGTTGGGCACTCCACCAAGGGGTCGGCAAAGTGCTCGATGTGTCCTGAGACCTCCCAGATTCGCGGGTGCATGAGGATGGAGGCGTTGAGGCCCACGATCTCGGGCCGCGCGTGCACGACGCGGCGCCACCAGGCGTCTTTGATGTTGCGGATCAGTTCGGCGCCAAGGGGGCCGTAGTCCCAGGTGCTGGCGAAGCCGCCGTAGATCTCGGAACTGGGAAAAACGAACCCTCGGCGCTTGGCCAGGGAAGTGAGCGTTTCAAGGTCGGGGGCAGGCATGGGTGTCCTCGTGTCTGTACAGGATTATCGGGATGGCGTGCGGTGCGACGCCACGTGGTCGGTGTTACGCCCCGGGCGTCGGCCGGGGCGAGGGACCCGCGCCAGCACGTTCAAGCAGGTGGGCGGACGAAATTTCGCGTTCTACAACCGCGGTCGCGTAGGTGCGGAGGGCGGTGCGCAGTTCGGCGCGGGTGTGCGGGTCCGCCCGCAGACGCGCCGCGCCCGCCAGCCCATCGTGCGCGATGAAGCGCAGGGTCTTCAGGGTAGCAATGCTCAGCGCGTGGCTGGCGTGATCGCTCGAACAGCCTGAGCACACAACGCCGCCGGTGCGGGGAGCGAAGGCATGGGCGCCGGGCTTGATCGAGGCGCCGCAGACGGTGCAACGCCAGAGTTCAGGGGCGTAGCCATGCATGTCCAGCAGGTTGATGGCCAGGGCGGACAGTAACGGTTCGGGGTCGGCGGCCCGCTGGTTGAGTGCGGTCAGGAACGCGGCGAGCGTGGCGAAGGCGTCGGGCGCGGCCTCGCCGTCTTCGCTGAGGCCGTCCAGGAGCTCAATGGCCCAACCGGCGGCAGCGAAGGCCGCCAGATCGTCACGGAAGCGCGGGTAAGTTTCCAGGCTCTGGGCCTGCGTAAGCACGTCGAGGTTGGCGCCAACCACGCCCACCAGCCGGACACGAGTGAAGAGTTCGATGTGAGGCGCCAACTGGCTCGTGGGTCGCCGACAACCGCGCGCCACCAGACGGCGCCGTCCGAATTCGCGCGTAAAGACCGTGACGATACGGTCGGCATCGCCCAGGTCGCGGCGGCTGAGCACGACGCCTTCGGCTTTGTAGGTACTGGAACGCTGGAGCAGAGCCATGGGAAAGCCTAACGCGGGGCGGCGCGTTCGGAAGGCGTGGCAGCCGGATGGCGGATGAGGTCCACGGTCTCGAGGCGCGGGCCACGCATGCGGCGGACGCGCAAGAGCCAGCCGTTGTGCGCGACCGAGTCGCCGGATTTGGGGACCGCGCCGAGCCGCTGCATGAGGAAGCCGGCAACGGTGACGAAGTCGCCCGCGGGAAGGCGACAGCCGGTGGCTTGCTCCAGCCGGTCGGCGCGCAGCGTGCCGGACACCACGAACCGGTCGGGGCCAAACTGTTGAATGTCCTCCAGCGGCGCGTCGTGCTCGTCGCGAATCTCGCCCACGACTTCCTCGACCAGGTCTTCGAGGGTGACGATTCCCGCCGGCGAGCCATGTTCGTCCACGACCAGGGCCATGTGCGCACGGTCGCGCCGCATGGCCACCAGCAACTCGCCGACGAGGGCGGTAGCCGGCGTGACGTGCAGGGGGCGAATGGCGTGTTCCGGCAAGGGCTGATCCATTGCCGCGGGGTCGATGGCCAGCAGGTCCTTGACGTGGACAAAGCCGACGATGGCGTCGGGGCTGTCGCGATACAGCGGGAAGCGCGAATAGCCAGTGTGTACCGCTTGGCGTTCGATCTCGCGAACGGGCATTTCGGCCGGCACGGCGTGGACCGCGGAGCGCGGCGCCATCACGTCCTCGACCGGGCGGGCGGCGAAGCGCAACGCGCGGTTGGCGAGCTGCTGCTGGGGTGCGCTGATGGCGCCGAGGCGCCGCAGTTCCCCAAGCATCAAGCCAATCTGCGCGGGGGTGTAGGCGGTCGTCAGTTCGTCACGCGGGGCAACGCCAACGGCGCGGATGGTCAGGTTCGCCAGTCCGTTCAACACCCAGAGGAGGCTGCGTACGGCGTTGGCGTACAGGCGAAAAGGAAGGGCGACCCAGAGCAGCGTGCGCACAGGGTCGGCGATGGCGATGTTCTTTGGGGCCATTTCGCCCAGCACCATGTGAAAGACCACCACGATGGTGAGGGCGGTGACGCTGGCCAGCGCATGTATTGGTGCGCCGGTCAGCCCGATGCGGTCGGCGAGTGCCGCTTCCAGCACGTCGGCAATAGCCGGCTCGGCCACGAAGCCAAGGCCCAGGGAAGCCATGGTGATACCGAGCTGCGCGCCCGTGAGCATGAAGGAGAGTTCGCGCAGGGAGGCCACGGCCAGACGGGCGGAGCGGCCACCGCCGGCTGCGCGTCGCTCCAGTTCTCCGCGGCGGCTGGCGGCGGCTGCCGTGATCGCGACTTCCGCGCCCACAAAGAACCCGTTGATCAGGAGCAGCAGCAGCGCGGTAAGGAGCAATATGGCGGTCATCCGACGCTCCCCCGAGGTGCGCTGGCAGCCTCCATGCGCACGCGGTCGATACGCTGTCCTTGCATGGCCGCCACGCGGAAGGTCCAGCCGCGGAAGGACACGGCGTCGCCGACGCGCGGCACGCGCTGCAGGAGCGTCAGCAGCAGACCGGCCAGGGTCTCAAAGCGGCCTTCGGGCATTGAGAAGCCGGTGGCTTCGCTGAGTTCGTCGCGTCGAATCCGCGCCGCCACGTCGTAGGCGCCCTCGTCCAACGGCGTGACCAGCGCAGGTTCAGGCTTGTCGTACTCGTCCTCGATACTGCCCAACAGCTCTTCGACAATGTCTTCAAGCGTGACGATGCCGGCGGCCTGACCGAATTCGTCATCAATGATGACCATGGCGTGCTGCGAGGCCTGCATTTCGAGCAACAGCGAGCGCAGGTCGCGAGCGGCGGGCACCTCCAGTGCCCGTTGCGCCTTGGCCGAAACGGGCGTGGCGACCCGTGCGTGCGCCGGCAGGGCCAGCACGTCCTTGACGTGCGCGATCCCAACGTACTCGCGGCCATCGGCGTCGCGGATTGGGAAGCGCGAAAAGCCCGTGTCGATTGCCAGGCGGGACAGGTCGGCCAGGTTGGCGGTTGCGGAGATGGCGACGACCTGGGATCTGGGAACCATCACGTCGCCGGCGGTGGTGCGGCCCAGGCCCAGCGCGCGGTCAAGCACTTCGTACTCGATGCCTTCAATGGCGTTCTCGCGGGCGGCCCAGCGCAGGGCTTCGCGCATCTCTTCCAGGGACTGGAACCCCTCAAGCTCCTCGCGCGGGGCCAGCCCAACCAGCCGCATGGCCGTGTTGGCCATGGCGTTGAGCAGCCGGATGACGGGCGCGAACAGCGTGTTGACCAGCATGGCGGGCGGGACGAAGAGGCGGGCCGTGGCCATGGGCCGGGCGATGGCCAGGTTTTTGGGGGCCAGTTCGCCAATCACCATCTGAACCACCGTGGCTAGAGTGAGCGCCGCGGCCGCGGTCAACGCGGCCAGGGCGCCGTTCTCGACGCCGGGTAGCCAGGCGAGCAGCGGCCGCAGCAGTGGACCGATGGCGTTGTCCACCACGAAGCCAAGGACGAGCGAGCTGACCGTGATGCCGAGCTGAGCGCCGGAAAGCTGAAATGAGAGCGTTTCAAGACCCCGCCGGACCGTGCGGTCCCGTCGGGCGCCGCGGGCGGCGGCGGACTCGACCTCGTAGCGATCAACCGCCACCAGGGCGAACTGCGCGCCCGCGAACAGGCCGTTGATGGCGATCAGTCCCAGGAAGACCAGGAGGCCAAAATAGATGTCGATGGCAGTGCTCCGGGATCAGCTTGCGTTGGTCGGGCCGACGGATTTTGCGGCTGGCGCGCTAGGCGGCATTGCCGTCTTCGTCGAGCCGAGTGACCTCCAGGCGCGTGATGCGGGTTTCCTTGACCGCGTGCACGCGCAATACCGCGCCGTTGACGTTCACGGATTCGCCGACTGCCGGCACTCGACCGAACGCGCTGAAGGCAAGGCCACCCACGGTGTCCACGCCGTCGGCGGTGAGGGTGAGATCGAGTTCGTCGTTCAGGTCGGTGATCGGCAGGCCGGCGTCCACGACCAGGCGGCCCGGGCCGAGCGGCACGATTGGGACATCGGGAACGTCGTATTCGTCCTCGATCTCGCCAACGATCTCTTCCAGCAAGTCCTCAATAGTCACGAGTCCGGCGGTGTCGCCGTATTCGTTCACGACGATGGCCATGTGGAGTTTGTCGGCCTGCATCTCGCGCAGCAGCCGGTCCACGTACTTGGAATCGGGGATGAAGAGCGGTTCGCGCACCAGCGAACGCAGATCGGTTGCCTGGTTGGGTTCCAGCAGTTCGGCCAGACCGTCGCGCACGTGGATGATCCCGATCATATTGTCCAGGTTGCCCTCGAACACCGGCAGGCGGGAGAGGCCGTGGGCATGCGCCGTGCGCAGCGCGCCGCGCAGGGTTGTCTCGGCGTTCACGGCCACGATGTCGGGGCGTGGTGTCATGACCTGGCGGACGAACCGATCGCCCAGCTCGATCACGTTGGTGATCATCTCGATATCGGTGTCGTCGATGGCGCCCTCGCGAGCGCCTTCCACGGCCTCGATCACCGCGGCGTCCTGCCGGTCGGGCCCGCGCCAGGCTTCCTGCTCCGTCGGCGAGAGCAAACGCTCAAACGGGAGGCTGGCCGGCAGGAACAGGATGTACTGGCCGTAGATCAGCCACCAGAAGCGGCGGGCAATTCGCACGGGATGGCGCTGGGCGAGGATGCGCGGGGTCACGCGCGCGCCGCCGGCATGGAGCACGCTCAAGACGGCGAGGGCCAGCACCACACCGCCGGGCCGCGTTCCCAGGAGCGTTCCCAGTTGCTCGCCGACCGTGGTGGCGGCCAGGGCCGCCGACGCGAATATCAACACGGCCGCGCCGATCCGGGCGCTCGCCCAGAAGCGAAAGCGATTGTCGAGCAGTATGCGCAGACGGCGCGCGGCACGGGGTTCGGTGCTGTCCAGGGTGTCCAGCGCGGTCTGCGAGAGTTCCAGCGCGGAGTTCTCGGCCAGCACCAGCAAGGCACTGACCCCGGTCAGCACGAGAATAAGGACAAGCCCTACCCAACTAACTGGATCCAAGAAGGATCCACTCCCCTGCCGCGCGGCACAGACGGGTGCTCACGCCCAGATGCCGGCCGCCGCCCGGAGGCGGCGCCGCATCGCGGTTACTCAAACATCGCGGTAATGGATTCATCATTGTGGACCCGTCGGACCGCCTCCGCGAACAACTGGGCGGTGGCGACCTGATCAATCTTGCACCCCTGGGAACCGTTGTGCAGCGGAATGCTGTCGGTGACGAATATCCGCTGGAGGCCTGAAGCCCCGAGCATGGGCAGGGCGCCGTTGGCGAAGACGCCGTGGATGGCGCAGGCGTAGACGGCATTTGCGCCGCGCTCGAGGAGTGACCGTGCTCCTTCGGCGATCGTTCCGCCGGTGGAGATCAGGTCGTCCACGATAACCGCGGTGCGTCCGGTGACTTCCCCGACCACGGTGAGTGTCTGAATCTCGTCGGGCGCCATTCGATCCTTGAAGACAACGGCAAGCGAGGAGTCATCCATCCGCTGGCTGAAGTCGTAGGCCCGGGCGACGCCGCCGGCGTCTGGCGACACCACGACGAGCTCGTCGGAGACGACGCGGCGAAGCGCGTCCGCGAGCAGCGGCGAGGCTTGCAGATGATCGACCGGGATATCGAAGAACCCCTGCACGGCAGGCGCGTGCAGATCCAGGGTCATGACGCGGTTGGCGCCGGCCGCTTCCAGCAGGTTGGCCACCAGCTTGGCCGTGATGGGCTCGCGGCCGGTGGACTTCTTCTCCTGGCGGGCGTAGCCGAAGTAGGGGATCACGGCGGTGATGCGGCCGGCGGAGGCCCGACGCAGCGCGTCGATCATGATGAGCAGTTGCATCAGGTGCTCGTCGACCGGCGCGGACGTGGACTGGATAACGAAGACGTCGGCGCCGCGCACGTTTTCGTTGATCTGGACGCGCGCTTCGCCGTCCGGAAACTGCGTGAGGGTGACCGAGCCGAGCGGTTGGTCGAGTCGCGCGGCGATCTGCTCGGCTAGAGCCAGGTTGCTCGAGCCAGCAAATACCTTAAGTTCGCCGTCCAGTGTTTCTGCCTCGTGCGGCCCGCTGTTTGGGGGCGCCACTCCCGCAAGCGCGCTAACCGCTCCATGATATCCGGCCGCGGCGAGCTTGATTCGGGATGGGCGTCTACTGACGCGCGGCTTGTGCTCCGCGGCGACTGAAGGCGTCGTTCGCGGCGGCCAGACGCTCCAGATCGTCGCAACCGATAGTCTCGTCCAGGTCGGTGATCTGATAGCCGGCCACGCGCTGGCCGTCGGCGATGGCCAGGTCGATCAGACGGGTGAGGTAGCGCTCGCCCGAGGCAGGGCTGGGTTCGACGCGCGGCAAGGTGCGCCGCAGCCAGCCGGCGCGAAAGGCCGCCGGTCCCGCATTCACGGTCGTGAGCTTCAGGTCGTCGGCTGTGGCGTCGGTGGTTTCCACAATGCTGTGAATGAGTCCAGCGTTGGTCAGGCGCACCCGGCCGAAGGCGCCCGGGTCTGGAACGTCGGCCCAGGTGATGGCCGCAACGGCGTCGGCGTCCCGGAGGGCGGCGACGACGCCGCGAACCGTGGCCGGACGCAGGAGCGGCGAGTCGCCGTACAGCGCGACGACGACGCCAACCGACGCAGGAATCTCGCCGAGCCCGATTTCGACCGCGTAGGCCGTGCCCTTGCCCGCGGGCGGCTGTTCCACGGTGCGTGCAACGTGTACCGCCGTGCCGACATCCATGCCGGGTTGGATGACGACCACGATGGGATCGAGGCCGGCGGCATATCCGCTGTCGACAACGTGCGCCAGCATGGGGCGGCCCGCGACGTGGTGCATGACCTTGGGGATGTCGGACGCGAAGCGCGTGCCGCGCCCAGCCGCCATCACGATGCCGGCGGCCCCGCCACTCCCGGTTTCAGCTATCCCGGCATTCATCGGCTGGGGAGGAAGGGTTCGAACCTTCGATCACGGATCCAAAATCCGTTGCCTTACCACTTGGCTACTCCCCACAGGGAAAGCGTAGGCAGGCGCTTGGGGGCGGTCAAAGCTGATTTCCGACAGGATTGGACGGGGGCGGGAAGCGGCTGACACGGGTCCACCAGCCGCGCGTTTGGAGTTGGGCGTGGGCATCGAGCGCGGGCGCCTGGGAGGGAAACAACCCAAAACAGGTGGGGCCGCTGCCGGCCAGCAGCGCCGGGGCCGCACCGGCGGCTTCGAGCGCGCGCAGAACGTCGGCGATTTCCGGTACCAGGCGGGTCGCGGCGGCTTGCAAGTCGTTGGTGAGCAGGGCTGGCGCGAACTGACCGCGGCGGATGGTATCGGCTTGCTCCAGGGTCGCGGCGCCGCCCGACCATTCAGCGGGGCGCAGTTCGGTATAGGCGTCGCGCGCGGATATCTCGGCGCTGGGCCGGACCAGCACCACCCAATGCGCTGGGGTGGGCGGCAAGGGATGCAGGTCGTCACCGCGAGCCAGTCCCAGCGCGGTCCCGGGCTGCAGGAAGAACGGGACATCCGCGCCCAACGCGCGCGCCGTCTGGTCAACGGCGGACGGCTCGGCGCCCCACAAGCGTTGCAGGCCCAGCAGCACGGCAGCCGCGTCAGTGCTGCCGCCAGCCAGTCCCGCGGCAACAGGGATGCGCTTGTCGACCCGGATGTGGACGCCTCGCGTGGCGCCAATGCGCGCTCGCAACTCGTGGGCCGCGCGGAAGGCCAGGTCGGCGCTGGCGTCAAGTCCTTCGACCGCGCTTTCGCCTGCGATCGTCCGCGAGGGCGACAGATGGACCGTGTCGCCGAATTCCAGCGCCTGAAAGATGGTGACAAGCTCGTGATAGCCATCGTCGCGGCGGCGCCGGATCTCAAGTCCCAGGTTGATCTTGGCCGGGGCCGGAATGGTCAGGCGGGACACGGTCAGGCGACGGGCCGGCGCGCGCGCGCCAGTCCCACGGCGGCCATGACCAACTCCTCCACCCGACGCATCTCGTGCTGCCGCGCGTCGTCGTGGTGACCCAGACCGGCGAGGTGCAGCAGCGCGTGAGTGAGCAAGTAACCGAACTCGCGTTCCATGCTGTGCTCCAGGGCGGCGGCCTGGCCACGGACGCGCTCAAGCGAGATGGCAATGTCGCCGGGTTGCTCGGGGTCTCCGCTGGGGAACGCCAGCACGTCGGTCGCGGCGGGACGTCCGGCAAACGTGAGGTTCAGGCGGGCCATGTCCGCATCGTCGGTGAGGCGCAGGGCAACGGCGCCCGTCATGCCCGTGGCGCCTTGCACGGCGGCGGCGATGGGATCGACGAGACGCGCGAGATCGCGCGGGCAGGGGATGCCGGCGCCGACATCTATCTGTAGCGAGGGCGCTCCGTGACTGGCGCCGCGCGGACTATCCGCCGCTGAGGAGTTCGCCAACGAGGGCATTGACCGCGCGTCCGTCGACGGTTCCCTGTTCGCGCAGCCGGGCCATCAGGGGGCGCATGACCTTGCCTATGTCCCCGCGGCCGGTGGCGCCGACTTCGTCGATCACCTCGCGCGCGATGGTTTCCATGGTGTCGCGGTCGATCTGGGCGGGCTGATAGGCGCTGATGACGGCGCGCTCGGCGCGCTCGGCCGCGGCCTGCTCGGGACGTTGTCCGCTGACATAGAGTTCAATAGCTTCGTCGCGACGGCGGATGTCACGTTGGATCACGCGCACGACCAGGGCGTCGTCGGCGGACGCGCCGGACTCCTTGGCCTCGTACTTGATCTGGGAGATGAGGGTGCGCAAGACACGCAGACGATCAGCGTCGCTGCTGCGTTGCGCCGTCCGCAAATCCCCGGTGAGGCGGTCAATCAGCGCCATGCGGGAATGAGTCCTGGGTTGGCTAGAGCGCGCGGGCTTCGGCTTCGGCGGCCTTCAGGGCTGCCCGCCGGGCTTTGCGGCGCTTGGTGGCTTCCTTCTTCTTGCGCAGCACGCTGGGCTTGTCGTACGCCTTCCGGCGCCGGGTCTCGGTGATAATGCCCTCTTGCTGGACTTTCTTGTTGAAACGGCGCAGGGCCGCGTCAAAGCTCTCGTTGGCGCCGATCGTGATATGAACCAATGAATCCCCCAATTCGGACGGGCAACAAGAAACCCGCCGTAGAGGCGGGTGCTGGCGAGCTTGTCAACTGGGCCGCGCGATTTCGGTCAGGCGTCTCCTGGTGATGGCCCGCCACCCCGCTAATTGGCGAGAGTATATGCGGCGCCGAAATACCCGGTCAACAGGAGTTGATCCCATGAGCGGCCGCGGGCGTGGCTGAGGTCAACTGGCTGGCGCTGGGCGTCGGGGCGCCGCTGGCGCTGGTCTTCACGCTGGGCGTGCGGACCGTGGCTGGCCGCCGAGGTTGGATGGACCGGCCGGGGGCCGGTCGGATTCGCGCCGTGCCGGTGCCGCGCCTTGGCGGCGTGGCCATGTACGCGGCCTTCGTGATCACGGTGCTGATTGTGGCCTGGCCGCTGGACCGGCAGACACTGGGGCTGTTGTTGGGCGCGACGCTGCTCGTGGTCTCCATCGTGGTGGATGACCTGCGCGGGATGCGGGCGCGCGACAAGTTTCTGGCTCAGATCGCGGCCGCGGCCGTGCCGTTGCTGTTCGGTGTCCGCGTTGAGGCGGTGAGCAACCCGTTTGAGGCCGGCGTGGTGCTGCTACACGTGGCGATCGTGATTCCGTTCACGCTGTTCTGGATCACGGGAATGATGAACGCCATCAACTTCGTGGACGGCCTGGACGGATTGGCCGGCGGGGTGGTGACCATCGCCGCGATCGCGCTGGTGGCCCTGTCGATTCGGCTGGGTTTGCCTGAGACGGCCACGCTGGCGCTGGCGCTGGTGGCGGTTGTGCTGGGCTTCCTGCCCTTCAACGCGTACCGGTCAAGCATCATCATGGGCGACGCCGGCTCCAACTTCCTGGGCTTTGCGCTCGCCGTGATCGCGATCATGGGTCCGGCCAAGCTGGCCACGGCCATCCTGGTGCTGGGCGTTCCGATTCTGGACATCGCCTGGTCCATCGGGCGGCGGGTGGCGAGCGGGCGCCGTTTCGCCGAACGCGACGCCGAGCATCTGCACCACCGGCTCTGGGAAGCCGGCGTGCCGCAGCCGGCCATCGCGCTGATGTACTACGCGCTGGCGGGCGGGCTGGGCGTGATTGCGCTGCTGGTGGAACGGCTGGCCAAGATATTCGCGTTTCTGGGCCTGGCGGCCTTCCTGGCGGCGTTGCTGGTCGTGCTGAGCCGCGCGCCGCGCCGTCGCGGAATCCCGCGACGGTAGCTCGGCATAAACCTGTTGGAAGGGCCGTTTGTGGCCCCTATGCTAGGGTTGCGTTTGACGGAGGCCCCCTATCGTGAACCCCGAAATTCATCCCGCGTACATGGAATGTCGTGTGACTTGCTCGTGCGGCAACCTATTCGAAACGCGCGCCACAACGTCCTCGATCCACGTGGACGTATGTTCCAATTGTCACCCGTTTTACACGGGCCAGCAGCGGCTGGTGGACTCGACCGGTCAGGTGGATCGTTTCGAGCGGCGCCGGCGAATGTCCCGCGGCTAAACAGCCAACGCGGCGGCCAAGTCCTGCCGCGGCCCAAGCCTGAGTTCCACGGTTCCCGTGTCCGCGCCATCTGACGGCAGCAACGAACTGCGCATCAACTACGGTGGGCAGGCCGTGCTGGAGGGCGTGATGATGCGCGGCCGCCGCGTCGCCGCCACGGCCGTACGGCATCCGGCCGGGCACATCGTGCTCAAGGCCGAGGCGCTGGATCAAAACCGGCTCTCACTGCGGCTGCGTCGCGTGCTGTTCGTGCGCGGGGCGGTGGCGTTGTGGGAAATGCTGGCGATCGGGCTGCGGGCGCTGAACTTTTCGGCCAACGTGCAGCTGGCGGAGGACGATGACCCGGACGAGGGTCCGGGCGGGGCCGCGGGCGGAATGATGACCGGCAGCCTGGTGATCGGCCTGGTGATCGGCGTTGCGCTGTTCTTTGTACTTCCGCTGGTGCTGACGTCGTTCACGGATGGTCTGGTCGAATCCGACTTCGTCAGCAACGTGATCGAGGGCGTGGTACGCATGGCGGTGTTCGTGGCGTACATGGCACTGATTGGCTTGATGCCGGACATCAAGCGCGTGTGGATGTATCACGGCGCCGAGCACAAGACGATTAATACGCTGGAGGCCGGCGAAAGGCTGACCGTGGGGAACGTACGGCGGCACCGTCTGGCGCACCCGCGCTGCGGCACGTCGTTCATCGTGACGCTGGTGGCGATCTCGATCATCGTGTTTGCGCTACTCGGGCGACCGCCGATGGCGATTCGCGTCGTTTCCCGGATCGTGCTCCTGCCGCTGATCGCGGGCGTCGGCTACGAATTCATCATGCTGACGGCTCGGCACCAGGGCCGGGCGCTGGCGCGTTGGGCATCCCGCCCGGGCATGTTGTTCCAGCGGCTTACCACGCGCGAGCCTGACGACGATCAACTCGAGGTGGCGATAACCGCGATGGATCACGTACTGGCTCGCGAGGACGCGCTGGCGGATCTGCGGCCGGCCGCCGTGAGCGCCGTGGTGGTCGATGATTGACCGACTGGCCGAGGCCCGGCGTCGTTACGACGAAGTGACGGCGGAGCTTGCGTCCCCGGGTGGTGTGTTTGACTCGCGGCGCCTGGCAAGTCTGGGCCGGGAAATGGCGCGGCTGGAAGAGACGGCCCGCCTGCACGATGAACTCAGCGCCGCCGGTGAGCGGCTGGCGGAAGCGCGGGAACTGCTGGAGTCCTCCGATGCCGAACTTGCCGAGCTGGCGCGCGACGAGCTGGCGGAGACGCAGGAGGAGATTGCCGCAATCCAGGCGCGCGCCGTGGACGTGCTCGTCAGCGACGATCCGGACGACGCGCGCAACGCAATCGTGGAGGTCCGCGCGGGGACCGGCGGCGAGGAGGCGGCGCTCTTTGCGGGCGAACTGCTGCGCATGTACACGCGCTACGCGGAGCGACTGCGGCTGAAGACGGAGCCGTTGTCCGTGAGCGGCACGGACCGTGGCGGCATCAAGGAAGGAATCCTGCGCGTGGTCGGGGCGCGGGCGTTCGGGGCGTTTCGTTTCGAGAGCGGCGTGCACCGCGTGCAGCGGGTACCCGTCACCGAAGCCAGCGGCCGCATCCATACTTCCGCGGCCAGCGTGGCGGTGCTGCCGGAAGCTGAAGAGATCGACATCGAGATTCCCGAGTCGGATGTTCGGGTGGATGTCTTTCGCTCGAGCGGGCACGGCGGGCAGAGCGTCAACACCACCGACTCCGCCGTGCGCGTCACGCATCTGCCGACCAATACGGTGGTGAGCATTCAGGACGAGAAATCGCAACTGCAGAACCGGGTGAAGGCGATGCAAGTGCTGCGGGCGCGCCTGCTGGAACAGGAACGGGACCGGCAGGCGGCGGAGCGCGGACAGGCCCGTCGCGATCAGATCGGCAGCGGCGACCGGAGCGAGAAAATCCGCACCTACAACTTCCCGCAGGACCGGATAACCGACCACCGGGTGGGCCTGACGGTGCATAACTTGCCCGCGGTGTTGGATGGCAACCTCGATCGGCTGGTCGATCCGCTGCGACAGGCGGAGCG
>JAKZUJ010000250.1:0-3069 GCA_047516685.1 Chloroflexota bacterium | reverse complement strand
CCAGAAGCCCGCGAACGGACCCTCCACAGTGCGCTCCCACATTCCCATCGCCCGGCTGGCGTAGTCCGGGTTCTCGGCCACCACCGCGCCTTGCGCGGAACCGGACGGGTAGCTGCCCTCGTCGTACAGGATCACCTTCATCCCCAGCCGCGCCGCCTCGGCCACCAGCAGCCGCGCCAGCCGGAAGAACTCGCCAGTCAGGTAGCCCACGCGGCGCGATAGGCCAACCCGCGCGTGCAGCACGAAGCCGCCGTAGTGGGCCTCGTGCAAGGCGTGCAACTGGCGCAGCAGTTCCCCTTCCTCAAGGTCGTCGTTCAGAAACCAGAACGGAATCGGCCCGAACTCCCGCGGCGGAGACACGAACGTTTCGAATGCCTGCTTCAGGTCCATGCGCTATAGACTTGCCGCACGAGCGTCTGTCCATCAAGGTCTTGGGCCGCTTGCGGCACAGTTCTGGTAAGGTGTCAGTAGCCATGCGACTGACTCACCTGACGCTGAAAAACTGGCGGAACTTCAAACAGGCGGACTTCGATCTGCAAGAGCGGGTGTTCGTGATCGGCCCCAACGCATCGGGCAAGTCGAATCTCCTGGACGCTCTGCGCTTCCTCAGGCAAGTCGCTTCTCCGGGCGGGGGGTTCCAGGACGCCGTCGCGAACCGTGGCGGCATGGCGCGCATCCGCTGTCTTGCCGCCAGGAACTTCAACCATGGCCACGTCACCATGGGAATCGTGATCGGTGATGACCAACATCTATCGAGGTGGTCGTACCAGGTGACCTTTACCGCCGAGCAGCGCGGACGCCATCGCCCTATCCTCAGAAGCGAGGTCGTCGAGCGCAACGGCGAGACCGTGCTCAGTAGGCCCACGGATGAAGACACAGACGATCCCGAGCGAATGACGCAGACACACCTGGAGCAGGTAAACGCCAACCGCGAATTCCGCGAGATCGTCGACTACCTTGGTTCGATCCGGTATCTCCATCTCGTCCCGCAGTTGATCCGCGAACCGGACCGCGGCGGAGATCGGAGTGACGATCCTTACGGTGCCGACTTCCTGCTTCGGATGGCAAAAACTCCAGAGAGAACCCGCACCCGACGGCTGCGTCGAATCGGCCAATCATTGAAGGCGTCCGTCCCCCAGTTGGATCAGCTCGATCTGGTTCAGGACGAGATCGGGCACTGGCATCTGCAAGCACGCTACGAGCACTGGCGGCATACACCGGCTCGGCAAACCGAGCAGGACTTCTCGGACGGCACGCTACGCCTGATCGGCCTGCTGTGGTCTCTGCTGGAGGGCAAGAAGGATGCAGGACCGGTGCTCCTGGAGGAGCCGGAGTTGTCCCTGCACAATTCCGTGGTACGGCAGCTTCCGACAATCCTGAGCCGGGTTCGCAGTTCAGGAGGTCCGCAGGTCCTGCTGACGACGCACGCCAACGACGTATTGGAGGACCCCGGTCTGGGCAAAGACGAGGTGGTGCTCCTGACGCCCGCGGCAGAAGGGACCGAGGCAGACGCGGCTGGTGCGATTCCGGACATCCAGCAGCTTCTGGACGCCGGCATGAGCCTGGCGGACATCCTCGCGCCGAGAACGGCGCCGCCTGAGGTACAGGATCTTCCAGACCGGCTCGCCCCCGCATGACAGTCGTGTACGAGAAACTGATTCGGCTTGTTGGTTTCGATCCCCGCCCCACGCGTGTGGCGGGAGGAAAGCCGAAGCTTGATCCGCGGATTCCCGAGTTGAATCGTTCCGGAGCCGCGCTCAACTGGTTGATCCTGCGCGACCTGGACCACGACGCCCCGTGTGCGTCCGAGCTGATCGACCGCCTCCTTCAGGGCCGCGAAGTCGCCCCGCGGGTAAGCCTGCGAATACCCATTAGGGCAATGGAAAGCTGGTTGCTCGCCGACCGGGAGGGCTTCGCCAACGAATTCGGAATTGCCCTACAACGGCTCCCAGCCCACCCTGATGATCTGGATGACCCCAAGCAGCACCTGATTGATTTGTGTCGACGATTTGCACGGCGATCGATCAGGACCGCGATGGTCCCACGTTCCGGTAGCGGGCGGCGGGTGGGACCGGAATATGCGAGCCGTGTGGCTGCGTTTGCGCGGCTAACCTGGAATCCAGACCACGCATCCCGGCGGTCTCCGAGTCTCAGGCGCGCGCTCGCGAATGTGCGCGACTTGGCGTCACGAGGCGTCTGGTGAATGTTCAGGCGTGATCCGGACGAACAGGTAGGGTTGGACAGGGCACACAATCGGCGGTAGCGTTGCGGTGATGATCACTGGGCTTACCGCGGAGCAGGTTCGCTCCTATCGCGAGGCTGGGTTTCTGGTGATCCGCGACCTGCTCGACGCCGCGAAGCTGGAGCGCTGGCGGGCGGCGGTCGACGATGGCGTCGCACGGCAGCTCGGCAACCCGCGCGCCGAGCTCATGGTGTTCGACAACCAGGGACGCGACAACGACTACGCGCGGGTGTTCGTGCAGTGCGTCAACATGTGGAAGGTCAGCGGCGCGCTGCGCGAACTGGTGCTCGACGCGCGGCTGGGGAAGCTGGCGGCCGACTTGGCCGGCATGGACGGGGTGCGCCTGTACCACGATCACGCGCTGATCAAGAACGCGTGGGCGAACCCCACCACCTGGCACACCGACAATCCCGTCGATCCGTTTTTCTCCCATCACTCGATCATGCTGTGGATCGCGCTCGACGACGCCACCCTGCAGAACGGCTGCCTGTACGTGCTGCCGGGCTCGCATCGGACGAGCCGCTTCGACGCCGGCGGCGAAACCAGCAGCGCTCGCATCGACGCGCTGTTCGACGCCTATGCCGAGTGGCGGGCAATCGAGCCGGTACCGGTCGAGGTGGGCGCCGGCGGTGCGGTGTTTCTGAGCGGCATGGTGGCCCACGCCGCCGGTCCCAACATGACCCGCGGCCGGCGCCGCGCGTTCTCTATCCTGTTCATGCCGGACGACGCCGTGTTCAACGGCCAGCAGAGCGCGCTGCCCGACGCGGTCGCCTCCCGCCTGCAGATCGGCGACCCGATCGCCGACGACGAGCACCTGCCCCTGCTCT
>JAKZUJ010000249.1:0-2819 GCA_047516685.1 Chloroflexota bacterium | reverse complement strand
TCGACGCTTGTCCGCCGCCGATGCGAACCAGCCGACCCGAGGCGAGATGCTCAAGGCCAAGATAGAGCGCGTCCGGTCGGGCACTAGGCTTGACCGGTTCAGAGATCAAGTTGCACAGTTCCGAAAGCCGGACAGTCGCAGCAGCCGTCATGCCAATGTCCTCAGCCGTTGGAGTGCTGCCTGAAGGTCTACTGAGACCGTTGCCTCCTTTGTGACGATGGCCTCGAACCTCACCATGATGTCTTGCAAGTCGGCTTCATCGCCGCTTGCCGCCTGCCCCACCCATCGGCTCGGACTCAGGTTGTAGTCGGTCTCCGCCGCTTGCTCCCGCGTGATGATGACGACCTCGCCCTCTACCGGCTCGCCTTTCAGGAACATTGCCGCCAGCGGACGGATGTCGTCCTCGGGAATAAAGTTCTTGGGCCGTCCTTTGCCCACGCGCCGGCTGGCGTTGACAAGCACGATCTTGTCCTTGCGAGCCTCCGGCTTGCGTTTCGACAGCACCACGATGATGCCGGCGGCGTTGGTGTTGTAGAAGAGATTGTCGGGGAGCAGGATCACGCCATCGATCAAATCCCGGTCGACGAACCACTTACGGATGTTGCGCTCCCTGTCCTCGTTCCTGCTGCCGGAGCCGCGCGTCACGGCGCCGGTGTCCAGCACCACCACCGCCCGTCCGCGGTCGTTCAGGCAGACAAGGGTGTGCTGGAGCCAGGCCCAATCGCCCTTGCCGGTGGTGACGCCGCCGGCGGTGCGGAAGCGGTCGAACGGGTCGTTCTCGAAGATGTCCGGGTTGAAGTCCTGGTTCCACATCGGATTGGCGACCACTATGTCGTGGGTGGCGATGCGGCCTGCGGCGTTTTTGAATTTCGGGTTGATCATGGTGTCGCCGCGCTCGATCTGGACCTCCATGTCGTGGATGATGGCATTCATGTGGGCGACGGCGTAGCTGTCGACTTGCAGCTCCTGGCCGTATAGCTTGAGGGGAACGCGGCTGGTGGGGTCGGTCTCGCGGGCAACGAGCTGCAGCTTGATGAGCAGCCCGGCCGAGCCGCAGGCGTAGTCGTGGCAGTCCTCGCCAGGTCTTGGGCGCATGATGCGGGCCATGAGGAAGCCGACTTCGGTGGGCGTGAAGAACTCGCCCGCGCTCTGGCCGGAGCCTTCCGCGAACTTGCGGAGCAGGTACTCATAGGCGCGGCCCAGGAAGTCGGGTTGCACGTCGGCGAGGCCGAGCCGGTATCGAGGATAGGAGAACGTCTCCACCACGGCGGCGAGCCGGGCCGGGTTGATGTCGCGCTCGCCGTTGCGCTCGGATGCGAAGTCCACCAGGTCGATCACGCCGGAGAGGGTGGGGTTGTGGCGGACGACCGCACGTACCGCCCTCGTCAAGTGCTCGCCGATGTCCCTCGGCCGGATGCTCTGTCCGCGGTCGTCGAGGGGCCAGTCATACGTCTCCCGGCCGCTGACGACTCCCCAACGCGCTTCCGGCGGCAGGTAGAAGCGCAGCAACTCGTGGTCGCTCTCCGCAATCTCCTGTGCGACCGCCCGGTCTCCGTACTCGTCCGCCAGCCGGTCGATTTCGTCATCGAAGACATCGGAGAGGCGCTTGAGGAAGAGGAGCGGCAGCAGGTAGTCCTTGAACTTGGCCGCATCCTTCGCGCCTCGGATCGAGCAGGCGGCGTCCCACAGCATCTGCTCCATGGGCTTGGTGGATGGAACGGGCGCTTGGCGTCGACGAGACCGCCTTCGGGTCACGCGCACCGCTTGACGGGCGTTGCAGCGAACCGCTACGGTACAGGCCCACTACGCGTCCGGTTCCAAACCATCAGCATCCCATCATGAAACCACCGCCGTTCCGTTATTATACGCCCCGGTCTCTGCCCGAAGCGTTGGATCTTCTGCGAGATCTGCCCGGAGAGGCGCGGGTCCTGGCCGGCGGCCAGAGTCTGGTGCCGCTGCTCAACCTGCGGCTGGCCTATCCCGAGTCCCTCGTCGACCTGAATCAGGTGGAGGGCCTGTCCTATATTCGTGACGACGGGACCGGGCTTCGCATCGGCGCCATGACCCGCCAGCGCGAGGCGGAGTTCTCGGAGCTGCTGGCGGAGCGTTGCCCGCTCGTGGTTGAGGCGCTGACCCAGGTTGGTCATCCCGCCATCCGTAACCGCGGTACCATCGGGGGTAGTCTGGCACACGCCGATCCCGTGGCCGAGTTGCCCTGTGTGATGACGGCGCTGGATGCGGAGTTCGTCGTGGCGAGCCCGGGTGGCGAGCGGGTGGTGGACGCGAGCGACTTCTTCCTGGGGCCCTACGAAACCGCGTTGTCGCCGGGAGAGATCCTGGTGGAGGTGAGGATTCCGCTGGCTCAAGCGCCTCCGGCCGCGAGCTTCCTGGAGTTCAGCCGCCGCCACGGCGATTTCGCCCTGGCGGAGGCGGCGGTGGTGCTGGAAGGTGACGGAACCTGTACCGGCGCGCGGGTGGTGGCGGCCGGGCCGGCATGGACGCCGTCCCGGCTCGAGCCCGTCGAGGGGCTCGTGGCCGCGGCCGGGGTGACAAGAACGGACAGCGTGACGCAACGCGAGTTGGTGGAAGAGGTGGGCCGGACGGCGGAGGCCGCGGTGGCGGCGCTGGAATCCCACGCCGACGCCACGGCGTACCAGCGCCGCCTGGCCGCGGTTCTGGTGAAGCGCGCCGTGGCAGCGGCGCTGGAGCGATGGAGCCGAAATTGACGGATGAATCGACGGACAGGCGCACCATCTCGGTGACGGTCAACGGAACGCGCTGCCAGGGCGAGGTGGACGTGCGCAAGACCCTCGCCGATT
>JAKZUJ010000248.1:0-7695 GCA_047516685.1 Chloroflexota bacterium | reverse complement strand
CGCCGGCCGCAGGAACTCCAGGCCGCGCCAGCGCGTGGAAAGGCCGGTGGCGGCAAAGTCCATCCGGGCCTGCACCAGCGCGTCGGCCGGCGGTAGCGCCACCGGTTCCTCCAGTTCGGCCGCCAGCCCCGGTAGCTCCCCGCCGTGGGCGGCCGGGGCGTACGCCTGCACCTGCCAGAGAGCCTCGCGCCGGCTCAGCCCAAGGCGCCGAAACGCCCCCGCCGTGGCCAGCGCTTCCAATACGTTGCTGGGCAACCGCGTCCGCCGGCAGAAGCCTTCCAGGGAGCGATACGGCCCACAAGCAAACTCGCCGTCCAGGCGCTCGCGGTAGGCCTCCCCCAGGCTCTCCACGTAGCGATAGCCCATCCGTATCGCGCCGTCCGGCTCGATCATGCACTCGAAGCGGCTGTGCTGAATGTCCACGGGATGCACCGTCACCCCGTGCCGCTGCGCGTCGCCCACCAGTGTGTGCGGGCTGTAGAAACCCATCGGCTGGCTGTTGAGAATCGCGCAGCTGAACTCCGCGTGGTGATGCACCTTCAGCCACGCCGAGACGTACACCAGCAGCGCAAAGGCGCAGGAATGCGCCTCGGGAAACCCATACCCCGCGTAGCCCTCGATCTGCGCGTAGATCTGTTCCGCCGTCGATGCCGGGATGCCGTTGCGGGTCATGCCCTGCATCAGGTCGTCCTGCAGCGCCTGGATGTGGGCCAGGGAACGCTTCCGGCTCATCGCCCGTCGCAGCGCGTCGGCCTTGGTCGCCGTAAACCCGGCCGCGACCATGGCGATCTGCAGACACTGCTCCTGGAAGATCGGCAGCCCCAGCGTGCGTTGCAGCACCGACGCCAGGCCGGGCCACACCGGGTCGGTCGCCTCTTGCCCGAGGCGACGCAGGATCCAGCGCCGGTGCATCTTGGTGGTCATCGGCCCCGGCCGAATAATCGCGACCTGCACCACCAGGTCGTAGAAGCAGCGCGGCCGGGTCTGCGGCAGCACGTGCATCTGAGCGCGGCTTTCCACCTGGAACATGCCGATGGTGTCGGCCGCGCAGATCGCGTCGTAGACCTTGGGGTCGTCGAACCTGAAATCCGCCAGCGCCAGTCGCCGGCCGTGCCGTTGCTCCACAAGCCGGAAGGCCCGTTGGACCAGGGTCAGCATGCCCAGGCCCAGCAGATCGATTTTCAGCAGCCCGGCGTCGGCGCAGTCGTCCTTGTCCCACTGCGCCACGCTGCGCCCCTCCATCGTCGCCGGCTCGATCGGCACCGAGGCATCCAGCGGACGCGACGAGATGATCATGCCCCCGGTGTGGATGCCCAGATGCCGGGGGAAGTCAACGATCTGTGCGCTGAGCTCAAGGAGGTCGCGGCCCACGCGATTCGAGACCTCACGCGGCAGGTCGCCACCGGCCTGGTCCGGGTGTGGCATCTCCACGCTGGGATGCCACTGCAGCCGCTGGGTCAACCGGTCCACCTGGGCCAGCGGCAGACCCAGCGCCTTGCCCACGTCACGGATGGCCGAGCGCCCGCGAAAGCAGATGACGTTCGCCACCATCGCCGCTCGCCGGCGACCGTAGCGCTCGTAGACGTACTGAATGACCCGCTCGCGCTCCTGGTGCTCAATGTCCAGGTCGATGTCGGGCGGCTCGTCCCGATCCGGGGACATGAACCGCTCGAACATCAGCCCGGCGGCGATGGGGTCGACCATCGAGATGTCCAGGACGTAACAGAGGATCGAGCCCGGCGCCGAGCCGCGCGTGTTGACCAGGATGTCGTTGCGGTGGCAGAAAGCCACCAGGTCCCGGACGGTCAGGAAGTACCCCGCCAGCCCCAGGTCCTTGACGTACCCCAGTTCCTGCCGCACGCGCTGGCGAACCGTCTCGTCCAGGTCGGAGTACCGCCGCCGCACGCCCTCCCAGACCAGACGCTCCATGTGGCGGTATTCGGACTCGCCGTCGGGCGTGGGATATGCCGGCAGGCCGTACTCGAGCTTGCGACTCAGGTCGAACTCGCACATCTCGGCAATGCGCAGGGTGTTGGCGATCGCCTCGGGAACGCTGGCAAAAAGTCTCGCCATCTCCGCCGCGGGCTTCAGCACAAACTCGTGATTGGGTCGCAGCCGTCGCCCCGCCGTTTCGAGCGTGGTCGCGTGCTTGATGCAGACCAGCACGTCCTGCAGGCGTGCACGGGCGTGGTCGTGATAGTGAACGTTGTTGGTGGCCACCAGCGGCAGGCCGGTGTGCCGCGCGACCTCCAGCAACCCGGCGTTGGCCAGGTGCTCCGTCTCCAGGCGATGCTCCTGCAGTTCGAGGAAAAAGCAGCCGTCCTCGAACATCTCGGCGTACGTCCCCGCCAGGTCAATGGCCTGACGGCTGTTCCCAGCCAGCGCCGCGGACGGAATCGCGCCCTGCCGGCAGCCCGAAAGCCCCACCAGGCCGCGCGTGTGCCGCGCCAGGGTGTCGAGATCGAGTTCTGCCGTCCCCTTGGGCTGGTCGTGGTGCGCCGCGGTCGCCAGCCGGCAGATGTTGGCGTAGCCCTCCCGGTCGCGCGCCAGCAGGGTCAGGTGATGCCCGCCGGTCATGCTGGCTTCCATGCCCACGATGGGGTGCAGGCTGTGCTCGCGCGCCGCGTGGCAGAACCGCACTGCGCCGTAGACCCCGTCGTGGTCCGTGATCGCCAGGGCTGCCAGCCCAAGCTCGGCGGCGCGCGCCGCCATCTCCTTGGGATGCGACGCACCGTCCAGAAACGAGAAATTGCTGTGCGCGTGCAGTTCGGCGTAGGCGGAGCCGGTCAATCCAGGGCTCCCTGGGCAAACCAGCACGACTGGGCGCGGTCGCGGTAAAGCACCAACCCGCGGCCGTCATCCAGTTGCACGTGCAGGTAGTCGCGGTCGATGGCTTCCGCCCACCACCCGGTCTGTACCCGCTGCGGCCCGTAGCGGGCGGCCACCTTCCTCGTCGTCCCATCAAGCGTGACCTGGCTGGCGCCGTCGATCGTGCTGATACGGACTGGACGGGGCGGGGTGAAGAGGCGCGTGAGACCGCGCGCGCCCGCCAGGCCGGCCAGCCAGGCCGTGGAGAGCGAAGGGGCATCGTGCTGGGCGCCCGTCTCAACGTAGGCGTCAACCCGGCGGGCGGCTGTCTCAAGCGTCCAGGCCTCGGGGCAAAGCTCCATGCGGAACACCGAATCGTTGCCCAACTGCGCCCGCAGACGGCTGCTGGCGTGGTTGGCGCGCGCCACGCGCTCCGAGCGGTGACCAAGCAGAGACCGTTGCGTGCCTGCCCCCGGGACCAGGTGCCGCACGTCCAGGCTGATGCGGACGACCCCGGGTCGGTGGAGTGGAATCTCCTGCACGGCGGCGTCGGTTTGGGCGGCGCCGGCCCACGCCTCCAGACGCCAGCGGGCCGCATCACGCAGGGTGGCGGCGCCGCCGGACGGCTCGGGCAGAGCCAGTGCGAACTGCTGGACCGTGCCGTCGGAACGCTCGATCTGGCTGCCAACCTGCTGGGCCATCAGCCCCCGGTTGGCCAGCCGCGTGGCCAGGCGCTGCGCCAGGGCCTGCAGCGCGAACGTCAGGCGGTCAACGTTGTGCTCTTCCCACTCAAAGTCGATCGCTTCGCGTAGAACGATCGGTTGTGTTCGACCCTTCAGAGCTTGCGGATCCTTGCCGTGCGCCAGCCGCCGTGCCAGCGCGCCCTCGGTCCCGTAACGCGTCCGTACCGCATTGGCCGGTAGATCGGCGAACGCGCCGATCGTGGCGATGCCCAGCACGCGTAGGTGGGCGATCGTCCGCTCCGGCAGCGGAAGCCGGTCGACGGGTTGTTCGGCCAGGTACGCCCGATCGTTGCTGGAAACCACGGCCACGGCTGCGTCCCCCGCCGTGCGTGCCGCCACTTCCGCCGCCAGGCGTCCTGTCGCCAGTCCGATATGCGCCGCTTGGCCGGTTTCCACCTCGATATCGCGGCGCACCCGCGCGGCCAGCGCCGCGTCGGCGCCGTACAGCGGCTCCAGGCCGGCCGCGTCGGCAAACGCCAGCCCCACCCCGGCGTCCTCCACCACGGGTGAGAAGTGATCCAGCACGTCCAGGACCGACTCGAACGCGCCGGCATAGCGCGGCGGATCGTCAGGTACGTATACGCCCTCCGGACAGCGCTGCGCCGCCTCCTTGACCGCCATCCCTTGCCGTAGCCCCGCGGCGTGGGCGGCCTCGGAAACTTCGATCAGCCGCCGCTGGTTAGCTTGCCGCGCGTAGATCGCCAGCGGCTGTTCCGACCATGACGGCTGCGTCCGAGCTTCCACCGTGGTCCGGAAGTGCGGAATCCAGAGGCAGAGCGTCTTGCGGTCCACCGGACCTCCTCAGAAACGGGCAGTCAACCACGAGGTGTTGAACACCCGTATCGCTGCGGGACTTCAGCACTCGAACCTCCAGCGTCAGCCCCATCGGCGTCTGGGTCAGGCGGCTGCGCTGCCAGCGCCAGCCCCGGCAGGCCACGCCCAGGCGCAGCGAGGCCAGGTAAGGCAGCCCGGCAACGCGCGGGCCGCCGGCCGTCGTCACCACCACCAGACCAGCCGCCCCGCGCCCCGTCAGGTCGGCGAGCTGGGACCATCGGTTGGCGCGCGGCCGGCCGGTTTCCAGATCCAGCAGCAGGGCCTCGAAGGCATTACTGCGCAACAGCGTGGCGGCTGCCTGCAGCGCCATCTCGGCGTCCGGCGGACGCACCACCACCAGCCGCGACAGATCCAGTCCCAGAGCCACGCCCGCGGTAGGCGCGAACGTGCCGGGCAGATCAACGTAGGCCGCCAACCCACCGCCATCCAGCGCCGCGGCCAGCACCCGCAACCCCAGCGTCAGTGCCCCACTGCCGGGCGGGCCGGTCAGTTCGCTCAGGCGACCTCGGGGTATCCCGTCGAACCCGGTGGCCTGATCCAGCGCACCGATGCCGGTCGAGAACCCGGCCTCCGGCGGACTGACGCCAAACAGCCGGCCCGCCGCATGCAATCCCCAGCGCTGTTCGATTTCATTAACGGCCAGCCGCAGCGCGGCGGGACGCTCGGTGTCGAAGAGAGGCAGCGGAAGACCCTGGGTAGTACGGGACGCCATGATACCAAACAAAAAGCGAACAAGATGGAGCCTTCCACCGCACAAGCGGAAGAATCTTGACCACGACACGCCTCGCCAATGGCCGTCGCCAGCTGCCGGTCCCCAGCGAACCGCTCCTGGCGCACCTAACGGTCTGAATCTTGGAAGTCTCGACCGCTCCTCCCGGTCATTCTCGGCTTGCGACTGGTACTCAGACAGTGTACGATAAGCGTGTCCCTTTCGCAACCCTTCTCGGAGATCCCCTCGTGCCCGTCGCCTCAACCCGTTCCACCAGCCCCCGTCCAGCGTTCCCCAGCACGCGCTGGTCCGGGCTCCAGCGGGTCCCATGCCGGCCCGAGAGTTTCCTGGCAGGAGCTCCTTGTGTCGCAGCGGCCGCGCTTCGCGCCCCCGGTGGGGTCGATGCGCTCGTCCACGCCGCCGGTCCGCGCAAGTGGCGCATTCCCATGCTCCGAATTGGGCGCCGCCAGGCCGCGCGGCGGGCGAAGAGTTTTTTAGAAAAAACTCTTGTGCGCGCGAAGGCCCCGCTTTCCGTCCTTGCTGCCGCGGTCGCGCTAGCCGGGCTGCCTGGCCCACGCCAGGGGCGCTTGCCCACGCCTCGCGTCAGCACTCAGTGGGCCGCGCGGCGGCCGAGGAGTTTTTTAGAAAAAACTCCTATTCGCGCGAGGGACCCATTTCGCGCCTCCGCTGCCGCCCTCGGGTTTTCCGGGACTGCCGGTTTTCTGTCGGCGCCAAGCTCGCATCCGGCCGGCGAAGTTGAGTTGCGCGGCCCGGAGCGGTACCGTCAAGCTCAGCCTGTCCTCAGGACACCGCGTATGAGCCAGGACCAGAGCCGGCCCAACGTGCTGCTTATCGTCACCGACCAGCAGCGAGGCGACTGCCTGGGGATTGACGGCCATCCCGTGCTGCAGACGCCCGCCATGGACTGGCTGGGCGCTTCGGGAACCTTTTTCCGCCGCGGCTACTCCGAGTGCCCTTCTTGCATCCCGGCCCGGCGCGTGCTGATGTCCGGCCGTCCGCCCGACGAGGACGGCATGGTCGGCTTCATGAGTGCCCCGTGGGACCCGCCGGCCACGCTGGCCGGCGAGTTGCGCGCCGCCGGCTACGAAACCCGCATGGTCGGCAAGCTCCACCTGCACCCGAAGCGCCAGCGCTTTGGCTTCGACGTCATGGAACTGGCCGACTCGACCCGCGCCGACGACAACGAGTACCTCGACTGGTTGCAGGGCGAGTTCCCCATGGACCGCTGGGCGATGGCCCACGGCGCGACCCCCAACGGCTGGATCGGACGACCCAACCACCTGCCCGAGGAGAAGACGCACACCTTCTGGTGCGCCTCCCGCGCCATCGAGTACCTCGAAAAGCGCGACCCCTCCTGTCCGTTCTTCCTCAACGTCTCGTTCATCGATCCCCATCCCCCAATGACCCCGCCCGACTGGTACTACGACCGCTACGCCGCGCTGGACCTGCCTGAGCCGGCCATGGGTGACTGGATGGAGCCGTGGGACGGCCCGCCGCGCGGCATTCCGGCGGAAAAGGGCCCGTATGGGCAGCGTGGACCCATCGACCCGGGCGCCATGCACGCTTTGCGGGCCGCCTACTACGGAATGATCAACCACATCGACATGCAGCTCAGCCGGCTCTTTCAGTACATGCGTGATAACGACCTGCTGGAGGAGACCTTCATCGTCTTCGTCAGCGATCACGGCGAGATGCTGGGCGACCACCAGATGTATTCCAAGTGCCGCGCCCTGGACGCCTCGGCGCGCGTCCCCTTCCTGGCCCGAGCCCCCCAGCGCATGGGCCTCCCCCGCGAGGTCGTCTGCGATCAGCCCGTCGGCCTGCAGGACGTCATGCCCACCATCCTCGAGGCCGCCGGAGTGCCTATTCCCGAATCCGTCAGCGGGCGCAGCCTGCTGCCGCTCATGCGTGGAGAGGACGACGACTGGCGACGTTACTTGCACGGCGAGCACGCCGGCATGTACCGCTACGTGGACGGCAATCACTGGCTGGTCGACCAGCGCTACAAGTACATCTGGATGAGCCAGACCGGTCGCGAGTTTGTCTTCGATCTGCACGAGGACCCGCTCGAGGAGCGCGATCTCTCCGGGCAGGCCGATCTCCAGCCCTGGCGTGAGCACCTGATCGAGGTGCTGCGCGACCGGCCGGAGGGCTTTACCGACGGCCAGCGCTTGATTCCCGGTCAGCCGCACGAGCACATGGTGCCCACCAAAGTCCCGGCGGGCGTCACCGTCACCCGGCCAAAGCTCTAGAGGGTCGCGCGATGGCCGAGAAGCAACCGCACATCCTGCTGATCATGACCGATCAGCAACGCAACGACGCGCTGGGTATCGCCGATCACCCCGTCTTGCAGACGCCGAGCATGGACTGGATCGGCGCCACCGGAACCCGCTTCCGGCGCGGCTACACCGAAGCGCCGGCCTGCATTCCCGCGCGACGTGTCCTCATGTCCGGCCAGGCGCCCTCGGCCAATGGCATGGTCGGCATGACCGGCGGCATGCCCTGGGACCCCCCGGCCACGCTGGCCGGCGAACTGGGCAAGGCGGGTTACGAGACCCGCATGATCGGCAAGATCCACCT
>JAKZUJ010000247.1:0-11703 GCA_047516685.1 Chloroflexota bacterium | reverse complement strand
GCCCAATTTGTCACCCGATATCGTTTCTTCGGAAACTTGTGGCGACGAGCAGCGTTGAATTTATGCGGCATTCAAGTGTCCAGATCAGAGGTGGAGCACCCGATTACCAGAACTACCTGTGTTCGTGCAACAACGTCGGTCTTAATGCGGATGCTTATACAGCGCTCGCTGAAAGGGCTAATTCAACGTTCGTCTAATGCTCTGCGCAGAACCCTTCATGCTTACTGTCGCGGCATAGTAAGGGCATGACAGAGCAGAAACTGACTAGCCGCCCAAGCATAATTATCTTGGATCGACAGCGCACCCGGTGAGACACTGTCGTCGATGGGGGATTGGTGCCGATGATTTTTGGGCCGGAAAAATAGCGCAGACAAAGTGTATTCCTGAGCCTCGATATCAACGAGCCTGACGACGTCCGTCGCAAGACACCGCCAAACAAGAACCAATTGCTAGCGACAAGTAACCGGGCAAGGGAGGAAACTTAAAATGCCTAAGAAACCAGGGATCAAGAGTATTCTGTTGTTTTCGGCCATGACCTATGGCGCGACGGTAAGTTTTGCTGTGGCCCAGGACAACCCGATTGACAGCATTTCGCCGGTCACCGACGAGATGCTGCTCAACCCGCCCGATGGCGACTGGTTGATGTGGCGGCGCACTTACAACGGCTGGGGTTACAGCCCGCTCGACCAAATCAACAAGGACAACGTCGGCGATCTCAGGCTGGCTTGGGCCTGGGGCTTGTCGCCGGGGGGGCGGACACAAGAGACTCCGGTGGTCCATGACGGGATCATGTACATCCAGAACTCCGACCACACAATCCAGGCACTCGACGCGGCCAACGGCGAGCTGATCTGGGAGTATGAATACGAGCTGCCGGATGATGCGAGAGTCAGCGGGGTGCGTTCCAAGGCGATCTACGGCGACAACGTTATCATCGCGACCCGCGACGCCCATCTGCTCGCGATCAATGCCAAGACCGGCCAATTGGTTTGGGACAAGCAGGTTGCCGACCACAGAAAGCGTTTCTCGTTTTCCAGCGGACCGATTGTGGCCAACGGCGTCATTGTCCAGGGCACGACCGGATGTAGCGGCGCCCAGGGTGGCGGTTGCTTCTTCACCGGCCATGACCCGGATACTGGCGCGGAATTGTGGCGTGTTAACACCATCGCCCGCGGCGATACGCCCGAGGGCAACAGCTGGAACGGCGTTCCACTGGAAAGCCGGCACGGCGCTTCGGCATGGATCACGGCGTCCTACGACCCTGAGCAGAACCTGATCTTTGCCGGCGTCGGTCAGCCGTATCCGTGGAACATGGAGATGGCCGGGCTGGCTCCCAAAAGCACGGATCCCAACGTCACCAACGACGCGCTGTACACCAACTCCACCCTTGCCATCGACGTGTCGACCGGCGAGCTTGAGTGGTACCACCAGTACCTCCCGACCGACGGCCTCGACCTCGACTACGCCTATGAGCGCTTGCTCATCGACTTACCGGTCGATGGCGAAATGCGGCAACAGGTGGTGACGACCGGCAAGCTCGGCATCGTCGAGTCGCTCGACCGGACCACTGGCGAGTGGCTGTGGGCTGTCGAGACCGCGCCGCAGAATGTGGTGCTTTCGATTAATCCGCAGACCGGCAAGAAGACCATCAACCCGACGACGATTCCGGTAGCCGGCGAGAGCACGTTCAACTGCCCGGCCGACCCGGGCGCGAAGGCCTGGCAGGCCAACGCCTACAGCCCGCGGACCGAGGCGCTGTATCTGCCGACGGTAGAGTTCTGTTCGAACACCACGGTAAACCCGCTCGACCCGGGCGAGATTTACACCGGTAGCGGCCGGCAAACCTACTCTCGCGTGCCGCATCCCGACAGTGACGGCAATATCGGCCAAGTGCGTGCCATCAAACTGACTGACCAGTCGGAGATGTGGCAGTACCGGCAGTATGCGCCGATCACCAGCTCGACCCTGCCGACCGGCGGCGGCCTAGTGTTCGTGGGTACTCTGGACCGTAAGTTCATGGCCTTTGACGACGAGACCGGCGAAATCCTGTGGAGTAGCGGTAAGTTGAGCAATTCGCTGGAATCCTTCCCGATCACCTACGAGGCTGGCGGCAAGCAATACGTCGCGATAACCGCGAATTGGGCCTCCGGCCTGGGCCGGTTGGCATCAATTACTCCGGATGTTAAGCTTCCGTCGGACAACCCGGCGACTATGTACGTATTCGCGCTTCCCGACTGATCGGCTGAGCGAAACTTAAAAACCGGCTCGGGCGGACGTGGAAGTATCCCGTCCGCCCGACGCCTTTGTGAGGTCCGATCTTGCCCTTTGCTTTTGCGTTTCCACGTCTGGCCGGTCCGCTTCTGGCTTTGGCACTGGCAGTTTTGGCGGCCGCGCTGCCGCCGGGGCCAGTCTCAGCTCAGGAGCCGGAATTTTACGAAGTGCCCTTTGCCAATGGCCAGTGGAACATCGGCCGGCGGCTGGATGAATCGCAGCTTCGCTACTGCGTGGATCAGCGCGACCCCGATTGGGAATTGGCCGCCGACATCGCCGACGCTGTTGCCGGGGCGCTGTTGCTCGAGCCGCAGCGATACGTGGTCGAAAGCGTTTTCGTCAGCGACGACATCACAAAAGTCTATAAGATCATGCTGCTGCATTGTGACGTGCACATGGGCTTCAAGCTGATCCCAGGAGGTTATGCCAACTGGATCACCCTGACCCGACCGTACTACGAGTCCCAATATGTCTTTGTCGCCGCCGACCCCGACATCCACGCGCTCGCCGACCTGGCGCCTGGGCGTGCGATCGCTGCAACGATGGGAACGTCGGCGCACCTCCGGCTGGTCTCCTACCTTACTGCGCTGTCCGCGGAAGACCGCTGGCCGGCGTATCCGATGGGCACCAACGATCTCAGCCTGGAGTCGATTCTCAACGGCACGGTCGACGTCGCTTTGGTCTGGGCCCCGTCTTTTTGGGCCAAGCAGCGCGACGAACCCGCCTACGCGGACCTTCACGTTATCAACCCGAACCCTCTACCGCCGACCATCCTGGGCGTAGGCGCGCTGTTGCTCGCCGACGAGACTTTCTTACGCACGGCCATCGACCAGGCCATCGCCGCGCTGAGCGAAGACGGGACGATCGCAGCCATCCTCGAGAAGTACCGGTTCCCGGCGATGGCCAAACCTTGATGCCAGGTGCTCCGAATTCCGGGCCCGCCATCCGCCTCGACGCTGTATCCAAGCGCTACGGGCGCACGCTAGCGCTGGACGGGGTCAACCTAGAGGTCCGCGACAAAAATCTGTTCGCGCTGCTCGGCCCCAACGGTGCGGGCAAAACCACACTGATGCACATCCTTTGCACCTTGCTGCGGCCGGACGCAGGCAGGGCCTTTGTGGCGGGTGTCGATGTCATGCGCCGACCGCTGCAGGCACGGCGACGCCTGGGCGTCGTGTTTCAGGAACCCAGCCTCGATGACCGGCTATCGGTGCGCGAGAACCTCGATCTGCACGGGCTGGTTTTCGGTGTGCCGCGCAAGTTGCGCCGTCAGCGGATCGAGGAATTGCTGGCGTTGGTCGAACTGACCGATTGGGCCGACAAGACCGCCCGCACCCTGTCTTCGGGCATGAAACGGCGGCTCGAGATCGCCCGCGCGCTGATCCACGATTCCGAAATTCTGCTGTTGGACGAGCCAACAGTTGGGCTGGACGCCCAGACCCGCGACCGCATCTGGCGCTATATCCGCCGCCTGCAGACCGAGCGGGCGATCACCGTGCTGGTGACGACGCATTATATCGAAGAGGTCGAAAACTGTGATCAGGTCTGCGTCATTGACCATGGCAAGGTTCTGGCCGATGGCGCGCCGGATGCGCTAAAACGACAATTTGGCCAACAGCTTTTGCGCATAGTGCCCAAGACCGAAGCCGACCACGCCGAGATCGTCACACGCTATGGCACGCGGCTGAGCAGAGACGACAAAACTGAAATTATTCTAACCTCGGATGACGCTTTTTCGGAAAGCTTTCTGGCCGAAAACGGCGCCCGTATCCGGGCCTTGTCGATCGAAGTGCCAAGCCTGGAATCGGTGTTTCTGAACCTGACCGGCCGCGACATCCGGGACAAGGCGGCGGGTGCGCGCGAGCAAACCAAGGCTTTCGGCAAAATCGGTGGGGAGCATACCCGATGACCGGCCCGGGGACAGAACGCTCGGTTTTGATGGTGCAACTCGGCGGGCTTTACGGGTTGTGGCTGCGCGAGGTGAAACGCTCGTTCCGCGACCGGGGCCAACTGATTGGGGGCGTCAGCCGACCGATCCTGTGGGTGCTGATCCTTGGCATCGGGCTGAACCCATATTTCCGCGGCGAAGTTTACGGCAAGACCACCTTTGTCGTGCCGTTCACCTATCTTCAGTTTATCTTTCCCGCGGTGATCGCCCTGAACATCTTGTTCACGTCGGTGCAATCCGCAGTTTCTGTGATCTGGGACCGCGAATTCGGCTTTCTGCGCGAAGTGTTAGTGTCGCCGCTGTCGCGGGGCACAATACTGCTGGGCAAGGTGCTCGGCGGGGCGACGGTCGCTGTGATGCACGGCTGTCTGGTGCTGTTGCTGGCGCGTTTTGCCGATGTCAGTCTGACGCCTGTCAAAGTGCTCGAGGCGCTGGGGCTGATGGCGTTGCTGGCCTTCGCGCTAACCTCGCTGGGAGTGGTTATCGCGAACCATATCCGCAGTTTTCAGGGCTTCGGCATCTTCTCGAACGCCGTCATCCTGCCGCTCTACTTCACGTCCAGCTCGATCTTTCCCCTCGACCCGGCGCTGACCGGGGCCCAGACCCGCGTCGTCTATCCCGAGTGGCTGGTCAACATCGTCCAATACAATCCATTGACCTATGCCGTGGACGCGCTGCGCGGCGCGCTCATCGATTATAACCAGTTCGATCCGCGCCTCGGCATTGCGATCATGGCGATTGCCGGCGTGGTGCTGTTCGCGATCGCGCTGTTTGAATTCCGCAGGGCGTGAGGGTTTCACCATGCTCACTCTGCGGCGACTGGCGCGCGACCTCGGCGGCATCGTTTTCGTCGTCGCCCTGTTGGTGCTGGTCACCTTCCTGCCGCCCGATACCTCGCTTAGCGAGGTCGAGGCGAACCAAGCCATCCGTGCCTGCATTCCGACGACCTACCCGCCGCTGGTCACCGGCGATCCCGACCGGCCGGGGATCGACGTCGAGATCCTCGGCGCGGTCGCCGACTACATCGGAGTCAAGCTGCTGCTCAGCCCCAACGATGCCTTTGGCCGCGACTTCAATCCGCGCAATTGGGCCATCAACCGCGGCATGTGCCAGGTGCTTGCCGGGGGCGTCGTCGATTCGACGCTCACCCGGTCGTTCCTCGATACCGGTCCGCCCTACGCCCAGACCGGCTGGGCGATCGTGGCACCGGCGTCGCTGGAAGATATCGACGGTCTCACCCTCGGGGCACTGACCAACATCTCTGGTCTCGACCGCATCGGCCTGTCAAGTTACCTGCGCCGCCACGACGTCACCGTCCGCGTCTTGCGCAACAGCCAGCAGCTCGTCGAAGGCATCGCCGGCGGTGAGCTGGACGGCGGTGTCACCGAGGCGCTGATGGCCGGCGGGCTGGCGGCGGACAACGGCTGGTGGGTCGCCTCGCTGCCCGATGAACTGGACCGCTATAATCTGGTCTTCGGCCTTTGGAAGGGCGACCTCACGCTTAAACGCAAGATCGTCCGGGCCTTCGGCCAGCTTCAATCGGACGGCACGCTGGCGGCCATCCTCGAACGCTATGGGGCGGCGGCGATGGGACAGGGCGACCCGGTCCCGGCCCTCTGATGCCTCATCACCCGCCGAGGATGACCGACGCCAGCACGGCATGGGCCGGGCCAAGAAGCTGACGGACCACGCCCGTCGCCACCGCCACCAGCAGCACGGCAGTAAGAATCCACTGTGCCTGCCGTGAGACGCGGATGCCGATCGCATTGAAAAGCAGCCCGCCGGTGAGCGGCGGGATGGGGATGAGGCCGAACAGCGCGAACCAGATCGACAGGCTGCTGGCGGCCCGAAGGAACGCCGCCGTCGTCAGTGCGGCTGTGTGCGGCAACGTCGTCAGTGCTGGCAGGATCAGCGCGTCGAGAAGCGCGGCCGTGACAAGCAGGCCGACAAAGCCGGCCAGGATGACGACAACAATGCCAGCCCGACCGATGCGGAACTGTTGCGCGTCGACAGCCATCGGCTTTGCCCAGCCGAGCCCAAAAAAGATCAGGCTGACCGCGCCCACCAAATCGATATGGCGGGCCGGCACAATGGTCAGGCGACCGTCGTATTTCGGTCCCTTGTCGCCCAAAAAGACCGCCGCCCCCGCAACGACGCCACCATGAACGCCAGCAATGATCAGAAGTGCCAGGACACGGAATGCGATCAACTGGAGGGTGATCTCTGACAGCCACATAGTCAGGGTCCAGCCAAACGCCTGCCGCCGTCCCCGCGCCGGACCCCCATCACTTCTGCATGATCAGATTGTCGAGCTCATCAAGGTCCGAGGGCAACGGTGCGCCGGACCCGAAGCCGTTCCGCTTGAGGACGTAGGCCATCAGGTCGGCGTAGGTATGCGCAGAATAACGCCCTGGCGAATTGGGCGGCATCGCATTGCTCAAGAACTCAAACAACGACGAGGCCGGTGACCCGTCAAAGTATTTCCGTGCGAAATTCCCGCCGCGAATTGGCGCCCCACCATTAATCCCGCCTTTGAGATTTTCCCCGTGGCACTCCTCACAGTCGTTTATGTATTTGCGCTTTCCGCGATCGGCCTGGGCAGATGCGTAGGAGACCGGAATTTCGACCGAAGCCACTTCCACTTCCACTTCCTCTTCCGATTCGCCTGCGTCGTCCATTGCGACCTCTGGGCCGATCGAGGCCAGAAACGCAAACATGTTTAGCGCGTCCTCTTCCTTGCGCACCTTGAAAGTCATCTTGCCGCGGGCCCTGGGATCATCAAGCGTGGCACGCAACCAGCCGGTCGGATCCAGCGCGTAGCCGACGAAGTTCTCTTCATTCCAGACAACACCCGCCTCGCCCGCCTTGACCATGGATTTGCCATAGCGATAGCCGGGATAAGTGCCCAGCGTGCGCATGGCCACACCGTAAAGGTTGGGGCCGGCTTTGGCCTTTCGTCCGGCCAGGGTCTCGCCCGCATCGTTCACCACGACATGGCAGGTGACGCATTGCCTGGAAAAGACCGCCTCGCCGGCGGCGGCATCGCCCGTCACATGACTTTCGGCAAGCGCGGGTGCGGCCAACATTGCCAATACGGCGAACAGGGCAAAGATTCTCATCGCGCCACCTGCCTGAGCCGCCGTGGCCATCGACAGCGGGATTGCAGCGGCGATTGCCGACCTGATGCGGGGGGTTAATGCCATTACTGGTATCCTTTCATTACTGTTGCCGGTCATATCATTCACCCGCCGCTGATTACAGGAACCTATTCTGGGGCATCGGGCAGCCCAAGATCACGGCCGTGGAATTCCGAAGCAGGGTCGGCGAATACAAGCTGTCGCATCCGGTTCGACAGGTACTTGCGAAGCTCGACATAGCGCGGCTCGGCGCGGGCGTCGTAGGTCCAGCGCGGCCTTTCCAGATCGACCGACACCGTCTCGATCACACTGCCGGGGCTTGGGCCCATCAGGGCAACCTTGTCGGCCAGCACAATCGCCTCGTCAACGCTGTGGGTAACGAACATTACAGCTGGATGGCGCAGCGTCCAGATCCGCATCAATTCGACTTGCATCAGTTCGCGGGTTTGCGCGTCGATGCTGGCGAATGGTTCGTCCATCAACAACACCGCCGGTTCGGGTGCAAGCGCACGGGCCAACGCAACGCGCTGTTTCATGCCACCTGACAGTGCGGCGGGATAGGCATCTGCAAATCGGTTCAGTCCGACCATCTCAATGTATTGCCGGACCCGTTCGGCGCAGTCGGCCTTGCCGAGCCCGGTGCTGTGCAGCGCAAATCGGATGTTCTGCGTGACTGTCGCCCAGGGGATGAGGCGAAAGGATTGAAAAACCAATCCGATGCCGGGCCCGGGCTGCGGCGGCGCGCCGAAAACGCGCACCGTCCCATCGTCGGGTTGGATCAGCCCGTCGATAAGTCGCAGCATCGTTGTCTTGCCGCAGCCCGATGGCCCAAGCAAGGCCAGGAACGTCCCGTCCTCCACGGCCATCGAAACGCCCCGCAATGCAGCAACCGCGCCCCCTCTGGCCGCGGCTCCGCCAAAGGTTTTGCCCACATTGTCCAAGGCGATCGCCGGCGTTGCCGCGTCCAGTGCGCCGTGCGCGGGATCGGCTGATATCATCGCGAAGGCAAATCCGCATCTTCCTGGGTTCCGATTTCATCCAAAACTTCGTCCGCCACAGTGAAGTCCACCCAATCGTCAAGCGCGACCGGGTCCGCATCCTTGAAATCTTCCGTCTGAAACACCCAATCCTGGGTGAATTGCAGCTCGGTCCGGCCCATCCCGCCATTGACGCTCCAACCCCCTGCAAAGCTTTGCGCCAGTTGTTGCAAGGTCTCTGGGGTCATCTGCGGCGCGTGCTGCACCATAACGGCGGCCCAAGTGGACGGGTCGCGAGCAAAATCACGCGAGATTTTCGTCAAAGCACGCACCACAGCAACGACGTCAGCGCGGCGTGTCCGCAAGAATTCGTCCGTCACCACGTTTACTTTGTTCACAACCGGCGCGGCTGCATAATAGGCGTCCGGAGCGATCAGAACCGAGAGGCCCGACTTGTCCGGGATCGATAGCCAGGTTCCGATCGACATCGTCGTCGCATCGATCTGGCCAGCAGCCAGCGCCTGGGCCCGAACCGAAGGTTGGCCAAGGGTCACAACATCGAGATCATCGAAAAACACATCCTGCGCTTCCAGAACGCGCGTGCTGAGCGCGTGGTCCAGACTGCCGATCCGCCCGACGCCAAAGCTACGCCCCAGCAGATCTGCCGGGCTGGCAATCGCAGCTTTTGCCGCGATCAAAAATGGCAGGGACTTGTTGGGCGATGTCACGGCCTTCAGAGTCCGGTCACCCTGTATGCGCAATCCCAGCACCGCATTCACGCCGACATTTGCCATGTCGCCTTCACCTGCCAAAATCGCCGCCAGCGCCAAAGGCGTTTGCTGCACACGGATCAACTCGACCTCGACGCCCTCACGTTCGAAATATCCGAGCTCCAGCGCCAGATCCATGACCGAGTTTGGCACCAGTGGCGGTGCTAAATGTGTCACGATCAGACGCAACGGCTCGGCTTGCACAGGTGCCGCCAGCCCCAGCGTCATGGCCATCGCAGCCGCTATCAATTTTAATATAGAAAGTTTCATCTCAGTTTTCCCCTCATTTGGGCCAGGAACCAGAAACTACCGGGCTCCGGCCTAATCCACTTCGCGCCAGCGCGACACGCGCACTTCAGCATAACGCAGGATTTCAGTTACGATAACGCCGATCAGCGCCAGCGCCAGAACCACCACGAAATACTCTGCCATTCGGAAGGTATTCCCATAGATTGCCAGCAGCCCGCCAAGGCCGCGCACGGCAGTGTAAAGCTCTGCGACTACTGTGTTGATAAGCCCGATCGTCGCCCCGATGCGCAGACCGGTGATTACATAAGGCACTGCACCGGGCAGCACGATGGCGCCAAATATGCGCGCGCGGCTGGCCCCGACAGAACGCGCCATTTCTATCAGTTCGGTGTCTGCGGCCAGAACTCCGGCGTACGTATTGATCAGGATCGGCATCAGCGCACCGAGAAAGACAATAAAGACTTTGGCCTCTATCCCCAATCCAAGCAGAACGATGATAAGAGGAATGAACGCCACCCGCGGCGTGGCGGCCAGCGCAAAGACATAGACCTCTAGCGTCTTGCCAAAAACCCGAAATCCGCCCATCACCACACCCAGCGGCACCGCTAGGACGACCGCCAGCACAAAGCCACTTAGATAGACCCGCAGGCTGTCGCCTACTGCACTCAGAAGGACCCCGTCCCCGATCAACCGGACCGCCGCCTCGAACGTGGCAAGCGGACTTGGAACGACAATCGAGCCCATCCGCGCCGCAGCGACGCTCCACAGCGCCAGCAGGGCGGCCAAGAATCCAAGCCGGTAGAGAGCGATCATCATGTGACCTCAAAGAATTCGTTTGTCCGCCGCATCAGTCATCTCCTGACAGATTTGCCACCTGCTTGGTTAGCCGGGCACCGTTCTGGGTGCCATCAGGCGTTTCGTAATTTTCTTTAGCCACGGAACTGGAATGAACGCAGGCGGCGGCGACACAGCCCACCGAATTCTTATCAATCGACGCAATCAGACCGATACGAACATTGGGCCCGCGGCGGCACCGCCTGCGAACGCCAGGCCTTTGGCCTAAAAAAGATCGCACCCGACGCCGCAGAGGTCCAAAGCAATAACGCGCTAGGGGGTAGGCAGTTTAAGCAAAACCTGTCAACGCGGGTCAATTCGCGGGTTCGGGCTGCAGCATCGACGCCACCATGGCCAGCCGCACCTCGCCAACCGGGTTCTCGGCGCAGTAATCATCGACCAGCGTGTCGATGAATTCCAGCACCGGCAAGTCTGCGGCACTGGGCGCATCCTGCGATCTGGTGATGAAATAGGCGGTGATATCCAGCGGCGGCTCGATGATTATGTGACCCTCAAGCGTGCCCTGGTCGATCTCATCCTGTACGACCGCACGGTGGAGCAGACCACAGACACCTTCGTTCAGGATCACCTGCCGGATAGCGCTGATAGAATCGACCTCAAATTTGACAATGGGTTTCAGTTTCAGGGTCTGCGCGGCCTTGCCAACAACCCCTGAGATCACCCGTCTTCCGCTGTCAAGCACAAGGTCGCGCGCCAAAACATCCTGCATCGCCACGGGCCCCGGTGGCAGACCTGAGCCGGGTTTGCAGATCAGCATGACCGATTGGCGGAGGATCGGAACCGAGCGGCAGCCTTCGACAGCCTCAGCCTCATGGATAATTGCCCAGTCCAGTTCGCCCTTAAGGACATCCTGCAACAGGGCGCCGCGGGATCCGTCCGAAATGTGTAGCCTGACGCCTGGTATGCGGTCGGCCTGCAAAGCAACCGCCCGGGTGCCGATGGCGCGAATGAGATTTGGGGCCAGACCAAGCCAGATGTCGCGGGGCTGCGTCTTTGAGTTATTGCTCACGGCCACAACCATTGCGTTGACCGCTCTTAATATCTCGCACGAAGAATCGTAGATCAGTTGGCCCTCAGCGGTAGGCTGCACCCCCTTGGGGTGGCGGACCAGCAATGTCACGCCGAGGCATTCTTCGAGCGCACGAACCTGCAGGCCCAGCGCGGTCTGGGCGATGTTCAGATCGTGCGACGCGCTCGATATGCTCCCACGCTCCGCAATCCGCACAAAATAGCGAAGCTGTTTCAGAGTTACACGTGTCGAATTCGGCATTGCGTCTTTGGCAGCTCGCCGCCAGCCCGAGTTCCGATTAGACAGCTAGGATGCACGCGTAGTGCGCCCGGAGGCAACACTTATCTTAACCGACATTCCCCATATACCATCCAAATTCGTGGAATTCGTACCACTTTCCCACCGCCAAGGGAACTGTATCCCCTATGCAGCCATCCGATGGCATGATTTTGGTAATCGGCCCGCGCTTGGAAGGCCACTCGGTCAT
>JAKZUJ010000246.1:0-3645 GCA_047516685.1 Chloroflexota bacterium | reverse complement strand
CGCGGCAGCCCATAGGCCGCCATCACGTTTCCGTAAGCCTCCGCGTCCTCCGCCGCCAGGTCCAGGGCCGATGTTCGAATCTCGTCGCAGCGCTCGATCACGCGTTCCATGTCCGCCTGCACCGCTCGGAATCGGCGGCGTCCCGTCGTAAGTCGCGCCGTCATTGCAACCAGCGCCGCGCCCATTCCCAGCGCCAGCGCCGCGCCAGCCCCGCCGCCGGGTGTGGGATCCGAAGATCCCAGGGCCTCCAGGAACTCGGCCAGTGAACCGCCCGTGGACTGGACCGCGTCAGGCAACGGTGTCGGCTGCCTCGGCGCCGGGCGCCAACGATGGCTCGGGAACAGGTCTGGGCAGCTTGAGGCCGGCCGCCTTCACGATCCGCGGCACCGCGCGTTCCCAGTCGATGGCCATGATGTGTACGCCGTGCACGCCCGGGATCTCGCGCACCTGCTCGATAATCTCCAGGCAGATCTTCACGCCTTCCGTACGTGGCTTCTTGGCCGTGCGCATGCGCTCGACGACAGCGTCGGGCACTTCCATGCCGGCAATCTTGAATTTCATGAACTCGGCCATGCGGGCCGACCTCAGCGGACCCACTCCCGCAAAGATGTGCACCCGCTCGTCCAGGCCCTCGTCCCGCACGTAGGACATCCAGTCGGCGAACCGATCCACGTTGAAGATCATCTGGGTCAGGGCAAACTCCTGGCCGGCCTCGGCCTTCTTCAGCAGACGCAGCGGACGCCACCCATACGGCGGAGCGAACGGGTTGGCCGCGCCGCCGATGAAATAGCCAAAGTCGCCCGCTATCGGATCGCCGGCCGCCGTTCGGCCTTCGTCGCGCAGCCGCTGCAGCAGGCGCACCAGCTGCACACCCTGCAGGTCGAAGACCGGCTTGGCCATGGGGTGATCGCCAAGCACCAGGGAGTCGCCGCTGATTGACATAAAATTACGCACGCCGAACGCCTGCGCCGCAATCACGTCGGACTGGATGGCCAGCCGGTTCCGGTCGCGGCAGGAAAGCTGCATGATCGGCTCTACCCCGCCCTGCATGCATAACAGCGCCGCGCCCCAGTTGGCCATCTTCAGCGCCGCCCCCTGGTTGTCCGTGCAGCTGGCGGCATCCACGTATCCGCGAATAATCGCGACCTTCTTCCGCACGTCGGCGGCGTCCGGCGCCCGCGGCGGTCCAAGCTCGCACGTCACGGCAAACTCACCTGCCGCCAACACCGCCTGCAGGTGGCTGTACGGCGCTGATTTTGCAGCAGGCGGCGCGTCTACGGATTCGGCCGGGGTCATGCGGACAACAGGACCTGCGTGAAGGCTGGGACGCCGCCCATGGTATCGCGAGGGGCTGGATTCAATGCCTGACCGCAGCGGTGCCCCAGGCTGCGCGCCATGTGGCCCAGGCTGCGTGCAGCCTGGGACCCTCGATCACCGGGAACACGTCCAAATCGTCCAACCACCCCGCCCCGCCAACCCCATCCACGCAACCATCGCCGACCGCTTCCACCGCCCCGCCGACCTCCTAATCCGTTCCCACCAAACGTTCGCCAAGCACCGCCCCAACCCCAACTCCATGCTCGAAGACTCGAAAGTGCTCTACGACCGCCACGCGGCCCGAAACCGTCCCTTTGCCCCACCTCCTTCCGCGACGCCCCCCGTTCATGGTGAGCCAGCCCACCCCCCCCGTTCGTGGTGAGCCTGTCCTGAGCTTGCCGAAGGGCCGGCCCGCAGTCTTCGGAGGGCCGAGTCGAACCACCACCCCGTTCGTCCCCCAACCCCCAGCCCACCGTCCCCCTTGTATGTTCCAGGGCCCTGGGAACATTCAAAGGCTGGAGCCTGCCCCGGACGTGATCCGGGGGTGAGGGACTTTGCTGCCCACAACGCACGAAAGCCCACGACCGCCGCTGCTGGTTATCGCCGGACCCACCGCCAGCGGCAAGACCGGCCTGGCGCTGCAACTGGCGGAGCGCGTGCCCATCGAAGTCGTCTCCGCCGACTCGCGGCAGGTCTACCGTGGACTCGACGTGGGAACCGCCAAGCCCACGCCGGCGCAGCGGTCGCGCGTCCCCCATTACCTTATCGACGTGGCCGACCCCGGCGAGCCCTTCAGCGCGCACCGGTTCGCCCGGATGGCGCGTGCCGCCATCGACGACATCGAGGCGCGCGGAGCGCGTCCGGTCGTCGTCGGCGGTACCGGCTTCTACATCAAGGCGCTGCTGACCGCTTCGCCGCTGGGTAGCACGCCGCCTGACCCCGAACTACGACGCCGCCTCACCCGCGAACTGGAGATCGAAGGACAGGAACCGCTGATCGAACGTCTGCGCGCTATCGATCCACAACGCGCCGCTGCCATAGACCTCAACAATCCCCGACGACTCATCCGCGCGCTCGAAATCGCCGAGACGCAGAGCCGCGACAGTCCGGAGAACACCCAGCCCGCCGACGCCAGGCCCATTCCGGCCTACGTCCTGGGCTTGCAGGTTGATCCGCCGACGCTGGCCGAACGGATCGCCCAACGCACCGCCCACATGTTCGAGAACGGCCTGCTGGACGAAGCGCGCCGGCTCCGCGACCGGGACTTCGACCGCAGCCTCCCCGCCCTGAGCGGCGTGGGCTATGCCGAAGCGCTGGCCTACCTGGACAGTGAACTATCGCTGCCCGAGGCCATCAAGCGCACCACCACCCGCACCCGCCAGTACGCCCGCCGCCAGCGCACCTGGTTCCGTCACCAACTCCCCACCCACTGGTGTCCGCCCCAAGTCGCGCTCCAGACCGCCCTGGACCACCTGTCCACCGACTAGAACGAGTCGCCGGCTATCTGCTGCGTCTCGATGTCCGCCGCCGCGCCCACGCCAGCGAGACAACGGCGCTTACCGCCATCGTCCCAGCCAGCATGTTGAACAGGATGTCCTGTGGGTCAAAGACGCGGTTGGGCAGCAACCACTGAATGCCCTCGTCGATCACGCCCAGCGCCGCTGTCGCCAGGACGGCCAGCACGGGCGGGATGGGAGCACGATGCCCCTGGCTTGCGCGCTCGGTAAGCGCTTCGTGAATAAACACACCCAGCACGCCGTACTCGATCAGGTGCGTGCGCTCCTCCAGAATCGCCATCCGGGTGAACACCATCAGGTAGGCGGCCGCCACGCCCAGCGCCACGGCCAGCTCGGTCCCGCCGGGCCGAATCTTGATCCCCTGCGTAACGATCGTCGCCCCCACCAGGAACATGCCGAGCAGAAAGAAAACGGCGGCGTTCAGCAGGCCGAACTCGCGCAGCGCCTCGGCCAGCGTCCCAGTCAGGCCGAGCGTGGCGTAGATCGCCAGCACGACCGCCAGCGACCACAGCCACAGCCGCCGCTCCCGCTTGGACGAAAAGAAGGGCATGGCCGACCCTACCCGTCGGCCCTCGTCACCCGCCGTCGCGCCCACGCCAGCGAGACCACGGCTCCGATCGACACTGTCCCCGCCAACAGGTTGAACAGGATGTCCAGTGGGTCGAAGACCCGGTTCGGCAGAAACCACTGGATGCACTCGTCCAGCACCCCCAGCACCGCCGTCGTTACGACAGCGAACAGGGGCGGCAAGGGAACACGCCGGCCCTGGCTGGCCCGCTCGGCCAGCGCTTCGTGAATAAGCACGCCCAGA
>JAKZUJ010000245.1:0-37529 GCA_047516685.1 Chloroflexota bacterium | reverse complement strand
GGCTCGCCTTGCCGATCAGCCAGCACACCTGGGTGCAGTGGCTATCCGAGTGGGAGGCCACCCCGGGCCCGCACGTTGCCAGGGTGCGCGCGATCGACGCCAACGGCGAGCTGCAAGCCGAGGGTCCCAGGCCACCAGCGCCGAACGGCGCCGAGGGCTGGCATCAAATCAACTTCCAGGTCGCTGACCAGTGAGCGCCGCTGTGCGAAACCACGTTGGCGGCGGCGCTCCGCACGGCTCTGACGTAAATGGACGGCGCCTCCTCGGCACGTAAGACCACGCGGCGCCCTCGAGCGCGAGGGCGAGCCTTGGTCAACGCGCGCGAAGCGTCGGAACGCCGGCGGAAACCAGGGCGCGGCGCACTTGGTTGGCCAGGCGATGGGGCGGCAGTGAGTCGTGGATAGTTGAGCGTGGGATCTGGGTGTTGGGCGGAGGGGCGGGGATCGAATGTGCCCGGTTCGGGGATTGGGGCGGTGGAGGGCAGCAGATGGATTCCCGCTTCCCGCCTGCGCGGGGACAGGCTTGGCGGAAAGACGGGATCGGGGCGGAGGTGCTTAGGTCCCGGCAATCCGCTGCACGTCGCCCACGGTGATGAAAAGCACCAACGTGAGCAGCAGGACGATGCCCACGAAGTGAAACGCGGCTTCGCGACGCGGCGGCACGCGGCGTCCCGTCAGAAGTTCGACCACAACGAAGATCAGCCGTCCCCCGTCCAACCCCGGCCAGGGAGCCAGGTTGAGCAGGCCAATCTGCGCGGTGAGGAAGGCGGCCAGGATAAACACGATTTCGGGTCCCTGCCGGGCCGCGACGCCCACGGTTTGAACGATTCCCACGGGACCGGCCAGCTCCAGCGGCTGGACACCGGCCACCGCCTCTCCAATCACTCGCGGGAGCAGGAGCAGGGCGTCCCAGGTGCGCTGCAGGGCGCGTGGGGCGGCGGTGTGCAGCGGGGCGGGACCGACAACCGCCCGCAACTGGATTCCCAACGCGCCCTGGCCCGGGGGCGGATTCAGGCGGGGCGTAACGCGGACGGCGTGCTCAGCCTCGTTCCGCTCGACAACGATGGTCACTTCCTGGCCCGCGTACATCCCCACGGCGGCTCGCACGTCGCCTGGCGAGACGATGTCGCGCTCGCCAATGCGCAGCAGCAGATCGCCCTCGCGCAGGCCAGCCTGGGCGGCCGGCGAGTCTGGGACGACACCAGCAACCGAGCTGCCGGTTACGTCTGAAATCATTGCCGCAACCAGGAACAACAAGGGTGCAAGCAGCACGTTCATCAGCGGTCCGGCCAATAGAACGAGCCCGCGCTGCCAGGCCGGACGGGTCGTGAAGCTGCCTGGCGCGTCGAACTCGTCGCTCTCGCCAGTCATGCGAACGTAACCGCCCAGCGGCACCATGTTCACGGCAAACCGCGTTGCGCCAATGCGCACGCGCGTCTCGGTTTGGCCGTCCGCATTTCGACGCGTTTCGATGGCGGCTTCGCGGCCGGCGGCGTCGGTGAGCATGTCCGCCGCGTCGGTACGGCTGACGCCGACCACCGGAATGGTCATTGCCGCAAGGTCGGTCGCGTCTTCGATGGACAGGGGATCAGCGACGACGAGTCCGGCAGCTGAACTCGCGACCGCGTGTGCGGCGTCAGCCCGCAGGTAAGCGCCTTCGCCGTCCAGGACGACGATTGATCTGGCGAGGTTTGACGCCGGATCGCCGCTCCACAGGCGAACCAGGCGACCGTCCAGATTGATCGGGTCCTGCGTAAGAGGAAGCGCGGCGTACGCATTCCCGCCCCGGAGGATTGACTTCAGACGCGGCGGGAAGCCGATGGCGAACTCTTTGACGTGGATGCCGAAACGGCGCGCGGCGTAGAAGTGACCGAGTTCGTGCACGAACACGATGACGCTCAGAAGACCGAGCGCCAGCGGGAGCGTGACCAGCAGGCCCGCCTCGCTGTTGAGGAGGGCCGCGATGGGGTTCATGCCTCGGCCAGGCGCGCCTGAACGAAGTCGAACCCACGCCGGTGCGCGGCCAACGCTGCATCCAGGTGGTCAAGCGGCGCCGGGTGAATGGTATCCATGGCGTCCTGGATGGCGTCGGTCATCTTGCCAAACGGGCCGCCCCCGTCGATGAACCAGGCCGTCGCGGCATCATCCGCGCCGCAGAGCGTAGCGGGCGCGGTTCCGCCCGCCGCACCCGCGGCGCGCGCGGCGGCAAGCAGCGGGAAGCGGCGCTCGTCCGGCTGCTCGAAGGTCAGGCGCGACAATTCGCGCAGGTCCAGCGGCGCGTGGGCCTGGGGCAGTCGCTCGGGGAAGCCGATGGCGTATTGGATCGGCAGGCGCATGTCCGGCACTCCAAGTTGGGCCTTTATCGAGCCGTCATGAAATTCAACCATGGAATGCACGATCGATTCGGGATGAACGATCACACTAATTGCCGAATAGGGCACCTGGAACAGCCAGTGAGCCTCAATGATCTCAAGCCCCTTGTTGAGCAGGCTGGCCGAGTCGACGGTGATCTTGGCGCCCATGTCCCAGTTTGGATGTTCAAGCGCTTCCTTGGCCGTGGCGGTTCGAATGTCGGGCAATTCCCACGTGCGAAACGGCCCCCCGGAGGCCGTGAGAATGAGTCGGCGAACGCTTTCGGGCGCCTCTCCGGCCAGGCACTGCCAAATGGCGCTGTGTTCGCTGTCGATGGGCAGAATGGCGGCGCCGGATGCATCGGCGAGCGTTCGGAAGAGTCCGCCACCCATCACCAGCATTTCCTTGCTGGCCAGGGCAACGTCGTTGCCGGCGCGGAGCGCGCTCTCGGTGGGCCGAAACCCGGCATCGCCCACGGTCGCGACGACCACAATGTCGGCCTCGGGCAGCCCCGCCATGTCGGCCATGCCGTCGGGACTGGGAAGGCGTTCAGTGCCGGCGGGCCACGCGCCAGCGGCCGGGTCGAGGTCGCGGACACAGCCCAGCGGTACGCGGAACTCGCGGATTTGCCGATAGAGCAATTCGCAGTTCGAGCCGCAGGCCAGTCCGAGAATCTCGAACCGATCCGGATGGGCGCGCACGACATCAAGCGTCTGCACGCCGATGGAACCGGTGGACCCCAGGATCACCACGCGCTTGCGTGCGGAAGTGGGGCCAGACGACGTGGCGGACATCAGGCCGCCAGCCGGGCGAATGCGAATACGGCGGGCGCCACGAACAGCAGCGCATCGAGCCGGTCCAGCATTCCGCCGTGCCCGGGAATCAGCCGGCCGGAATCCTTCTGCCCTGTATCTCGCTTGAGCATCGACGCCACCAGATCGCCCGCTTGCGCGGCAAGGCTCCATAGGAATCCTAAGGGAATCGCGAACCACCAGGCGTACCCGAGGACCGGCGCAAAGGCGCCGACGACGATGATGGCCGCCAGCAGGCCGCCGGCCACGCCTTCCCAGGTCTTGCGTGGTGAGATGTGGGTCATAAAGCCGCGCCGACCGAGGCTTCGTCCCACGATGTACCCGAAGGTGTCATACGCCCAGGTGACGGCCAGGGCCAGCGCCACCCACCAGAAGCCGTTTGGCAGCGCCCGCAGCAAGACGAGGAATCCCAGCAGGCCGCCGGCGTAGACCGCCGAGGCGACCGCCAGTCCCCAGCTGGTGAAGCGCCCGTACATGCGCGGGTGCCAGAGCTGGCGCAGCAGGGTATAGGCGGCGATCAGGCCCAGGGCCAGATCGGCCCACGGCTGCTGCTCCGCCGTGAAGGCCCATCGAGCCACCAACGCGGCGGCCAGGAGGGCGCCCGCGCCACGAGACACCCTGAGGCCGCTGGCCGCGTACATCGACCCTATTTCGAAGGCGATGAGAGACGCCGCCAGCGCCATGGGCACGGCCAGCGCCACGGGATGCCACCAGGCGAGCGCCAGGATGGCTGGCGCGAGGACCAGAGCGCTCGCGACTCGAAGAGCCAGCGGCGTCAGGCGTCGCTCGCCGCGCCCGGCGCGGCCACCGGAACTCGCCCGAAGCGTCGCCTGCGCGACGCGAAGTCGGCCAGCGCCTCCTCGAACGCTTCCCTGGTGAAGTCAGGCCACAGGGTGGGCGAAAAGTAGAACTCGCTATAGGTCGTCTGCCAGACCAGGAAATTGCTGGACCGCTGATCGCCGCCGGTCCGGATCAGTAAGTCGGGATCGGGCTGACCAGCGGTGTACATGGCCCCGCTTACCAGGTTTTCGGTCACGTCTTCCGGGCGAACGCCGTCCCGAATCAGGTTGCGCACGGCGCGGACGATTTCCGCGCGACCTCCGTAGTTGAAGGCGATGTTGAGGTCCAAGACCTCGTGGCTGGCGGTCTGGCGCATGATGTCCTGAACCGCCACGCGGTCGATGAGTGGAAGAGTCTCGACTTCACCGAGGACACGAATGCGCACGTGCTGCTCGAAGATCATGGACCTCTCAGCTTCGAGGCGCTCTGGGATCAGGTCCATCAGGAAACTGACTTCGTCCGCCGGCCGGTCCCAGTTTTCGGTGGAAAAGGCGTAGACCGTCAGGACATCGATGCCAAAGTCAATGCAGGCGGAGGCAATGTCCCGCACCCGGCGGGCGCCTTCGCGGTGGCCGGCCTGACGTTCCAAGCCGCGGCGCTGCGCCCAGCGGCCGTTGCCATCCATGATGATGGCCACATGGGCCGGCACTCTTCCGGGATCACCGCTCAGACCTGCATCACCTCGGCTTCCTTCTGTCGGCTCACTTCATCTATCGCCGCGACGTGCTTGTCCGTTACGTCTTGCAGGCGCGACTCCGAGCGGTGGAGGTCATCTCGTGAAGCCTCTTTTTCACGTACCAGCTCGCGCAGGTCGTCGTGCACGTCCCGCCGCACGTTACGGACGGCGACTTTGGAGTCTTCGGCGCGCTGACGGACGATACGCACCAGATCGCGGCGGCGGTCTTCGCTGAGTTGCGGAATTGGCAGGTGAATCACATTGCCGTCATTCGACGGCGTAATGCCGAGATCCGACGAGATCAGCGCGCGCTCAATGTCCGGCAGCGCGGCTTTGTCCCACGGCTGAACCACCAGTAGACGCGCCTCGGGCACCGAGATGCCCGCGATCTGCTTGAGCGGGGTCGGCTGGCCGTAGTAGGGCACGCTGAGGTCTTCGATCAGCGCCGGCGATGCCCGCCCGGTTCGGATTCCCGCCAGTTCGTGGCGAAAGTGCGCTACGGCCTGTCCCATTCGCCGCTCGCCGTCCAGCATGAATTCGTCGATCATGGCTCGTTCAGGCCGCCACCAGGGTTCCGACCTGGTCCCCCGCCAGAATGCGTGCCAGGCTGCCTTCATCCTCCAGCCGGAAGACGATGATGGGCAGGTTGTTATCCATGCAGAGACTGAACGCGGTGGCGTCCAGGATCTTCAGCCCGTTGTTGAGGGCCTCAAGGTAGGTGATGCGTTCGATTCGGGTCGCGTCAGGGTTCGTCATTGGGTCGTCAGTGTACGCGCCGTCCACTTTGGTGGCCTTGAGCAGAGCTTCGGCGCCGATTTCCATTGCGCGTAAGGCGCCGGCCGTGTCGGTGGTGAAGTAGGGATTGCCGGTGCCGGCGGCAAAGATCACCAGCCGACCAGCTTCCAGGTGGGCCATGGCCTTGCGACGGATGTAGGGCTCGGCCACTTCCCGCATTTCAATGGCGGTTTGCACGCGGGTCGGTACGTCGAGACGCTCAATCGCTTCCTGGAGCGCCATGGCATTCATGACGGTCCCGAGCATTCCTATGTAGTCCGCGGACGCGCGGTTCATGTCGGCGTGCTCGCCGCCGCGCCAGAAGTTACCGCCGCCCACCACCACGGCCAGTTCGACGCCCAACGCAAGCGCCTCGACAATACGCGCGGCCATTTCTTGTACGGCCGTACGGTCGATCCCATACGCGCGCTTCCCCGCCAGGGACTCGCCGCCGATTTTCAGAAGTACGCGACGGTACTTCAGGCCAGGTCTCGCCATCGGCCCTCCAGTTCGAGTCGGGGCAGTACGTGCGTTAGATTTCGAAGCGGCTGAAGCGTCCGACCTGGATGTTTTCACCCAGCTTGGCTGCCGCAGCTTGGATGACCTGTTCCACCGTCTCCGATCCGTCACGGAACCACGGCTGGGTCAGCAGGGCCGGGCCATCGTCGTCCTGATCCGGTTGAGCGGCGTCGTTGATTCGGGTTGGAGCCATAGCCGCGATGTGCATGGCGATGTCTCGGGCGAGCGTGGTGAAGTCGTTGGTGCGGGCCACGAAGTCGGTCTCGCAGTTGAGCTCCAGGAGAGCGCCCAACGGACGTCCGGGGTGGACGTAGGCCGTAACCAGACCCTCCTTGGTTTCGCGCTCGGCACGCGTGGCGGAGAACTGTGAGCCGCGTTGGCTCAGAAGTTCTCGCGCTTTGTCCAGGTCGCCGTCAGCGTCTTCGATGGCGCGCTTGATATCCATGACACCCGCGCCGGTGTCGGCTCGGATGGAGCGAATATCGGCCACGGAGGCTTTTTGCAGCATGCGCGATGTTCCCTTAGTCGTTCTGACTATTGCCGCGGCTTCCGCCGGGCGATCCTGGTGCGCGCTGGCCAGGTCTGGCCCGGCCTCGGGGACGAGCGCCTGTCCCGGCCGACCGAGCAGTGGCCCGGCCGCCAGGTCGGCGGCGGCCACCACGCGCCTGGGGCGTGGATTTTCGACGGCCCTGGGGCGCGCTCTGCGCGTCACCGGTAGTCGCGGCGCCCACCGAGGAAGCCCCAGCGGTCCGCGCAGCGTCCGGCGGCGCGGCGCCGGCTTCGCTGGCCGCAGCCAGCATGGCAGCCTCAATGTCGTTGGTCGTGTCGCCGGCGGCCTCAGCCTTGGCGGCGGCGGCCAGGGCGGCCTGAGCTTCAAGTGCGAGTCGAGTTTCGCGCTCGGCCTGGCGGTTTCTGAATTCATCCTTACCCGCAAGCACGGCGTCAGCCACCACGGCGGTCACGGCGGCTATCGAGCGGATCGCGTCGTCATTGCCGGGAATCACGTAGTCGACCATTTCGGGGTCGCAGTTTGTGTCGACGATGGCGGCGATTGGGACTTCGACCTTGCGCGCTTCGGTGATCGCATTGGATTCACGCTTGGGGTCGATGATGAACAAGGCGGTAGGCAACCGGGACATGTGCTTGATGCCGCCCATTTTCTTGGTGAGCCGGGCCAGTTCGACACGCAGGCGTTGTGCATCTTTCTTGGAGAGGGTGTCGAAGTCGCCCGCCGCTTCACGTGCCTCGAGCTCGCGAAGCCGCTGCAATCGCGTGCGCAGCGTCTCGAAATTGGTGAGCGTGCCGCCGAGCCAGCGTTGCTGGACGTAGTGGGCGCCGCAGCGTTCCGCCTGCTCCTGGACCACTTCCTGCGCCTGGCGCTTGGTGCCGACGAAAATAACTTCGCCGCCGCTGGCGGCCGTGGCCCGCAAAAAGGCGGTGGCGCGGTCAAGCGCCCGCACGGTGTGCTGAAGATCGATGATGTGCACACCGCCGCGCGCGCCAAAGATGAACGGCGCCATCTTGGGGTTCCAACGGGGCGTTCGGTGGCCGAAGTGCACGCCTGCGGCGAGCAGGTCTCGCATGGAGGCTACTGGCATTGCGTCTCTGCCTCTCTTGTCCTTACGTATCCTCCGCTGCCGTCATTCGCCCGAGGGACCGCGTGTCGCGGCAGGATCCGAGGGCGTCAGGCAACGTGTGTATTCGCCCGAATTAATCAAGCGTGCGCCAAGCATATCGCACGCCGCGCGTGCGGGCGCGATCAGCGCGTACGACGCCGTCTCGCGGTTGGGCGACGGCGTTTGCCGCCCTGCCTCGCCACGCGCTCGGCACGAGCGGCGAGCAGGGCTACCGCCGCGTCGAGCGTAACGTCCGAGGGATCACTGCCCCTGGGAAGGCTGGCGTTGAGTTCGCCGTCGGTGACGTAGGGACCGTAGCGTCCGTCGCGAACGGTGATGGCTGCGCCGGAGGTGGGGTGCGCACCAAGTTCAGCCAGGGCGGCGGCCGTAGTGCGGCCGCGTGGTTTCCGCGGCGCGTTTATCAACTCGAGAGCCTCCGCGAGTTCGATGGACGCCAGCTTGGCGTAACGCTCTGCGCCTGCGCCCGGCAGGCTGCGGGATTCCTTGCCGCACTTGACGTAGGGCCCGTAGGGGCCGTCCTGCACGGCAACCGGCGAGCCACTCTCAGGGTGGGCGCCGAGCGTCTTCGGGTAGTCCAGCATGTCCAGCGCCTGCTCGAGTGTGACGGTTTCAGGCTCGTACATCGGCCAGACGCTGGCCGTTTTCGGTCGCTTGCGGCCACTGCCTTGACTATCGCCGAGCTGGAGGTATGGCCCGAGCCGGCCGGACTTGAGGAACACGGATTGCCCGGAGTCCGGGTCGGCGCCGAGCGGCTCGTCGCCGCCAGCCGCCTTGGCCAGCAAGCCGGCGGCGAGTTCAGTGGTCAACTGGTCAGGAGCCAGATCTTCCGGAATCTGCGCGCGCGCGCCGCCTTCCAGCGACTCCACGTAGGGACCGTAGCGACCGATTCGAACGGAAATCGACGAGCCGTCGGCTTTAGGCAGCGGGATGGTGCAGACCGAGCGCGCGTCAATTGCTTCCCCACTCGCCTCAACCCGCTGGCGGAGGCCGTCGAGCAGCATCCCGTCACCGCCGTTCGACGCTTCAGCGTCCGCGCCGAAGTAAAAGGCCGACAGCCAGGGCAGCGGGTTGAGCGAGCCGTCCGCGACTCGGTCCAACCCGCCTTCCATGCGAGCGGTGAAGCCGGCGTCTACAAGCTCGGGGAAGTGCGACTCCAGCAACTGGATCACGGCAAGCGCGTGCCAGCGCGGCACGAGCGCGCCGTCCGTGCGCTCCACGTACTTGCCCTGGACGGTCTCAAGAATCGCGGCGTACGTGGAGGGGCGTCCGATCCCAAGCCGCTCAAGTTCGCGGATCAGGCTGGCTTCGGTCCAGCGATCAGGCGGACGCGTGTCGCGTCGGCCTGCGTCTATGGCGTGGACCTGGAGCGGGTCGCCCTCATCCATCGCGGGCAGCAGGCTGTCACGGCTGCGCTCGCCCGCGTAGATGCGCAGAAAGCCATCGAAGACAACGATCTGACCGTTGGCCTGGAAGACGGCGGTTCCGTCGTTACCAGCGTCGGCCGCAACATGCACGCGCGTCTGCTCGAATTGCGCGTCTTGCATCTGCGAGGCCAGGGTTCGTTGCCAGATCAGCTTGTAGAGGCGGCGGCCGTCGGCGTCCACGTCAGACCCGAGGTCAGTGGGGTGGCGAAAGCTCTCGCCGGCCGGCCTGATGGCCTCGTGGGCCTCCTGGGCCCGGGCCGAGCCGGCGCTGTAGCGCCGCGGACTCTCCGGCAGGTAGTCGGCTTCGCGACCCGTTGGCACCTCGGCACGAACCGCGGCTCGCGCCGCCGTGGTCGCCTGCGCCGACAGTGTCGGGGAATCGGTGCGCATATAGGTGATGTAGCCGCTCTCGTAGAGCTGCTGCGCCACGCGCATGGTTTGGCGCGGGGAGAAGCGAAGACGAGTCGAGGCGGCGCGCTGGAGGCTGGACGTGATGAAGGGCGGTTGGGGGCGGCGGGTGCGCGGGCGCTTGATGACGTCCGTTACTTGGAAGGGTGCGGCGGACAGCGTCTGGATCACGCGTTGGGCATCGGCCTCGTGCAGCAATTGAGCCGTGCTGTCGGTCTTGAGCTGGCCCGTGTCGGGGTCGAAGTCGGCCGCGGTCGCCAGGTTTCGGCCAGCCAGGCTCAGGAGGCGGGCCTCAAAGGTGTCGTCGGCGCCGCCGGGCGGTCCGAGTGTGGCGGTGGGGATGCAGTAGGCCGCGGACACGAAGGCCATGCGCTCACGTTCGCGCTGCACGATCAGCCAGAGCGCGGGCGTCTGCACGCGTCCCGCCGAGAGGCCGCTGCCGACCTTTTTCCAGAGCACCGGCGAGACGAGGTAGCCGATCAGGCGGTCCAGGACGCGGCGCGACTCCTGCGCCTGGACCAGCCGCTGGTCAATCTCGCGCGTATGCGCCAGCGCTTCGGTGATGGCGGAGCGGGTGATCTCGTGAAACACCAGCCGCCGCACCGGCGTTTTCGGCTTTAGCACTTCCACCAGGTGCCAGGCGATGGCTTCGCCTTCGCGGTCTTCGTCGGTCGCCAACAGGACCTGGCCGGCGCCCTTGAGTTCGCGCCGCAGTTCGGCAACGACACGCTTCTTGTCCGTTGGGATTATGTAAACAGGCCGGAAGCCCTCGTCCACGTCAACCGCCAAGGTCGCCCAGCTCTTGCCCTTGAGTTTCTTGGGAACCTCGGCGGCGCTCGCCGGCAGGTCGCGGATGTGACCGACGGACGAGGCCACGGTGTAGCCATCGCCCAGGAAGCGCGTGATCGTGCGCGCCTTGGCAGGCGATTCCACGATCACGAGCGTGTTCGCGTCGGAGTCTTGCCGCGTGGCGCGGCGACGAGGGGCCATTGGTCAGGGGTAGTGGGCGGGGGCTGGCAAGTGCTCAGGTATTGGGCGATCAGCATAAGGCGTCATGTCAAGCGCCGGAGCGGCGGGGCGAGCCGGCGCCATGCTTCCGACGGCCAGACGGCAGCAAACCTTTCGCGTTTCGCAGCAGATCAGACCAAAAGCGGCGACAGGAAGCGCTGGGCCAGCACGAGGCCGTTGAGCGCGTGCTGTGCGTCGGTTTTGGAGCTCCAGAAGGCATCCTCGTGCTCGACGACCAGCGCGCCGTTGTAGCCGACCTCCAGCAGCGCGGTGATGTATCCCGGCCAGTCGACGACGCCGAATCCCGGGATGCGGAAGCGGTAGGTGCCCTGGCCGACGCGTCCGCGTTCCGTACCGATCACGCCGAACTGATAGAGGGTGTCCGGCAAGAACTCGGTGTCCTTGGCGTGGGCGTGGTAGACGCGTGAGCCGAACTCGCGCACCGCGCGCAGGTAGTCGATCCCCAGCCAGGCCAGATGAGACGGATCGGGGCACAGCCCCAGCGCGGGATGGGGCACGGCGTCAAAGATCGCGGCCCAGTGCGCCGGGGCATAGGCCAGATTGCGGCCGCCATTGGCCCAATTCTCCATGACCAGGCGAACGCCCACGCGTTGCGCGTGATCCAGGACCGGGGCCACGCCCTCCGCGAACAGGCGGACGTTCTCGTCGAAGCCCAGGTCGGGCGCCATTTCGTGGCCAAGCCAGACATTGGGGATGTGTTCGGCGGCGGCGTAGTCGAGTGCTCGCCCAGCCTGGGCCACTTCCTCCGCACGCTGTTCGGGATCTGTCGCAATCGGCTGGCAGACCATGCCGACGGTTGAAGTCGGCTCCAGACCGTGGCGGTCGCAAATGGCGCGGACGTTCGGTTCGAACAGCGGAACGTCAATGGCCTGGTAGCCGTTGGCCGCGCCCCAGCGAACAAAGTCCTCGAACTCGATTGGCGGAAAGTGCCCGTTGTGGAAGTAGCCGAGCTTCATTGCGCCCTCGTGGTTGCCAAGTGGTCGGCGATTGTCGGCAGCGAGGAGGCGGCTGTCCATGCCGGATGCTCCCAAGGGGGCACGTGCGCCGTGGACTCCAGCGTGGGTTGCGGCCGTCGACAAGTGGGATCCGCGATCGGCGGGGGCGCAGCGAACCCGTCAGCCATTCGGCTTCCACGACACGGGTCACCTCGGAAATGTCTTAGGTCCTCCGGACTCGTTTACGCATGTGGGGCTGCCGCCGCAGCCGGCGTGTGGGGCGCTTCGGCGTGGTCGTGCCAGCGGAGGAGCGCGTCCAGAAAGGCCAGGAGCTTGTTCTGCCATTCGCGGTCCCGCTGGAAGTTGGGCCAGATGAGGCCCTGTTGGCCGCGGCGAGCGCCGCGCCCGATTTCTTTCAGGAGCACGCCCCGGCTGACCTGCAGGCTGGAGGGCACGCGGATGATGAGTTCGCGTCCGTAGACCGTAATGCTGGGAATCTCAAGCGCGATGGCGCGTGCTTTGACGCGCAGCAGGTAGGCCAGGTTGCCCACCGGGTCGGGCAAGTCGCCGAAGCGGTCACGAATGTCGGCGATCGCCTCCTCGACTTCCGCGATCGTTTGCAGCCGGGCAAGGCGTTGATATTCGCGAATCTTGGCCGCGTACGTTCCCATGTAGTCATCCGGCAGGTAGGCAGCCAGCGGCAGGTCCACCACGGCGCGCGGATCGAGGTCGGGCTCGTCAGGCTCTTTGCCACGCAGCCGGTCCACGGTCGCCGCCAACATGCGGGTGTAAAGGTCGAAGCCGACCGTGGTGACGTGGCCGTGCTGCTCGGCGCCCAGCAGGCTCCCCGCGCCTCGAATTTCCAGGTCGCGCAAGGCGATACGAAACCCGGCGCCGAGTTCCGAAGCCTCCAGAATCGTTTGCAGACGCTTCTGGGCCTCCTCGGTCAGGGTGTGGTTCCGATGGTAGAGGAGATAGGCATAGGCCTGGGTGGTACTGCGCCCAACCCGACCGCGCAACTGGTAGAGCTGCGCCAAGCCAAACCGCCAGGCGTCATTGACGATGATGGTGTTGACGTTGGGGATATCCAGACCGTTCTCGATGATCGCGGTGGAGAGCAGGACCTGAGCGTCGCCGCGGGCGAAGCGATACATCACCTCCTCCAGATCGCGCGGCGGCATCTGGCCGTGGCCCACGACGATTTCGACATTGGGCAGCAGATTCCGCAGCCGCTCTTCCCACGTGCGGATGGTCTGGATGCGGTTATGCAGGAAGTACACCTGACCGCCACGCGCCAGTTCACGACGAATGGCGTCGGCAGCGATGGCGTCGCTGTATCCGGCCACGTAGGTCTTGACCGCCAGCCGCCGCTCGGGCGGCGACTCGATCACGCTGATCTCACGCAGGCCGCTCAGGGCCATGTGCAGCGTTCGCGGAATCGGGGTGGCCGTGAGCGTGAGAACGTCCACATCGCGCCGGAGGTCTTTAAAGCGCTCCTTTTGCTTGACGCCAAAGCGCTGTTCCTCGTCGACGACGACCAGACCAAGGTCGGTGAACTTCACGTCCTTCTGGAGCAGGCGGTGGGTGCCGACGACCACGTTGATGTCCCCCGAAGCCAAGCCCGCGATGACCTCAGCTTGCTCGGGACGCGCACGGAAGCGGCTGAGGAGTTCCACGCGCAGCGGGTAGTCGCGCATGCGAAAGGCAAAGGTGTCGTAGTGCTGTTGAGCCAACACGGTGGTCGGCACGAGAATTGCGACCTGCTTGCCCGTCATCGCGGCCTTGAAGACGGCGCGCAATGCGACCTCGGTCTTCCCGTATCCCACGTCCCCGGCAATCAACCGGTCCATCGGACGCGCGCGCTCCATGTCGGCCTTGGCGTCGTTGATGGCCTCGAGTTGGTCGGGCGTCTCGATGAAGGGAAACTTCTCGTCGAACTCGTGCTGCCAGGCCGAATCGGCGGGAAAGGCGTAGCCCTTGGCCAGTTCGCGGGCGGCGTAGATGTCCAGCAACTCAGCGGCAATTTCCTCCGCCGACTGCTGGGCCTTCTTCTTGGCACGCGTCCAGTCGGCCGTGCCCAACCGGCTGAGCTTGGGTGCGCGCTCGCTCATGCCGACGTACTTCTGCACGCGGCCGATCTGGTCCACCGGCACGTAGAGGCGGTCCTGGCCCGCATAGCTGATCGCCAGGTACTCGCGTTCGCCCGAGCCTTCGCTCATCTGGACGATGCCCTCGAACTGACCCACGCCGTGCTCGACATGCACGACGTAGTCGCCTTTTTCCAGGTCAGCCAGGAAGGAGCGGTCCACGCCGCGCGCGCCGCGCCGAATACGGCGGATGCGCTTGCGACCAAAGAGCTCGGCGTCGCTGATGAGCACCAGATCAGACGGACCGTGCCGCCAGCCTTCCGCCAGCGTGCCGGCGATGATGGTCACCGACCCCGCGCGCGGCGGCTCATTCAGACCCTCCAGCACCTCGGCGACCACGCCCTGCTCGGCCAGCAGGTGCCGCAGGCGCCGGCCCTGGTAACTGACGATCAACATGCGGGCTCGGGCATCCCGCATGGCCAACAGGTCCTCGGCCATGCGTTGCAGTCGCCCGGCGTACGGCGGCTGAGCCTGGAAGCCGTCAACAACGGCGCGACCCGATCCGCCCTCGCCGGGCAGGCCGGGCACGTAGGTCAACCGCACCTGCGCGTCATCGACGTCTCGCATGATCTCGGCGGCCGGAAACAGCGGCGAGCCGAAGCGGGTCGGCAGCTCGCCAGTGGTGGTGAGGCGCTCCCGATTGGCGGCCGCGGCCGTCTCCGCGGCGCGTGCGGCGGCGGCGATCTGGTCGGGCTCGTCGACGACGACCACAGCATCCGGCGCGTAGGTGAACAGCGACGCCGCGTCGGGCAGCAGGCTCATGGTGTAGAAGGCAGCGTCGTCGAAGTACTCGTTGCCTTCGAGCCGTTCCAGGTGGCGCGCCCACACGACACGGTCCTCCGGGCGGAGCGACTCCAGGTCGAGTTCGCGGAGCCGTCCAGCGACGGCCTCGCCCAGCCAAATCGGAACTTCGGTAGCCGGGGTTAGCAGCACGTCGCTGGCCTGGCCCAGGGATCGTTGTGTATCAGGGTCGAAATGGCGTACCGACTCGATCTCGTCGCCGAAGAAATCAACCCGAACCGGCAAACGGGCGTCGGGCGGAAAGATATCCACGATGCCGCCACGGTGTGCGAATTCGCCGGGGCGCTCCACGAGCGGGGTTGGCTCGTAGCCCAGCGCCGCCAGGCGGCGGACGACATCCGGCAGGTCGGCCGCGGCCCCGGGCGTCACGGACAAGAAGTGGGTGCGGAATTCGTGGGGCGACACCAGACGCCGCAAGAGCGCGCGCACCGAGGCGACGACAATGGGCGCCGGCGACACGTCCGACTCGCCGGCGCGCGAGAGGTGGCCGAGTACGGCAACGCGTTGGGCGAGCACCTCGCCGCCGATAGCCAGCATTGAGTAGGCCGGCTGGTCCGGGTCCGGGAAATGCAGCACAGGACGTGCGTCGGTCCACATGGCGATGTCGTGGGCCAGTTCCGCCGCGCGGCCGTCCTCGGCCGTCACGACAATCAGCGGCTGGCTGGCCCGTCGCCCGATGAGACCGACCACCGCTGACTTGACCCCATCACGGACTTCGACCGTGAGCGGATAGGGTCCCACCAGCGCGCGCGCCGCGGCGGAGGCGAGGGTTGGCTCCTCGGCCAACAGGTCAAGCAGGCCGGTGAGCGCCATCGGACTTATTGAATTGCTGCATGGTCGAGTTCACGTCTGTTGTCAGCAGGGTGCGGACCGCGTCCGCGGCGCGCCCCACGGCGGCGTCGGCGCTGGGCAGCTCCGAGGAAGCGAAGCGACCCAGCACGTAGTCGGCGGGGTCGCTTCCGACGGGTGGCCGCCCGAGACCGATTTTCACCCGTGCGACGGCGTCGGTTCCCAGGGTACGGATGATTGAGCGCATGCCGTTGTGGCCACCGCTACCGCCGGACGGACGGACACGGACGCGGGCAAGCGCCAGATCGAGATCATCATGCACCACAATTAGATCCGCGGGGGTGAGGCCGAATGTCCGCAGCGCGGACTGAACGGCAGACCCCGACTCGTTCACGAATGTTTGCGGTTTCAAGAGCGCGACGGCCAGGCCGTCAATTTGTCCCGTCCAGACTTCGGCGCGGAAGCGGGTAGGACGCCAGCGGCTTTGGCCCTGCATGGCGAGGCGGTCGCAGACCGCAAAGCCCAGATTGTGGCGTGTACTCGCATAGGCGGCCCCGGGGTTACCCAACCCGACAATCAGATGGCCGGGTCTGAAGGACGGACCCGACTGGCGGCTCCAGCGCCGCATCCAGCGCTTCATTCGGCCTCGCGCCCGTCGGGCTGTTCAGCCTGGTCGGTGACCAGCGCACCGACGACCTGATCCCACTCGCTCAACGCGAGCGCTTGCGGTCGTCGGCCAGGGTCCAACCCAGCGGCTTCGAGGGCCGCGCCAACATCCGACTCGCGCCGGGCGGTCCCGGCGGCCAGGGAATTCCGCAGCTTCTTGCGTGTTTGAGCGAAACCATGCCGCGCCATCGCGATCCGCGCGCTTGCGGCGGCGGCATCAATGGCAGCTCGGGGGATGGGGTCAATTTTAACCAGGGTAGAGACCACTTTGGGGCGCGGTCGAAACGCCTCGGGCGGCACGTCGAAGAGGCATCGAGCTTCAGCGTACGACTGCACGAGGACACTCAGGAGTGCCATGTTGCCGGGTTTGGCCGTAAGGCGGCGCGCCACTTCACGTTGCAAGAGCACGGTGAGGCTGCACGGCGGCTCGGCGGCGCTGACGAAGCTCACGACCAGGCGGGTGCCCACGCTGTACGGCAGATTCGCCACGACGTGATACGGGCCGGCAGCGAGTTCCCGAAGGTTGAGCCGCCGCGCGTCGCCGGCCACGATCCGGATGTGGTCTCGGTTGCGAAAGCGCTCGCGCAGCCGGGCGACCAACACGTGTTCGATTTCGACGGCGATCACGCGCAGGTCGTGCGCCAGCAGCGCGTCCGTCAAATTTCCGGTTCCCGCCCCGATTTCAACCACGGTCGAGCCGGGCGGCAGGTCAGCCGCGGATGCGATGCGCCGTTGCACGTCCCGATCCACGAGGAAGTTCTGGCCGCGCCGGCTGGACGGGCGAAATGGCGCCCGCGGGGCGGTGCTCACGCCCCCAGTATCACACCGGCCAGCGGTTAGAGAGTCAGGATTGGGCCACCGGCACGAGGCGTCGCGCCCGTACGGTCACCACTTGCGCGTCTTGCCCAGCGCCGCGAGATAGCCGCCGTCCGCGTACAACGTGGCGCCGGTTACGTAGGCCGAGCGCGGGGACAGCAAGAAGGCCACGCAGCTCGCGATCTCGCTGGCCTCGGCGTAGCGACCCAGCGGAACCGTGGCCTTGCGCTGCGCGTTCAACTCCTGGTTAGAGCGAACGTTGGCGGTCATGCGGGTAGCGGTCAATCCGGGGCCAACGCAGTTGACGCGGATCTGGTGCGGGGCGAGCTCCTGCGCGATCGCGCGCGTCACGGTTCGCAGCGCGCCCTTGGCGGAGCAATAGTGCGCCTGGCCGGGCTCGGCCGACTCGGAGCGAATGGAACTGACCTGCACGATCGAGCCGGGCTCGCCTCGGCGAATCATGTCCTCGGCAACGGCCTGGGTCAGGAAAACCGGCCCACGCACCAGCACGGCCAGCATGTCGTCCCAGGTTTCGGTATCGATCTCCTCGAGCGACTGGCGCCTCGTATATCCGGCCACGTTGGCCAGCGCGTCCACGCGCCCATGGTCGGCCACGGCGCCCGCCACCAGGGCCTGGCCGGCGGCCACGTCAGCCACGTCCAACACTTTGGCTTCGACGGCGTCCCGTAGCCCAGCCTGTGCCACCCAGCCGGACAGGGCGTCGGCGTCCACATCCGCCGCCACGACGCGATAGCCGTCAGCCGCCAGGCGTTCCACGCAGGCGCGTCCGATGCCGTGCGCGGCGCCGGTGACAATGGCAACCGGGCGCATCAGTGCGTCATCTCTCCGCCATCCACGATCAGCGTGGCGCCGGTCACGTAGGCCGCGTCGTCGGAGGCCAGGAACGCGGCGACCTCGGCGATGTCCTCGGGCTGGCCCAAGCGGCCCATCGGAATACGAGCCAGTTGGTCCTCCAGCGCCTGCTTGCTGGCCAGGAGCGACTCAGTCAGGGGTGTCTCGGATACGCCGGGACCGATGGCACAGACGCGCACGCCGTACGGGCCCAGCTCAACGGCGGCCGCCTTGGTGAGCATGCGCACGCCGCCCTTGGAGGCGCAGTACGAGGTGTGGATGAAGCCGCCAACATCGGCGCGGATGGACGACATGTTGATAATCACCCCGGCGCCCTGCGCCTTCATTTGCAGGCTCGCCGCGCGCACGCCGTGAAACACGCCGGTGAGGTTGACCGCCATGACCTTGTCGTAACCGGCGATCGTCAGGTCCAGAAAACTCTCACGGACCGTGATGCCGGCGTTGTTGACCATGACGTCCAGGCGGCCCCACTGGTCGGTCACGGCTTGCACGGCGGCTTCCACCGCGGCGTAGTCCGTGACGTCGGTCGGGAGTGCCAGGGCCTCACCGCCGTCGGCCACGATCAGGGCGCGTGTTTGTTCGGCCGCCGCGACGTTGAGTTCGGCCAGGCCCACCCGAGCCCCGTCGCGGGCCAGTCGTTGGCTGATCGCCCGTCCGAAACCAGACCCTGCGCCAGTTACCAGCGCCGTGCGGCCGGCAAGCGGCGGCGCGGCGGATGTGTCATTCATCATCAAGGTTGCGAGCCTAGCAAAGGTCGCCTCACCGCAGGTTGATGGCGCATGTGCGTCGCCCTGGCGCCTGGCCGAGCGAGCATCGGCGCTCAGGAATCCTCTGGTCGCAGGACGCGTTCCAGATACGCGCGAGCCGCGCGGCCGCCCTGTCCGCGGTGGCTGATCGCGTCCTTGGCCTGGCCGGGTAGTTCCGCCATGGTCGTGGCGCCCGGGCCGACGATGAACAGCGGGTCGTAGCCAAAGCCGCCAGCGCCGCGCGGCGCGTGGCCAATGACTCCTTCCACGGTGGCCTCCGACTCGTACTCGATAGCGCCGTCTGGATCGGCAATCGAAACCGCGCAGCGATAGCGGGCGGTCCGCCGGTCGTCGGGAATCTCGCGCATCAACTCAAGCACCAGTGCATTGCGGTCGTCGTCAGTTGCGGCGGGTCCGGCGAAGCGGCTGGACCGCACGCCAGGAGCGCCATCCAGGGCGTCGATCTCCAGGCCGGAGTCGTCGGCCAAGGTCCAGCGTCGGCACGCGTCTGCGTAGGCCACAGCTTTCAAGCGAGCGTTTTCGGCGAAGGTGGCGCCGGTCTCATCCACCTCGCATTGGCAGCCCAGATCCAGTGGAGAAAGCAGTCCGACCGGCGAACCTTCGAATATCCGCTGGAACTCGGCCAGCTTGTGTGCGCTGCCGCTGGCCAGCACGACGCAGGCGGCTGTTGGCAAATTTCCGCCGTCACCCCATCGGTTAATTGCTAGAGTTACCCCGTAGTTGTTGCGCGACGTCGCCCGCCAGTATCGCCGCTCGTGAGACGGCGATGCACCAGCGCCGGGGTCCGGCGTCCTGTCGACCGGCCTGAAGAAAGGGCGTTGATGTCCAGCTTCGACACCGAGCAAGCATTCAAGGACCTTGGGAACGCCATCATCCGCGGCGACGCCGCGACCGTCGACAATACGGTCCGCGTGGCGCTCGACGCAGGGGTGGAAGCCTCGTTGATCATCAACGACGGCATGATCCCGGGCATGGATGTCGTCGGCGAGCTGTTCCGCACCAACCAGTACTACGTGCCCGAGGTCCTGATCTCCGCACGCGCCATGAAGGCCGGAATGGCCATTTTGCGCCCCATCCTGGCTGCGTCGGGCATCCTGCCGGTTGGCGAGGTCGTGATCGGCACCGTGCGCGGCGACCTGCACGACATCGGCAAGAACCTTGTGGCCATGATGCTGGAAGGCGCCGGCTTTGGTGTTCACGACACGGGCATCGATACCCATCCTGACGAATACATTCAGAACGCGGTGGAACACAACGCCAACATCATCGGCATGTCCGCGCTGCTGACGACCACCATGACGAACATGCGCAACACCATTGAGGCAGTGGAGGCGGCGGGGCTGGCCGACCAAGTGCACTGCATCATCGGCGGCGCGCCGGTCACGCAACGCTATGCCGACGAAATCGGGGCGGACGGCTACGCGGCCGACGCGGCCTCGGCCGTGATCCTGGCCAAGCGTCTGCTCGGCGTCCTCGGCACCGCGGATGACGCCGAGGACGAGGGCCGCTCGCTCTACCTGCGGGCGCGCGATGCGCTGCAGGTGGCCGTGCGTGAAGAGCCTGGAACCGAGTCGCACGCCGAGGGCCTCATGGAGTCCGAAGGTCTGGTGGAGCAGGCGCGAGCGGCCGGCTACAACCCCACGCACATCGACCGCCTCATGGCCGAGATCGACCGAGAAAAGGTGCGTACGGTCTAAACGCCGTCCTGGCGAGGGGCAGCGGCCAGCCCCAGCCGTTCGGCGTTGCCCCCAAGCAGCGCGGCCAGATCCGCCCGCGCCAGTCCCGCCTCGCTGGCCAGGCGCAACGCGCGAGTCTGGCGGATCAGCGGGTAGTCGCTGCCGAAGAGGACGCGTCCTGGAGCGAGCTGGCTCATTAGCCGGTAGATCTCCGGTCGATAGAGCAGATGGCTGGCTGAGGAGTCGTAGTACACGTTCTGGGCCTGCCGCTGGACTTCAGGCATGAGTTCGTAGAAGGCCAGGCCGCCGCCCCAATGCGCGAGGATGATGGGAACCTGACCATCCGCAGCTTCAATCATGGACCAGATTGCGGTCGGGGTCGTGCCGTCTTTGCCCGGGTAGGCGTGGCCCACGGGCTCGCTGGTGTGCACGGTGAGGATGAGGCCCAACGCGCGCACCGCGTCCATGAATGACCGAACGGCGGCCCGGTCCCTTAGATTCCAGCCTTGGCCCTGGGGAAAGAGTTCGCCAACGCCAACAGCGCCTCGCGCCTGGCAACGCTCCATTTCGGCGGCGGCAAAGTCCAGGTCGCCGGGTGGGACGACGCAGAACGGAATGATCCGCCCGCCACCGTCGTCAGCAGCCCCGGCGGCACTGAGCACATAGTCGTTGTTCGCCCGGCAGAGTCCCGGGTCTCGCCAGGCGAAGCCGAAGGCCACGCTCGCCGTCAGGCCGGCGCGCCGCATGCCGCGGCGCAGGTCGTCCGCCGTGGCCAGCACCCGGCGGTCGTTGCGGTAGAGCCGTCCGAACCAGATGTCCGCCTGACCGTAACGGCGGCGTCCGTCGACCACGTCTGGCGGAACGATGTGCGTGTGAACGTCGATTCGCGCGGGCGACGGCGCGTGGCGACCGTCGTCGGTCAGTTCGGCGGGGCTGCGAGGCTGCGGAATAGCGATGGGACCGGGGTTGGCGCGTTGAAGCATTCTGCCGTCCGGCGCAGCGTGGGTTATCACGCCAGGGCGGGGGCCTCCGCCACAAGAAACGTCCAGCACCAACCGGTGTGCGCCGAGCACAGGGCCCTGGCCCATTCACCCGACGGATCCAGTGCGCGCAAGGTGAATCCCGCCGACTCCAGGGCGGCGCGCACGGGGGGGCGAAGCGCCAAGCCGTGACCCACGCTCACGATCGTCACGGGACCGCTCCGTTGCTCGGGCCCGGCGGTCAGGCCGGCCAGCGCGGACTCCAAGCTCGGGTCGCCCAGGACCACAATCGGTCGGAAGCCCTCGGCGGCCAGACTGGCCGCAAAGGCCACCGCGTGGGACCCGCCGAGGCCCAGATCGAAGTAGCGCTCCGGCGCCAGTTCGGCGAGCGCGGCGGTATCCAGGGCACCCTCGGTGTCCGTGGTGATCAGCAGGCGCCGCCGGTCGCTGGTGAGCACCTCCGCCAGGGCGCGCTCCAGGTGGGTCTGTCGCGCAGTCGCGGCGTTCGCCGACAGCGAACGAGCTGGCGCCCGTCCCTCCAGCGTGACGTGCAGCACGACCGGCCGTCCCACCCGCAGCGCCAGGCGCAGCAAGTCACCCAGGGCATCCAGGTTGTTGGTGTCCACCGGCCCCAGGTACATGAAGCCCAACAGTTCTTCCCACATCTCGGTTGGCACCAGCAGCTCGCGCACGGAGTTCTTAAGGCGCCGGGCCACCTCCACGGCCTGCTCGCCAGCCGGAATTCGGCTGAGCGTGGTCTCGATGAGGTTCTTGGCGTCGGCGTAGCGCGCGTGCCCACGAACCCGGGAGAGGTAACGGGCCATGGCTCCGGCATTTCGTCCGCGCGGCGTCTGCGCGTCCACGAGCACCAGGACGAAGGGCACCTGCAAGTGCCCCACGTGGTTCACGGCTTCAAACGCCAGGCCTGTCCCCAGGCCAGCCTCGTCCAGCACCGCCACCACCGGCTGGCGCTGACGGCGCAGCGTACGGGCCACCGCCACGCCTGCCGCCTCCGAAGCCGCGCGGCCCGGCGAGTGTGGGGCCGCTTCTCTGGCCGTGCCCTTCAGCAGCAAGTCATAGGCCAGGGCGTGATCGGCCCGGTCCCAGAAAACGTCGTTGACCGGATCGGCCACGCTGTTCGCCACCATCACGGCAAGTTCGGCGGCGCTGGTGAGCGCTGGCGACTGCGCCGGGACGTACTGCGCGAGCTGTTGGTACAGCGCCTCTATCGTGGCGGCACGTGCGTCAGACGCGGCCGAATCGATTGCCAGGGACGCCATGCGCTCGGGAATCGCGGCTGTCATTGGTAGTCCCGTCGGTCGGCTGGCGGTCGCTGGGCACGCGAGAAGATTACGGCCAACCTGCAAATGGTTCATCCCACTATACTGGCCGCCCATGCGGGCCTTCGTGGCTGTCACGATCCCCAAGCCGTTTCGAGAGGCGCTGGCCGCCGAAGCGGCCTCGCTGGCTCGCGTATCGCGCCACATCCGTACCGTCACCCCCGAGAATCTGCACCTGACCCTGGCTTTTCTCGGCGACGTGCCGACGCAGAGCACCGATAGCGTCCGCTCCGGCATGCGGGCCGCGGTTCGCGGACGCCACCCCTTCAGCATTGGATTCAGCGGCGGGGGCACCTTTCCCGCCAATCGTGAGCCGCGCGTTGGGTGGGCCGGGATTAGCGGCGAAACCACGGCTCTGCGCGACTTGCAGGCGGCGGTGTTGGAGGCCGTGCGCGGCCTGGGGCTGAGGGTTGATCGACGGCCATTCAGCCCTCACGTGACGCTGGCTCGCATCGGCCGAATGACGGCGCCATCCGCCCGCCTTGCCGTCAGCCGCGGCTTTCAGGCGTTGGAACTCGACCGGCTGGGTCTTTTCACGGTGTCACACATCAGCTTGATCGAAAGCGACCTCAGCCAGGCCGGGGCGCTGCACCAGGAGGCGTTTTCGGTGGAGTTTGCTCCTGAGGAAGTTGTGGAGGCGCCGCCGCCACGGCGACGTTTCGGTCTGTTCTAGCGCGCCCCGTCCGTTGCGTCCGGCGCGCCCCAGCCACCGCCGCCGGGCGTCTCGATCCGAATTACGTCGCCTGCCGCAAGTTCCAGCGCAGCCTTGCCCGGCAGCCCGCGCTCGTCGCCACCGATCGTTCCGCGGTTCACGCCGGAGCGGCCAGGCTGCCCACCGGCCAGGCCCCAGGGCTGACGCGAGCGTCGTTCCGTCACGATCGTGACAACCGCCGGGACCAACGTCTCGATCTCACGGATTACGCCGTCGCCGCCGCGGTGGCGCCCGTTGCCGCCGGATCCGCGACGGATTTCGTAGCGACGCGCGGCCAGCGGGTAGGCCAATTCCATTGCTTCAATGGGGGTGTTGAGGGTATTTGTCATGGCCACCTGCACTGCGTCCGCGCCGGGGCCTTGCGGGCCGGCGCCCGCTCCACCGGCGATGGTCTCGTAGTACGTAAAGGCACGCCCGAACCGTGGATCGAATCCGCCGATGATCAGATTGTTCATCGTGCCCTGGCTGGCGGCGGGAACCAGGTCGGGCAGGGCCTGGGCCAACGCGCCCCAGAGCACGTCCACCACTCGTTGCGAGGTCTCCACGTTTCCGGCCGCGACGGCGTGCGGCCGCGGCGGATTGAGCACGGTGCCGGGGGGCACGACGACTTCGAGCGGAGCGGTTGTCCCGTCGTTGGCGGGCACGTCGTCGCCCATGAGGCAGCGCGCCACATAGATGACAGCCGAGCGCGTGACGGCTTCCGGCGCATTCAGCGCACCGTTGGCGGCGGGGCCGGTGCCGTTGAAGTCGAACCGAAGATGCCCGCCGCGAGCGTGAATCGTGACCTTGATCGGTACTGGCGGACCGCCGGCGCCGTCGTCGTCCAGGTAGTCAGTGAAGCTGTAGGTCCCGTCCGGCACGACGCGCAAGCGCGCCCGGGCCAGCCGGGCGGAGTAGGCCAGCAACGCCTCGGCTCGTTCGCGCAGCGGCCGCGCGCCGTAGCGACGGGCGAACTCGGCCAGCCGTGCTTCGCCGACGCGGTGCGACGCCAGTTGTGCCTCCAGGTCGCCGCGGCGCTCCTCGGGCGTTCGCACGTTTCGGCAGATGATGGTGACCAACTGCTCGTCCAGCTCCCCCTCATCCACCAGCTTCAGCGGCGGAATGATCAGGCCCTCGTGATACAGCTCGGTCGACGGCGGCATCGAGCCAGGCGCCAGTCCGCCCACGTCGGCGTGGTGGGCGCGCGTCGCCACCCAGCCCCAGTGCGTGGGCCGGCGTGCCGAACCCACGAACACTGGCGACACGGTGGTGATGTCGGGTAGGTGCGTCCCGCCCAGGTACGGGTCGTTCACGATGAGGACGTCGCCTTGCCTGGGCGCCTCGCCCTCGTACACCTCGATTGCCGCCGTGACCGAGGCGGGCATCGATCCGAGATGAACCGGAATATGGGCCGCTTGCGCGATCATCCGTCCCTCGGCGTCAAACACAGCGCAGGAGTGGTCGCGCCGCTCCTTGATGTTGGGCGAATGCGCGCTGCGCTGGACCGTGACGCCCATCTCCTCGGCAACCGAAGCAAACAGGTGTCGAAAGACCTCGATCTCAAACGGGTCGGTAGCCGGTGTCGCCATGGCGCCAGCATAGCCAGCGATGTGTCGTTCGCCGACCGTTCCACCGCTGTCACGAACTCGCCGATTCCGCTAGTTGGCAGGTGAGAGCCGGCTGACGCGGCGATATACTTGAAACGTCGCTCCTCAAAGAACCTTGCAATGCCAAAAAGCTGGCAAGAGGAAGTCAAGGAGATCCTGGATCGGGCCGACGCCTCAGCGCCCCCGCCGAAGCGTCGGGTTCCCATGTCGCCGCAGCCGGCCAAATCTCATCGAAATCGCGTTGAGCTGCTCGGTCAGTGGATCCTGAGCCGTTTTGCAACGACCGGCGAGATGCTTGTCACCGCGGCCGTCCTAGTGGTTGCGGCCCTGTTCCTGTCCATCTTCCTGCGGCAGTTCGCATCGATCGTGGCGGTTGCCGGCGCTGTCGTCTTCGCAGCCGCCCTTGTGCGCGGAATCATGGAGCGGCGGGCGGCCCGTGCTCCGGGAGCGGGTGGCAGGCCGGTGATGTGGCGCGGGCGAGTGATCGAGCTTCCCAACCAGCGCCCGCCGTTGCGGCAACGGCTGCGCGACGCATTTCGTCGCCGCCGCTAGCGGTCTCGGCTTCCGCCGCCACACCCGCGGTGGCGGTCGGCCAGTAGGATGGTCAGCCCCGTGGCGACCGTTGCGGATCTGAGCGCGTGAACATCACTGACATCACCCCCGGCCGCGTTGTGCGCGGCGTTTTCCTGGTTGCGTCCTTCGAAGTTCGCGAGGCCCGCACCGGCACGCGCTTCCTGCGCATGAGCCTGCGCGATCGCGCCGGCGCCACGATCGACGCCGTGTTTTTTCAAGTCTCCGACACGCAAGTCGCGGCCGTCGCGGCGGGCCAGCCGTACGAGATCGAGGGAATGGCCGACGAGTTCCGCAATCGCGTCAACATCAAGGTCGATGCGATGCGGCCGTCGGACGAGACCTGGGACGCGACCGACTATCTGCCCCGTTCGTCGAAGAGCGCGGGAGAACTCACCGGCGCAATCCACGACGCCGTGGAGTCAATCACGTCGCCGGTGCTCAAGGACGTGATGCAAGCCGTGGTTGCCGATCCGTTGGTGACGCAGCGGTTACCTACGTGGCCTGCCGCGAAGACCCGGCACCACGCCTGGATTGGCGGGCTGGCCGAGCACACGGTGGAGATGCTGCAAATCGCCGATCGCGTGGCCAGTGTCTATCCGCAGCTTGACCGCGACCTGCTGTTGGCGGGCGTCGTGCTGCACGATTTGGGCAAGCTGGAAGAGTTGGATCTGCAGGCAAGCATCGTCTACAGCGACGCCGGCAACCTGGAAGGTCATATGGTCCAGGGCGTGCGAATTCTGGACCGCGCCCTGGCCGCGACCGGCTGCGACGGTGAAATCGCGACCCTGTTGCGTCACCTGGTCCTCAGCCACCAGGGGCAACTGGAATACGCGGCGGTTACCGTGCCGATGCTGCCCGAGGCCATCGCGCTGCACTTTATCGACCAGCTCTCGTCCCAGATCCGCCCGGCTATCGAGGACGTAGCCGCCGCACGTCAGCGCGGCGTGAGCGGCGCCATGCTGCGCGGGCCAACCGCCATGCGCGATCTATACGTGCGGGCCGAGGACTAAGCGCCCCCCAAATCAGACGGAGGTCGGCGCCAACACCCCGGGGCTTACCGCGAGCTGTCCAGCGCTGCCTGTCGTTCCCTCACCTGAACCACACGCTCACGCGCAGCGCTGGCCCGCTCGCGTTCCTTGGCCACGACAGCATCCGGCGCTCGTTCCACGAATCGTGGGTTCGCCAGCAGTTGCTCGGCTCGACCCAAGGTGGCTTCGGCTTCGGCCAACTCGCGCGCCAGACGCTCGTGCTCGGCCGTCAGGTCGACCATCCCGGCCAGCGGCAGAAACACCGCCACGCCGCCGGCCCGCACCGTGACCGCCGGGTCCTCGAACGTCGTGCCGGCAGGATGAAATGTCAGTGGATCCACCCTGGCCAGCCGCTGGATAAACACCGCTTCGGCAGCCAGGCGCTCTCCGTCCCCGATCACGCGCGCCTCCACCTGGCGGCTCGGCGTGACGCCGGACTCATGCCGCGCGTTGCGAATGCCTTGCACGATCTCGACAAGGGCGCGTACCTGAGCGATGGCGTCTTCGTCGACCTCGGTATCGGCGTCGACGATGGGCGTCTCGATCAGCAATTCGGGCGCATCGGGCGCTCCGCCCACAGCCCGGAAGTGCCGCCAGATTTCTTCGGTGACGTAGGGCATTAACGGGTGAAGCAGCCGCAGCGAGCCGTCCAGTACGGTGGTCAGCGTGGCCGCCGTTCTCGCGGCGGCGGCCGTGTCCTCGCTGTACAGCCGAATCTTGGCCGCCTCCACGTACCAGTCGAAAAACTCCGTCCATAGAAAGTCGTGTAGAGCCCGTCCGGCTTCGCCGAAACGGAAGCGGTCAATGTCTCGCGACACCTCCGCGTGCACCTGGTTGAACCGGCTGAGGATCCAGCGGTCGACCAGCGACGGCTCCGCGGGAAGGTTGCCCGAGGTGCGTTCGATCGCGCCAATCACGAACTTGGCGCCGTTCCAGAGCTTGTTGGCGAAGTGGCCGCCGCGCTCCACCTGCCGCAGGTCCAGGCGCATGTCGCTCCCCGGCGCGGCCGCGGTTACGAAGCTAAAGCGCATGGCGTCGGCGCCGTAGGTCGTGATGGTTTCGAGCGGATCGTCACCGGCCTGATAGTTCGTCTTGCTGACCTTTGAGCCGTCCAGGTGCCGCACCAGCCCGTGAAAGTACACGTCGTGAAACGGCACGTCGCCCACCAGTTCCAGCCCGAGCATCACCATCCGTGCCACCCAGAAGAAGATGATGTCGTAGCCGGTCTCAAGCACGTCGGTCGGATAGAAGCGCCGCATGTCCGGTGTGTCGTCCGGCCAGCCAAGGGTCGAAAACGGCCACAGGCCCGAACTGAACCACGTGTCCAGCACATCAGGATCCTGCTCGAGATCCTGGCCGCCGCAGGTCGTGCAGACGGTTGGGTCCTCGCGCGCGACGATAACGGCCTGGCAGCTCCGGCAGTACCAAACGGGGATCCGGTGGCCCAGCCAGAGTTGCCGTGAAATGCACCAAGGCTGAATTTCATCCAGCCAGCGCAGGAACTCGCCCTTGAATCGCGGCGGATGGAAGCTGACGCGACCGTCGTTCACGGCAACCTCGGCGGCCTCGGCCAGCGGACGCGCGTTCACGAACCACTGTTCCGAGACCAGCGGCTCAATCACCGCGCCGTCGCGCGAGCAGTGCCCGACCGAATGCGTGTGCGGCTCGGTGCGCTCCAGCAGCCCTTCGCCGTCCAGGAACGCCACGTAGGCCTGCCTGGCGTCAAAGCGGTCCTGGCCAGACCAGCGACCCGCGTTCTCATTCAGCGTGCCGTCGCCGTTCATGATGTTGATCACCGGCAGGTCGTGGCGTTCGCCCATCGCCGCGTCGTTGGGGTCGTGCCCTGGCGTCACCTTGACTGCCCCGGACCCGAACTCGGGATCCACGAACGCGTCGGCAATGATCGGGATCTTGCGTCCGATCCCGGGGACTATTGCCTGCCGTCCCACCAGGGAGCGATAGCGCTGATCGTCAGGATGTACCGCTATTGCCGTATCGCCCAGCATCGTCTCCGGCCGGGTGGTTGCCACGGTAAGGCGCCCGCCGTCAGCCAGCGGATAGCCGATGTACCAGAGCGAGCCTTCCATGTCCTGGTGCTCGACTTCGAGGTCGCTGATGGCCGACTGGTCGTCCGGGCACCAATTGACCAAGTACTGGCCGCGGTAGATCAGGCCCTTCTCAAACAGCCGCACGAAGGCTTCGCGCACGGCCCGCGAGAGCTGCTCGTCCAGCGTGAAGTGTTCGCGCGTCCAATCCACCGATGCGCCCAGCCGCCGAAGCTGCTCGTTGATGGTGTCGCCCACTTCGGCCTTCCACTGCCAAAACCGCTCTTCAAATGCTTCGCGTCCCAAGTCATGGCGCGACAGGCCGTCCTTGGCCAGTTCGCGCTCAATGACGTTCTGGGTGGCAATAGCCGCGTGATCGGTGCCGGGAAGCCATAAGGCTGCCTGTCCGCGCATCCGGCGCCAGCGGATCATCAGGTCCTGATAGGCCACGAACAGTACGTGCCCGTTGTGCAACTGGCCGGTGATGTTCGGCGGGGGAATGGCAATCGTGAACGGCCGTCGGTCGGGATCGTCTGACGGTTGAAACGCGCCGGACTCGTCCCAGGTGTCGTACAGCCGGGCCTCAACGGCCGCCGGATCGTATGGACCGGCCATGGCGTCAAGAATGGAGGGTGAACGCTTGGCTTCCATCAGAACTTCGGGTACCACGGCGCCGCACGTCGGGGCCGGACGCTCATCGTACCGCTGCCAAGGGCTAGGCCGGTTTGGGCGTAGCCTCCGCCGGGTCGTCGAATTGCGCGGCGTGCAGGTCGCGATAGGGACCCGGCCGCGCGATCAGGTCAGCATGGCTTCCTTGCTGCACGATGCGGCCGTCGTCCAGCACCACGATCAAGTCGGCGTTGCGAATCGTGGACAGGCGATGCGCGATCACGAAGCTCGTGCGACCCCTGAGCACCTGCACCAGGGCCTTCTGGATTTCGTATTCGGACTCGGTGTCGATGTCGGACGTGGCTTCGTCCAGCACCAGTACCGTCGGGTCCGCCAGAATTGCGCGCGCCAGCGCCACCCGCTGCTGCTGCCCGCGCGAGAGCCGCAGCCCGCCGTCGCCCACCATGGTGGCGAATCCATCGTCCAGTTGCTCGATAAACTCGTCCGCTCTCGCCAGCGCCGCCGCCCGCTCCACCGCTTCGTCGGACGCATCGGGATTCCCGTAGCGCACGTTTTCGGCGATGGTGCCGCTGAACAAGAAGGTCTCCTGCGGAACGAAGGCGAGGCGCGCGCGCAGGCTGTCCATCCGCAGGTCGCGCAGATCCTGGCCATCGAACAGGACTTGCCCAGATGTCGGGTCGTAGAAGCGCGCGACCAGGCTGACCATCGTGGTCTTTCCCGATCCCGTGGCGCCCACAAGCGCGACCGTCTGGCCCGACTCGGCGGTCACGGTGACGTCCTGGAGCACCGGCGTGACGCCGTCGTAGCTGAAGTTCACGTTGCGAAACTCGACTTTCCCGCGCGGCTCGACCAGATCGACGGCGGCGGGACGGTCGACGATGTGGCGCGGCACGTCCATGAACCCAAAGATCCGGTCGGCAGCGGCCAGGCCGGATTGAATCACGTAGTTCACTCGCACCAGTTCGGTCAGCGGCTGGTGGAAGATCTGCAGGTAGACAAGAAAGGCGATCAGCGTGCCCGGCTTCATTTCGCCGAGCGTGATCTGCCAGCCACCGTACGCCAGCATGGCCGCCACGCTGAGGGTGCTGAGCCCCTCGATCAACGGCGTGGCGATGGACTCCACCATCGTCGTGTTCAGGTTGGCCTGGAGATTGGCGCGATTCTCGGTCTGAAAGCGCCGCGTATCGGCGTCTTCGCGGGCAAACGCCCGGCTGACGCGAACGCCGCTGACGTTCTCCTCGATCGCCGTGTTGATGTTGGCGATGGACTCCTGCACGCGGCGGTAGCGCACCCGAAGCATCCGCGCCGTAATCACGCTGGCGAGCATCATCAGCGGCACGACGGACAGAATCACCAGGGTGAGCCGCCAGTCGAGCGTCAGCATGACCACGAGGTACAGCCCCATGGTGACGATCCCGGCGCCCGCCGTGAGCACCTGTCCCTGCATGGCCTGCTGCACGGCCGTGACGTCCGCCGTCAGGTGAGAAACCGTCTCGCCAGTGCGCTGACCCTCGAAGAAGCGCATGGAGTGACGGACCAATCGCGCGAACATGTCGCGCGATATTTCGTAGACGATGGTCTGGCTACTGCGCGCAAACAGGTAGAAATTCAGGTAGTTCAGCGCGCCACGCGCCAGGTAGACAAGCATCAGCGCGCCTGCCATTCGCGCCGCCCCGGCAGCGTCCGCTTGCGGAATGAAGTCGTCGACAGCGATCTTCAACGCCCAGGGCGGCAGCATGTTCAGGAGCGAAGCAACCGACAGGGCCAGGAAACCTATCGTAATCGCGCGACGGTGCAGGCCGATGTAATACGTCAGTCGGCGCACGGTGCTGGTGACCGTTCGACCGCTGAGGTTGGATGTATCGACGTAGGTGTTTCGCATCCCCATCAGTCCCTGGCCGGCCCTTCGGCCTGGATCTCCGCGGAGATCTCCTCCTGCAGACGAAACTGCAACTCATAGATGACCCGGTAGGCGTCGCTGGTCTCCAGCAATTCTGCGTGCGTGCCGCGGGCAACAACCCTGCCGCCCTCCAGCACGATGATCTGGTCGACCCTCCGGATGGTGGACAGCCGGTGCGCGATCACGATGGTTGTGCGCTCCTGCATCAGTTGCTCGAGCGCCCGCTGAATCGCCCTGTCCGTGCGCGTGTCCACGCTGGAGGTGGCCTCATCCAGCACCAGAATGGCGGGCCGGACAAGGAGGGCGCGGGCAATTGCGATTCGCTGCCGCTGGCCGCCCGAGAGCCGCACGCCCCGGTCTCCAATTAGCGTGTCGTAGCCCTGAGGCAACTCCACGATGAAGTCGTGCGCCGCGGCCATGCGTGCCGCGGCTTCCAGTTCATCATCGCTGGCGTCCTTGCGTCCAAACCGCAGGTTGTCCGCCACGGTCATGTTGAACAGGAAGGTCTCCTGCATGACCATGCCGATTCGCGATCTGAGGTCTTGCAGCCGGACGTCTCGCAGGTTGTAGCCGTCCACGCGAAGTGCGCCCTGCGTGGGGTCGTAAAAGCGCGGAAGCAGATTGGCCAACGTGCTCTTACCCGACCCGCTGCGCCCCACGATGGCCAGCGAGCCTCCGGCCGGCACGTGCACCGATACGTTGCGCAGGATGGGGTTGCGCTCTCCGTACTGGAACGTCACGTTGTCGAACTCAACCTCCCCGCGCAGCGTGGCCAGGGGCCGGGCGTCGGGCTTCTCGTGCACGTCAAGGGGCGTGTCAATGATCTGGAACACCCGCTCACCCGACGTCACCGCCTGCTGCGAGATCTGCACGGCAAAGCCCAGAAACCTGGTGGGCGCCAGCATCAGCAACAGGTAACCCTGAAAGGCAACCAAGCCTCCCAGCGTGAGATCACCGTTGATAACCCGCCACGCGCCCAGTCCAAGAATCACGGCCGTCGCGGCGCCGGCAATAAGCTCGACGCCCTGCGTGTAGAGGGCGAAGGTGCGCAACACGCGGGTTCGCAGATCACGCAGCTTCCAGTTCTCGCGATCGAAGCGCTCTTCCTGGTGATTCTCGCGGCCAAAGGCCTGAATCACCTTGATCCCAGAGATTGCCTCGCGAATCTCGACGTTCACCACGCCCATTTGCTGATTCGATTGACGAAAGAGCGGTACCACCCGCTTGGCCACGGACTGCATGGCGACGAAAAGCGGGACGAGGGCGACGATCGCCAGTGCCAGCACCCAGTCCAGGAGCAGCATGAACGCCAGGTTCATGGCGGTGAGGACGATTGACGACAAGATGACGGTCCCGGCCATCGTGAAGAAGAACTGAATCATGTTGACGTCGTTCGTCACCCGCGACATCAGGTCGCCCGTCTGGTGGCTGTCAAAGAAGCTCATCGACTTGGCGCTCAGATGCCTGTAAAGGTCGTTGCGGATGTCGTGAATCACCTTCTGGGCGCTGTAGCGCGCGGCGTAGAGGCGCCCCGCCATGGCAACGTTGGACAGCAGTACGGCCGCGACGAACAGGCCGACAGCGATGAACAGCACGCTGAGATCGTTCGCCAGCACGCCGTCGTCGATGGCGATCTTGCTGAGCGTGGGCGGCAGCGTGCGCAGCAACGACCCCAGCAGGAGCGTTGTCAGCAGGCCGGCAAGGAGCCACTTCTGACTGCGCAGGTAGAGGATCAGCCGCCAGAGCGTTCGAATGAAAGGAGTTCCGTTGGTGAAAGATGGCCGAAGCGCGGCGCCAGCGCCGCCGCCCGCTCGCCAATTGTCCCACGCGCGCCGTCGGCAGTTGCCGGCGTCGCCTACTGTGGAGCCGCCGAACAATCTGGCGAGTGCCGGCGCCAAGGTCGGGCTGCACCTGGCCAGGTCACGAGAGCCTTGACCCGCCAACCCAACCTGACAATAATCTTCAAACGCGCGGTTCGCTGTGGGGGGCGCAGGCAGGACCGCTGGCCGCTGGTTGCCACACAAGTGGAGAAGCGCTCACGGACGAACTAAGCGCCCTTGACCTGGCTCGGCAGATCTACGAACTGGGCGGGATCCAGTTCGGGAGCTACACGCTGGGCCGGTCCACGGTGAACTCCCCGGTCTACGTGGACCCCAAGCGCCTGGTTGCGGTGCCCTCGGCGCTGCGAACGGCGGCCGCTTTGGTCCGGGACGCCGCGAACCTGGCCGAAACCCGCCGCCACCAGCAGGCGGAGCCGTTTGAACTGGTTGCGGGCGTACCCATGGGCGGCCTCCACCTGGCCACGGCCTATTCAATCGCCACCGACACGCCACTGATTTATGTAAAGCCGGAGCCCGATCCTGCCGGGCTTGAAATCGTCGGGCGCTTCCTCCCCGGCCAGCACGTCTTACTCGTTGACGACCTGATCACATCCGGCGGCTCGGTCATTCAGACCGCCAACGCGCTGCGCGACGAAGGACTGCTGATTCGCGACGTCATCGTGCTGGTCGACCGCGACGTGGGCGCCGCCCGCCGGTTGGAGTATCACGGCCTGCGCCTGATCTCCATCGTCACCCTCCCCGCCATGTTGAACCTCTACATGAGCGAACGGCTCATAAGCGAGGACGAATACCGGCGAAGCCTGGATTACCTCAAAGCGCACCGGCCATGAGCCGGCGCGCTTCGCGCCAGCGCGTCCTGGACGATGAGGCGTGGTCGCAGGACGCCCTGTTCGCCAGGCCCATGCGGCGCCGCCCGTCCGCTATCCCGCGGCCGATCTACCACGCGCGCCTGCGCGACCGCTCGGCGGTGGCCAAGGCGCATCACGCCAGGCGGTACCGGCTGCGCCAGGCTGCCAGGGTCGTCTTTCTCGCATTGCTGATCTTGGCCGGGGCCCTGCTGCTCATGCGCTTGCTGTTCGCCGTCGAGCCACCGCCACCGGACGCCGGTCGCGTCGTCAACCTCCTGGCACCCGATAGGTCCGAAGCCCGTGCGCAGCGTGCGCCCACGGCGCCGCCGTTCACCCTCCACCCGTTTGCTCGGCCGGTGGAAGCACCCCAGATCTCGGCCCACGCCGCCCTGCTGGTGGACATGGGCGAGCGAGCCATAGTGTTTGACAAGAATCGGGACGAGCGTCATCCCCCCGCCAGCCTTGCCAAGCTGGCGACAGCGATCGTAGCGCTGGAACAGGCGCCCCCGAATACGCGCATTCAGGTTCCTGAAACAGCGGCCGACGAACCGCAGGTGCTGGCCGGCTTGCGGCCGGGCGAGGTTTTGACCCTCGAGGACCTGCTATTCGCTCTGTTGCTGCCCTCGGCCAACGACGCGGCGGCCACTATTGCCGATGGGATCGGCGGCCAGGAGTACACGGTGGCGCAAATGAACGACCTGGCCAGCCGTCTCGACCTGAACAACACTCGCTTCTCCAATCCAAGTGGTCAGGATGCGGAGAACCAGTACAGCACGGCGTTTGATTTGGCCGTGCTGGCGGCCGACGCGATCGACCGGTTCCCGCTGCTTGCGCAGATCGTGGCCACGCAGGTGCATGTAATTCCGGCCGGACCCGCCAATCGCGCCTACAGCGTCAGGAATCTGAACGACCTGCTCTGGTCGTACGAGGGCGCCATCGGCGTGAAGACGGGCCAAACGCAGGAGGCGGGCGGCAACCTGGTCGCGGCGGCGCAGCGGGGCGCCCGGCGACTGATGGTGGTGGTGTTGGGGAGCGACGATCGCCTGGCGGATGCCGAGACTTTGTTGGACTTTGGCTTCCGGGCGCTGGCCGCCCGTGGCTAGATTTCGGGAAATTGCCGATACGTCCCCGACTGGAATGGCACAATTGCGTATTGTTACGGTGACCGGTGCGCCGCTTCGGGAACCGGACCGTCGGTTGACGTGAACCCGCCGGACCTGCAGCCCGAATCGTAGTGATCCGGATGTCTGCACGGCGCAGGCGGGATCCGCGGATTACCCGGCGGCTAATCGCTCACGAGAAAGAAGAGGGAAATGCCCTTCAACGTTGGACCGTTCGAGTTGATCATCATTCTGCTCATCGTCCTCGCCGTCTTCGGCGCGGGCCGGATCGCCGGAATTGGCCGCGCCCTCGGCACTAGCGTGCGCGAATTCCGCGAAGAAGCGAGAAACGAGGATGAGGAAGAGGGCGACCCAGACGGCGAAGGAGAGGCTGAGGACGGTGAGGGCGGTGAGGACGGTGACGACGCCGACGACGCCGACGACGCCGAGACGCCTCCAACAAAGACGAGGGTCGAGCCCGGCAACTAACAGTTGATTCCTTGGCCCGCCCGGCTGGATGGCCGGGCGGGCCATGTGTGTTCTGCTGGCACTCGCGGCGGGCTTGCTCGTGGAGCGCGTGGACATGGCAACGACAGCGACTCGACAACCGCCGCCCGCCCGCAATCTGCAACCCGTGACAGGTCCGCAGGGCTCGCGGACGAGGCGGCAGGCGGCTCCGCGGGCCGCCGAGGTTCGCCAAGCCTGCCCGAGACTTGTGGCCATCCAAGCCAGATCCATCCCGCAGCGCTTGGGGCGCGTCGACAAACTCAGGCCGACAGCGCGCCCGTCAGGCTATGCGCGACCAGCCGCTCAAGGCGCCGCCGCAAGCGCCGCGGCGGCCTTGCGCGCATTGTCCGAGGTGGGATCTCGTCGCAGGATTCGCTCCAGGTGGAGCCGCGCCGCCTCATCGCCCCGCATTGCCCGCTCCACGGCGTCGGCGAATCCGCGCTCGCCGTAGCTCGGGTCGCGCGGGACGGTCGCCTGCTCGCGTCCTGTCCAGTAGTACTTCAGCGCGTCGTCCGTCCAATTGGCGTACACGTCGCCCCAGTCGTAGCCGATGTCCTGCGACAGGTGCGGCGTGAGCATGTGCTCCGCGATCGGCTCGTGGACGGACTGATAGCGGTTGTCCAGCGAGATGCGCATGCGGTCCTCGGTGACGTTCGGCAGGGCCTTGTGGACTGTCAGGCTGTGGAACAACAGGGCATCGCCCACCTCGTAGTTGGTCGAATGCCAGGGCCCTTGCTGCACTTCCTCGTCCACCACCAGCGAGCCGGCGCCGAGAGAGAAGTGGTGATCGACCACCTTGCCAATCTTGTGCGTGCCCGGAACCACGGCGAGCCCACCGAGCTCTTCGGGGCAATCGCCCACGGGCGCCCAGCACGTGTAGGTGTCAAACGTGCCCTGGAAGTGCACGAAGTCCTGGTGCGCCGGCGTGGTGTGGTCGGTGTATTGCGGGAACCAGATGCGCGCGATTTTCATCGGGTGCGGCAGCACCGGCGCGTCAATGATCTTCTCCATGGTCTCCAGAATTTCCGGCCAGTGCCCGGACTCGTGAAACTTCTGCAGCTTGTACGCCTGGTGATACACGTCGGTGTAGCCCAGGTCGCCCTCGGTGCACTGGGCATCGATCACGGCAATGCCGTCCATCGGGTCGGCGCCGGCCTGGAGCCAACCGTGCTCCTGCAACACCTGGGTCATTGCGCGCCGCAGGGCGAGCATGTTGTCAGGGTTGAACAAGCCCTTGAGGAATACGTAACCCTCGGTATCCATCCGTGCGCGTAGCTCGGGCGGATCATCCAGCGCGTCGTTCGAAACTCGGAGTTCCTGCCACTCGTCCGCCATGTCGGGCTCACCTTCGCGTGCGCATCGGTCTTGCTAGTTCAAGCACGAAGTTTACTCCAGCGCCGGTCCTCGGGGCTGGCCGCCACCACGGCGATGTACAAGAAGTCGGGCTACACCCCCGAGCGCAACGACTGGTTCTGGCTCAAGGTCATGGCCGACGGCACGATCGAACAGCAGGGACAGGTCGAGGGCTACAGGAGCTTCCACGGCGACCTGAATGACAACGACCACGTCTGGACCGTGGTCCAGGCGGGAGCACGGACCGGGGCTTCGTTGCCCACACCGCGTCGCTCGACCCGCGAACCCATCCACGGCCGCTCGCTCAGCTTCGGCCGCCCGGACAGTTTGGAGTGGCGACGGTTCAGGCGCCGGTTATGCTCGCGCTCGTTCTACGAAGCGCCGGGCATCCCCGGCGGAGGCGTCCGTGATGAGTGAGCAACTGGTTCCCAGCGCGGCGGCGCGCCGCCTGTTTGACTCCGCCGTGGTGATCGACGGTCTCGACACCAGCAACTGGGGCGCGGAGCGCATCTTTCGCGAGCTGCGCGACGGCGGGGTCACGGCGTGCAACGCCACCTCGGCAATCTGGCATAACTTCCGGGAGACCCTGGACAACATCACAATCTGGCTCCACTGGTTCGAGGAATTCGCCGAGTACATCCGGCCGATTCACTCAGTGGCCGACATCCACGCCGCCAAGGCCGAAGGTCGCACCGGCATCATCCTCGGCTGGCAGAACGCGACGCCAGTCGAAAGCGACGTTCGCCGTTTTCGCCTCTTTCACGCCCTGGGCGTACGCGTCGTTCAGCTCACCTACAACGAGCGAAACCTCTTCGGGAACGGCTGCTGGGAGCGCACGGACGAAGGCTTGAGCGTCCTTGGCCTGGCCGCGATCCGTGAGATGAACAAGCTCGGCATCCTGATCGATCTCTCCCACGTGGGCGACCGCACGGTGCTGGACACCATTGAGCACTCGGAGCAGCCGGTAGTTTTCACCCACGCCAACGCACGGTCGCAGACCGACTATCCGCGGAACAAGACTGACGAAGCCATACGCGCTCTTACCGCCAAGGGCGGCGTGGTTGGCGCCAACGCCTTTCCAAACCACCACCGCCACGGCTACGAGTCAACGCTGGACGACTACCTGGACGCGGTTGACTACCTCGT
>JAKZUJ010000244.1:0-11782 GCA_047516685.1 Chloroflexota bacterium | reverse complement strand
TAGCGGTCGCGGCCCAGATAGGTGTTAGCCGTCGGCTCGTACCGGCTGCACATGTGCGAGCGCACACGGTAGATGTCGCCGAAGTCGCCGTCAGTCACCATGTCGAGCACGCGGCGGAAGTGCGGCGTCAACCGGTTGTTGTAGCCCATCTGGAACAGCAGCCCGGCTGACTCGGCCAGGCCGGCCAGTTCGTCCACATGGGCATGGGTCCAGCCGCAGGCCTTTTCCATCAGCAGGTGTTTGCCGGCCTGCAGCGCGCGTCGGGCGTAGGAGGGGTTCTGGCGCTCGGCGCCGCCGATGATTATTCCGAGAACCGATGAATCGTTCAGCAGTCGGTCGACGTGGTCCACGTAGGGAACGCCTGCCGAGTTGGGCTCGGCCTCGTTTGCCGCACGGGTGGCGGCGCTGGGTTCGTAGACGCCGGCCAGATCAAACTCAGCCAGGTCACGCAGCCATCGCAGCTTCCCGGCTGTGTGCCCATGCTGCGCGCCGAGCACCCCCAGGCGCACCGGCAGGCTACTCATGCGAGCGCTCGGCTTCGGAGGGCGGGTGAACCATTAGCGGCATCTGTACCTCCCCAGGTCGAACCAGGCGAAGAAAGAAATGGCCAAGCCCGGATGATCCCAGCATAAAGTCCGGGCTGTAGTTGCCAGCTTCGTCACCCGGCCAGCGCACTTCGCCGTCGTGCTGCTCGCGATAGGCCAGGGCCTGATCGCCGAAGGCGCGCGCGTGGGCCAGCCAGGAATCGTCCCCGGCCACCCGGGCGAGTTCGATGAAGAGCTCCGCGTTGCCGGCCAGTCCGTGGCATTGGCTGGGGTTGTTGCGGATGTCCCCCGCGGCCAGGGTTGCGCGGGCGCAGCGCTCGGCCAATTGGCGCAGGCCGTCGTTGTTGAAGATTTCCGCCGCGCGGGCCGCAAACAGCCCGATGCCCGGCGCGCCGTGGCACCACTGCACGCGCGGGCGGTGCGGATCGCCCGGCCAGCGGTCCCAGCAAATGCCCTGCTCGTTGTTCAGCGCCACGGCTTCGATCCAGGTCTGGGCGTCATAGACGAGATCCTTGAGTGCGTCGTCGCCGGTAGCTCGCCAAAGTTCCGCCAGCGCATAGGCAATGCCGCTGGCGCCGTGGACGAAGCCGGCGCTAAAGCGAACGTTCCCTTCGCGCAGCCAGGCCCAGCGGGCGCCCGTGGCGTCTCGCGTGACCGTGCGAACGATGTGGTCGCCGGCCCGTACCGCCGCATCCAGCGCGCCCTGTTCGGCAGTTGCCTGGTACAAACGCAGGAGGAAGATCACGCCGCCAGCCGATCCGCTGAGTACGTGCGCGTCGGGCCAGCTCGCGCGGGCCACGGCGCGGGCGCGCGCCTGCGCATCGCGCAGCCAGCGTTCGCGTCCGGTGGCTTCGTACAGGTGCAGGCACATCTGGCCGTGGCCCGACATGCCGAAATACAAGCCGGCGTCCCCGTTGGTATCCCGAAGATCGGCCTTCGACTGGCCTTCGACCCACATCGCCGCGGCTTCGGCCACTTCGCGGGCCTTCGGGTCGCCGGTCACGCGGAACAGGTCGGCGAACAGGAACACCACGCCGGCTGTCCCGCCAAAGACAGTGGTTGAGTACTGCGGCTGGCCGGTGTAGCTGCGCGTTTCCCAGCGTGCGCCGCCGACGGCGGGACGCGCCAGCGCGGCAATGCTGTCGGCCACGCTCTGGGCGGCTGCCAGGAATCGATCGTCGTCGAGCATGACCATCCGTCGGGCTGCGCGCGGGTTCACGGTACCCGATCAGTCCGGCGGCAGGCGCGACAACCTGCGGCGGGGCACGTAGTCTCACCGGCCGACACGGGGCATTGAGGCACAGATGCAAGACGCGAAATCGCCGGACACATCAATCACACAGGCCTACCCGGGCCTGAACAACCTGGTTGTCGACTTCAATCAGATGAAAGCCTTTATGGACGACCCGCTGGTGCTGGTCGAGGGCGAGGGCGTACGGGTTCGCGACCACACCGGGCGGTGGTACATCGACGGCCTGGCCGGCGTGGCGGCGGTGCAGTTGGGGCACCGCAATCAAGGCATCATCGACGCGATGCACGCGCAGCTCAATCGCATTGCGCTGGCCCTGCCCCTCTATGCGGCGTCCGAGCCGGCCATTGCGCTGGCGGAGCAGCTGGCGGAGGTAACGCCCGAACCGCTGACCCACGTCAAGTTCACCAGCGGCGGCTCGGAAGCCAACGAGACCGCGTTCAAGATTGCCCGCCAATATCACTCGCAAACCGGCAACCCGGGCAAATACAAAGTGATCTCGCGTTACAAGAGCTATCACGGCGCCACGATGGGCGCGCTAGCCGCCAGCGGCGGTGCGTCCCGAAAGCTGCCGTACGAGCCGTTCCCCACCGGATTCGTGCACGTGCACCCGCCGGACTGCTACCGCTGCCCGTTCGGAATGACCTACCCGGACTGTGAGGTCCGCTGCGCCGAGATCGTGGACGAGGTGATCCTCGGCGAAGGCGCCAACACGGTAGCCGCCCTGATTGCGGACCCGGTCGTCATGTCCGCCGAAGGTCTGATGGCGCCGCCGCTGGAGTACTTCAAAATCCTGCGGGAGATATGTGACCGCCACAACGTGTTACTGATCTTCGACGAGATAATCACGGGCTTCGGTCGGCTCGGGGAAATGTTCGCGGCCGATGTCTATGAGACGTGTCCGGACATCATGTCGGTCGGCAAAGGCATCAGCGGCGGCTACGCGGCGCTGGCGGCCGTGATGATGACGGAGCGGGTCGCCGGGGCCTTCTGGGGCGACGTGGCCGACGGCGTTCATTTCAACGCCGGTCACACCTACTCCGGGAATCCGGTGGCGTGCGCCGCGGGGCTGGAAGCCGTGCGCCAGATCGTGGATGGCGGCGCCCTGGCCAATGGGCGCGAACGCGGCAAGCAACTACGCGCCGGCCTGGAAGAGTTGGAAACCCGCTACGAGCAGATTGGGCGCGTGGACGGCCACGGCATGCTGCAGGGGGTGGAGTTTGTCAGCGATAGAGCGTCGCGCTCGCCCTACCCGGCTTCCAACTCCCTCTGTCGCGCCGTCGGGCAGACCGCAAAGCGAAATGGGCTGATCGCCCGCATGGGCGATCACACCTACGTGCTCGCTCCTCCATTGGTTTCAACAGAGGAAGAGATCGACGAGATGCTGGAGATTCTGGATGCGTCGATCGCGGAGACCCTGGAGACGTTCGAGGAGTGAGTGAGGCGGCCTTCGACGACCGTGTGGCCGCGTACGCGCAGTCGCGGACCCATCGCGAGGGACCGACCCTCGACCTCACGCTTGCGTTGGCTCAGACGCAGCCGGGCGAACTCGTGCTGGACGTGAGCACGGGTACCGGGTTTACCGCCCACGCCCTGGCCGCCACGCCGGCCCGGGTGGTGGCGGCGGACATTGCCCCCAACATGCTGCGGCACACACGCGCCACGGCGCCGAATGCCGTGCGGGTGGTTCAGACCGACACCCACCAGTTGGCGTTCGCCGATCGAACATTTGACGTGGTCACCTGCCGTCATGCGTTCCACCACTACGGCGACGGGCGTGCGGCCATGGCCGAAATGACGCGCGTGGTTCGGCCTGGCGGTCGGGTGGTGATTACCGACACGATTTCGCCCGACGATGCTGAGGTAGCCGAGGTGATGCACGCGATCGAGTCGTTGCGTGACCCATCGCATGTGTGTAATCGCTACGCGGCACAGATTCCAGAGTTGATGACGAAGTCCGGGCTTGTCATTGAGCGCACGGCGCCCACACGCACCGAGCAGGACTTTGACGCCTGGTGCGGCCGCACGGGCGTGTCCGACGCGCTTCGACGCCGGCTGTGGCGGGATTTCAGCGACAACGAAAAGGTCCGCGCCGCCTTCAATGTGCGCGAGACCGAGACGGCCCGCTGGTTCAACTGGCCGGTGCTTGTCGCGGCCGGCGTGCGTCGCGCCTAGGCTCGGATACGCTACGGCGGGAGCCGGGCTCCGGGAGATACGACATGGCAACGGCGCCGCTGAGAGTTGGATTTGTGGGATGCGGCGGGATTTCCCGCCTGTATACGGACATTTACCTGGGACTCCACGAGCTGGCGCAGGTCGTCGCCGTGGCGGATCTTGTCCCAGAGTTGGCGAGCGATCGGGCGGCGGGACTCACCTACGGCTACCAGGCGGAGGCCGCGCGCGAGCATGCCATCGCCACGGGCGCCCGCGGCGAGGCCGACCGTGACGACGCCCTGGCCCGCGCCGAATCGGCCGAAGACGCAGCCTCCAACACGATCCAGCAGTTTGCGAGTCACACCGAATTGCTGGCCAAGGCCGACGTGGACGCCATCGTGCTGCTCACAGCGCCCTCGGTTCGCGGTGGGCCCACGGTGGAAGCCGCCGCGCAGGGTGTGCACGTGTTCACGCAGGGTCCGATGGCTCGCAGCGTGGAGGAAGCCGACGCCATGCTGGACGCGGCGGAGGCGTCGGGCATCAAGTTGCACGTCCAGGTCGGATCGCGCTACAGCCGCGGCATGCTGCACGCCCAACGCGCGGTCGCCAGCGGGCTCATGGGCCAGATGGCGTTGGCACGGGTGGAACTGAACATATTCCGGCCGCAGTCGCCCTACTTCCGATCCAGCCACTGGCATGGCACTTGGGACGGCGAAGGCGGCACGTCGGTTTTCCACCATGGGCGCTACGTCATCGATCCGTTCTTGTTCGTGGTTGGCTCGCCGATTGTTGAAGTGACGTCTTACGCGGGCGCCATGCTTCGCCACATCGAGACCGACGACATGACCCTTTCGCTGGTGAAATTCGCCAACGGGGCGCGCGGCGTCGTGCAGTCCACGCTGCTGTATCACCCCAATCCACTCACTCCAAACAACAAGATCGAAGTGATTGGAAGTGAAGCCTCGATGGTCCTCCACCAGGAGTACACGCAGCCAAGCTTGCCGTCGGTGATGCTCGGCTCGCGCGAGAACGGCTGGCAGGCCAACGTGAAGTTTGGGTCCAACCACGATCCCTCGCTGGTTCAGCGGCTGGATGCGCTCGAAGCCGAGGTGTCCGACGCACCGGTGCGCGCCACCGAGATGTACCAGAGCCAGATCTGGTTGGAGTCGATCCTGGGCGACTCGCCCACGCCCGCGCCCCTGCGCGTGCCGCATCACCACGCCGAGTTGACGCGCGCGGTGTACAAGTCGCAGGAGACTGGCGGACCCGTCACGTTGCCGCTGGCCAAGGACGATCCCTTCTACACCTTTGAAGGGCGCCTGACTCACGGTCGGAAGCTCCCGAAGGATGACCCGCCGCCGAGCGGTACGATTCCGCGTCGCATGACGGGCGGTTGACCACCGTCCCAGACGGCGTAGCTGGAACGGAATCAGGGCGATAAGGCTTGCCGGCTATTCGCGTCTGGCCCTGGTTTCGCGGACGCGCCGCCTGCTAGTACGCACCCCGGCCACGCGCTACGACCCATAGCGTGCGCACCAGGATGGTGAAGTCAAGCAGCGGCGAGTAGTTCTGGATGTAGTAGAGATCGTATTCGACGTTCTCGTGCAGGGGAAGTTCGCCGCGCCCGTTCACCTGCCACCAGCCGGTGATCCCGGGCAACACGGCCAGCCGCTGTCGCTGCCAGGACTCATAGCGCTCGACCACCCACGGGAGCTCCGGACGCGGACCCACCAGGCTCATCTCGCCGCGCAGCACATTCCAGAGCTGCGGCAATTCGTCCAGGCTGGTGCGGCGCAGAAAGCGTCCGACGCGCGTTACCCGCGGGTCGTTCAGCGGCTTATAGACGGCATCGACGGCCGCACCGTGCTGGAGCGCCTCTTCCTGCCGGCTTTCGGCGTCCGCGACCATGGTGCGGAGCTTGAACATCGTGAACATTCGGCCGGTCTCCCCAACGCGGCGCTGCGAGAAGACCACCGGCCGACCGCCATCGAGGTAGACCGCGACCGCCAGGACCGCCAGCACCGGCGCCATCAGTACGAGCGACAGGCCGGCCAGCACCAGGTCGAACACGCGCTTGACGAATCGGTCGAAGCCGGTGATGACTGGCGCGCGCACGCTGATGAGCGGCAAACCCCACACGTCCTCGGCCATGGCCCGGCCGGCCACGAGATGAAACACATCCGGGACCAGCCGAACCCGAACGGGAACCGCATCCAGCGCCACCACGATTTCGCGCATTCGTTCGTGCGCGTGCATCGGCAGCGCAATCAGAACGTCGTCCGCCTCAACACGCTCGATCAGGTCCGCAAGTTCGTCGCACCCACCCAGCACCTGGGCGTCGTGGATTCGTTCCCCAAGCTTGGCCGGGTCATCGTCGGCGAACCCGACAACCTGGAACCCCGACCACGGACGGGCCCGAATCATGGCCGCCACGCGCTCGCCAACCGGCCCCGCGCCAACAACCAGCACCCGGGTGGCGCCACGGCCGGAAATCCGGCGATTTCGGACAACCAGCTTGAGCAACCAGCGGAGATTGATCAGCAGCAGCGCATCCAGCGCGATGAAGTACAGAAAGAGCAGGCGCGACAAGAACTCGACCTTGAGGATGAAGAAGGCCGCGAAGAGAGCAATCGTCGCGAAAAGGATGGCCGGAATCAGCGCGCGGATTTCGTCCACGACCCGCAGCAGCCGACGGTGGTCGTACAGGTGGACCATGCGGAAAAAGAACGCCCAGACCACCGCAACGACCACGAACTCGCGGAGCGTCAGCCAGGGGAGCAGGTTGGGCTCTCCGGCGCCAATCGGCAGGGAGTGCCGCAAGACGTCGGCCAGATAGAGCGCCAACACCGTGAGGGCGATGTCAACAATCGCCAGCGTTCCGCCAAAAAGGCGAGCGCGCTCCCTCACGTCAGCGCTCGGTCAGCAATTCGCGATACACCTTTTCGGTCGCCCGCACCATTGCCGTGGCATCGTGAAACTCCGCCACGGCGGCGCGCGCCTGTGCCGCAAGGGTGCGAGCCTCATCCGGGTGTGTCAATAAGTGCAGCGCCGCCCCGGCGGCAGCCGTAGTGTCGCCTGGCTCGACCAGGAGTCCGGTTTGCTCATGCGCAATCAGGTCGGTGGTTCCCACGGCTCGGGCGGCAACAATGGGCACTCCCGCCGTCATGGCCTCCATGATCGAGTAAGGAACACCCTCCCAGCGGGCCATGTGCAGGTACACGTCCATCGCCGTAAGCAACATCCGTGCGTCAGTCACAAATCCCGGAAGCGACGTCGCCGCGCGGACGCCCAGCGCTTGCAAGCGATCCTCCACCTGCGTACGAAGTTCACCGTCGTTGGTCCACAGGAAGCGAGTATCGGGACGCTGCCGATAGATCGCCGCAAATGTCTCCGCAATGTCGAACGGCGCCTTTTGCTCGGTAAAGCGCGCGGTTGCGCCAATGATCGGGCCATCGGCCGGCAGCCCCAGACGGCGGCGGGCTTCGGCGCTCGGCACGGGATCGAACGGAGCGAACGTGAGTGGAACCGTACGCACCTTGCGGTCCGGCACAATCCCAGCCGCGACTTGGCGTTCACTCTCCGACAGGGCGATCAGGGCTGACGTCATGTGTCCAAGCACCCGCTCCAGCCAGCGCAGCGGCGCTCGCGCGGCGGGCGAGGGGAAATTCAGGAAGTAAAACCCGTGCGGCGTGTGCACCGTGCGCACTCCGGGGCGAATCATGGCGGCGACGCGGCCAACGACGCCGGCCTTTGTGCTGTGCGTATGCACGATGTCGAAGCGCCCACCGCGGATCAGTCTCAGGAGATCCCATGTCGCGCGTAGATCCGGCGCCGGTCGAATGGCTCGAACCATCGGCACGATGTGCACGACCACGTCGAGTTCCGACAGGTCTTCGAAAAAGGAGGTGTCTCCACGTGGCTCGGACCGCACACGAGGGCACGCCACTTCAATCTGAAAAGACCGGCGATCGAATGCCACCGCCAGATCCAGCAGATGGCGCTTGGTGCCTCCAATCGTCGCCTCCATAACCTGGAGAACTCGAATCGGCCGGCCTGTCATCGGCTGCGCTAGCGCAGCACCGCCTGTTGCATCCATGCGTACTCCGCCGCGATCCCCTCGTGGATAGTCGTGGACGGGTCGAACCCGAGCAGGCGGCGCGCCTTGGAGGTGTCGGCCTGGCTGTGGAGTTGATCGGCTGGATGGGCCTCGCCGTAGATGCGCTCGGCGGGTTTGCCGACGACACGCTGCATCGTATCGATCAACTCGTTGACTGAAGCGGTGGGACCGCTCCCGATGTTGAAGGTCTCGCCAATCGGCAAGGCGTCCAGCACTCGAACCTGTGCGTCGACCGCATCGGCCACGTAGGTCAACTCCCGCGTTTGCTCGCCATCGCCGTAGATCGTGATCGCCTTGCTCGTGGCTATGGCCTTCAGCCCGATGTGGACGAGCATGTCAGGTCGCTGGCGCGGGCCGAAGAGCGTGTAGTACCTCACGACGACCACCGGCAGACCGAACAGCCGGTGGTAGGAGCCGAGCAGGTGCTCGTCCAGCAGCTTGGTCATGGCGTAGAACGAGCGCGGCTCCAGCGGGTGATCCTCGGGGGTCGGCATCGTGGGGTTGAAACCGTAAATCGAGGACGTGGACGCAAAGCTGAACAGCTTGACCTTCGCGCGCAGCGCGGCGTCTGCCAGCCGCTGGGTCGAGCGACTGTTGTCCCGCATGTAGCGCTGAAAGTTCGTTGGGGTCCAGCCCTCGCGAACGCCAGCCCGCGCGGCAAGGTGGAATACGTACTCCACGCCCTCGAGCACGGGGGCCAGCTCCAGATCCGAGTCCATGAGATGGGCCTCGACAAACTCAAATCCCTCGTGCCGACGCAGGGGGGCGAGGTTGGCCCGCTTTTGATCGACGTCGTAGCTGTCGGTGAGCCCGTCAAGCCCGATCACACGATGGCCGCGCGCCAGCAGCGATTCACAGAGATGGGAAGCAATAAATCCCGCCGCCCCGGTCACGAGCGATACAGGGCGGACGGTGGCCTGTGGCATCAATGTCCCGCGTGAAGAAAGCGCGCCAGCCGCGCGCTGCAAAAGTATATCGGCGGGGCCATGCCGGCGTTACGCCGCGGCTTCCTGGATTACCTCGGCGTAAAGCGCACGCGTCGCGGCGCGCATGCCCTCCAGGTCGAACGCCTCGGCGGCGTGCCGACGCGCGGCCGCGCCCATCCGGGTTCGGCGCCCGGCATCTATCAGCAGCGCCGTCAACGCCGAGGCCAGCTCCCGCTCGGCGCCTTTGGGAACCAGCAATCCGGTTTCGTCGCGCTCGACGATCTCCGGCACGCCCCCAACGGCCGTCGCGACGACGGGCCGTCCCGCCATCGCCGCCTCCATGAGTACCAGTCCCAGCCCTTCCCAATCCGACGCCAGGACCACAACATCGGCCGCGGCCATCAGGTTGGGAATGTCCGACCGTACCCCCAGCCAGTGCACGGCGTCGTGCAGGCCCAGGTCATCGCCCAGTTGTTGCATTCGAGCGCGGTAGGCGGGTCCGCCCAATTGGGTCTCACCCGCACAGAGCAGCCGAGCGCCGGGAACCTCGGCGCGCACGCCTGCGAAGGCCCGCAGCAGCACGTCGTGCCGCTTCTGCGGGTCGAGACGAGCCGGGCAAAGTACCAGTGGCACATGCGCCCCGATTCCAAGCTCCCGTCGTGCGGCGTCCCGATCCCGTCCGTTGAACGGTGCCGGGTCCAGGCCATATCGAATCACTCGAATCCGGTCGGTCGGCACTCCGAGCCGCTTGTTTGTCCAGCCCGCGACGGCCTCCGAGATGGCGATGGTCCGCTGCGTCGGACGAGTGGCCAGCGCGTGCAGCGCGCGCGCCAATGGCGCCGCCAGTCGCGCTTCGACGTTGTGTTTCGTGGAAACGATGGCATGGACACCGGCCGCACTGGCCGCCAGCGCGCCGTACATATCGGCTCGCAACAGGTGCGTGTGGACCAGCGCATACCGCCCCTGCCTGACCAGCACCGCCAACCGCGGAAGCCGCGCGACGCCGGCCGGTCCTCCCATTGGCAGGTGGGACACACGGTCGACGCAGCTCTCGAACTCGGATCGCAGATCGTGATCGCGAAAGTAGACGAGGTCGATATCGGCGAATTCTCGTAGGCCGGGAAGCAGTTCCAGCAGATGCCGCTGGGCCCCGCCGACCGCCAGCGACGTCACGACCTGGAGTATGCGGGGCCGGCCGGGCGTCACGCGCGAGAGGACAGCACAGCCGAATAGCGCGTGAGCGTCTGATCGACCTGGCGCTGGAGCGAGAAAGTTGAGGCCGCGCGCCGGCGGCCCGCCGCGCCCAGGCGCCGCGCGTGCTCAGGATCGCCCACGATCAGATCCAGTCGATCGGCCAGGGCCAACGCGTCGTTGGGATCAACGGTATACCCCCACGAACCGTCCGCCACGATTTCGGGACCGGCCCCAAGCGTGGAGGCAACGACGGGGCGCCCGGCCGCCATGGACTCGATGATCGTCAGGTTGAACGGGTCCGGGTAGGTCGAGGGCGCCAGCGTCACGGTCGCGGCGGCGTAGGCGTCGCGCATCGCCGCAGGCTCCATCCAGCCTGGAAGCAGGAACCGTTCAGCCACGCCCAGGTCTTCAGCCAGCCGCCGCAGTTTGGGCGCATAGCGCGGATTCTCGCCGGCGATCATCAAGCGCAGGTCTGAGTGTCGCGAGCGCGCCAGCGCGTGCAACGCCGCCTCGGCGCCCTTTTCTCGCGAGATTCGGGCCGCCAGCAGCGCCAGCGGCGCCCCATCCAACCCATGGGCCGCCCGAAACGCCGGCCCGTCACCGCCGCCCCACCACGCCAGATCCACCCCGTTGTAGACGACCTCGGCGCCTCCGTATCCGTTGGCGCGCAACGCGGTCTGGAGTGTCCGGCTGATCGTGAACAGGTGATCCACGTGCTTGGTCATGTGGTGGTCGATGGCCAGGTTGCGCGCCGGGTTCCAACGGAATCGCTGGCACTTGGCGCAGTTGAACCAGCGCTGGCGAAAGTCGACCGGGCCGCCGGTGCAGATGAACTTGATGCAACAGAACAGCAGGTAGTCGTGCGCCGTGTACAGCACCGGGGCGCCAACGCGCGCGGCCGCCGACAGCGACGCGAACGACAGGTGCTGGTGCACGTTGTGCGCATGCACCACGTCAGGCCTGAAGTCGGACAGTTCCCGACGCACACCTGGAAGAACCGCCGGATTGGCCATGGCCACGGTGTTGCGGAACCGTTCCGGATAACGCGAGCGCAGTCGGCGCACGCGCACGCCGTCCTGCTCGCGGATTGACCCAGGCTCGGAGGTGGTTGCGACCACGCACACGTCGTGCCCGGCACGCGCGAACGCGCCGGCCAGACGCTCCACCACCACCCCCGCCCCGCCCCGATTTTCCGGGGGATAGGTATCGGCAAGCAGGGCGATGCGCATTGAGAGCGGCCCGAGGAAGAGGTGGGATGATTCTAGGCGGTGTACGCAGCCAGACAGCGATCGGCAACGGCGGTCCAGGTAAAGCGGCGCACCACGTGCTCGCGGGCGGCGGTGCCCTGGGTCCCGGCCTGCTCCACCGAGGCCGTGAGCGGCGCCAGGGCTCGCCGCAGCGCGTCCGGATCGCTGGGCGGCACAGTCGCACCGCCGATGGAAGGAATGATCTCGGGCATTCCAGCCACGTCGGACACCACGGCGGCGGTTCCGCACGCCATGGCTTCCAGCGGCGCCAGGCCAACCAGTTCGGGCAGTGCCTGTTGTCGTCCGCGGTAGTCCTCGTAAACCGACGGCATCACGAATGCGCAGGCCGA
>JAKZUJ010000243.1:0-6724 GCA_047516685.1 Chloroflexota bacterium | reverse complement strand
CCCACCATGTACGAACCCCTCACGATCGCGGACGGGGAGTCCTGGACGTTTGGCGCTCGAATCGCCGCCTATGACGGATCGGCCACGGGTGACGACCTGCAGCGCTGGTGGTCAGCCGCCGGCGATCAGCCTGCCTGACTCGGCCGACGCCTACAGCCGCTCGGCGTGTTCCAGGTTCAGGACAAACATTGCCGCGCCGCCGACTTCGACCTCGACAGGCAGCGAGAGATCGATTTCGCCCGTCCACGGCAGCGTGACGAGCTCGGTCCGCGTGATACACCTACGCGCGGTCAGTTCCTTGAGTTCCGCGAGGCGCGCCGCCTCCAACGCCACGATGAATACGGCGTTGGTGGCCTGCAGAAAACCGCCGGCGCTGGCGACCCGCGTATGCGAAAACCCAGCCTCGCGTAGCGCGTTGGAGTACTCGCCAGCGTCATCGTCCTGCACAACGCACAGGACCAGTCGGTCGTAGGCCAGCGGACTAGGCATCGTGCGCTTCCATCTCCCCGGCGCTCACAGGCGGGCGAAGGCTTCCACTCGAACCACAAACACGATGCCGTAGGCCGAGCCGCTCTTCGATTCACCCGAGGCGTGTTGCGCCGCCCCACGCACGAGTTCGATCACGTCGTCTACTTGCTCGGCGCCCACGCCCACCATGAACACCGCGTTGCCCCGGCGCAGAAAGCCGCCCTGGGCGTCGATCCGGGTCGCACGGTACCCGGACTCGACAAGCGCCTGGGTTACCCCATCGGCGTCGTCCCGATGAATGACGGCAAAGACTAGGCGCTGAACTTCGTCGATACTGCCCGCCACGGCGCATAACACTCCCGAACGACTGCCTATTCACCATAACGGAGCGATCGGCCATTCTGCTATTGGCTTCGGTCGAATCACGACCCCGACTCTTTCAGGCGCCGTCGGAACCTTCGAGCGCGCGCAGCAGAAACTGGCGGTCATTGGATGGCAGGTCCACTTCCACGGCCAGCGTCCGCCCCTGGGCCGACATCTTGCGCCAGGTCTTGCGCAAAACGTCCGCCGTGCGGTCGTCCGCCTGGCGAGCGCGGAATGTGACCAACTGCGTTTCCAGAAAGACCAGGCACACGGCGTCTTCCAGCGCCTGCGCGTCGGGGTCGCGGCGAAGGTCCTTCTTGCGCACCAGGTCTTGCGCGCGCCGAATGGCGGGCGGATCGTAGCCCGCGTCCGTCATCACCTCGCCCAGCGTGGTGGCGTGCAGTTCCTGCAGCGCTTGCCGCCAGCGCAGGTACCCGCGGCGCCCCTGGGGGTACTCGCGGCGCGGGATGGCCCAGCGCCGGACATGGTGCCCCCGGGCCGCCAGACGCAGGGCGTCGTCCGCATCCGGCCGCAACCGCTCGATCCAGGCCGAGACCATGGCCGCGTGCGTCAGCTCCTTGGGCCGAGCCTCACCGCCAATCTGGATGTGATGCGGGTCGGCGCTGTTGATTTCGTCTATTCGCGCCAACGCCCGCCTAAGTCGCGTTGAGGTCATTCGCCTTGCTCCCGGGGCCACCGGCCAATTGTGAAGACACTCCCCGCCAACCGCCAGCAACACACGGCAACTCGCTGCTTATGATTGCCTGTCCAGGCAGCCGACCTCTAGCTCGAACGACGCCCGACCAGGTCATGGCCTGGGGCCGTCGTATGCTGGATACGCTTCGGTTCTTCGGAGAAGCCCCATGGCAACTCGCACTGCTGAGAAGCCGTTTGTGGTGGCGCCCGCGGACGCTCCTACCCTGGATGTCTCGCCGGAAGGCGTCGGCGCCGTGATCAAGCACGATCTGGTGGCCAGCCAGGTCGCCCCGCCAAACTTCGCCATGCGCTTGTTCGACGTGGCGCCCGCCGGGGCCACGCCCTATCACCAACACCCGTGGGAGCACGAGGTTTTCGTGGTCGAGGGCGAGGGCGAGCTGAAGACAGCGAGCGGCGCGGAGGCATTTGCCGCGGGTCAGGCGGTCTACGTGCCACCGGACGCCATGCACCAGTTCCGCAACACGGGTCGGGACCGCCTGAAATTCATCTGCGTGATCCCCAATAGCGGCGACTGCTAGACGACGCGGGGCGTCTTGGTACCCCCGAGGGAAATCGAATCCCTGTCTCCACCTTGAAAGGGTGGTGTCCTGGGCCTCTAGACGACGGGGGCCGAGCATGCAGGCGCGGGTAGACCTCAAGCCTAGCACCGCGTCTGCGCCTTGCGGCGGTCGCGCCTCAGGTCGCACACTGGCGCCCCAGCCCCACCTTCCGCGGCCGCGTTCCACGCGACCGCGCGGCCGAGAGGACTCTCACATATGGCCAAAGTTGTTGCCCGCCGGGTGGTACCCGGTTCACAGGAGCTTGCCTGGCATCTGCTGTCAGATTTCGACCGGATGCCTGAGTGGCTGCCCGGAGTCTCGTCAATCGAGCACACCGGCGGTCCGCTCAAGGCGTTTGGCCGCGAGCATGTGGTTCAGATGGATGGGGGCACCCAGGCGCAACAGCGCGTGGTTGCCTGGGAAAACTCGCGCCGTATCGCCTGGCGCACCGTGAGCGAAACGCGAGACGGCCGTAACGTTGGCACCCATAGCACCGTGCGTACGACGATCGATCTACGCCCCAACGCCGCCAACACGGAAATCACGCTGACCGGCACCTGGTCGGGCGGCGGTCCGCTCGGCCTGATTCGAGCACTTACCAATCGCGGCCGGATCAAGGCTGAGTTCGAGCAGGCGCTGGCCAACCTGGAAAAACTGTTGACCAGCGCCTCGGGCGGCGAATAAGGCGGGAACCGCCCAGGTCGGCGCGCCAATGATGGACCTGCAGCCGCCTGTACCCGACGAGGCCAGCCTGGCGGCGGCGCGTCGAAAAATCGAACGAGCGAAAGAGCTGCGTCGTGGTACGGAGATCATGCAGTTGCGCGCGGCCACGGATCTCCTGATCGAGGCGGCGGACGCCTTTGACCTGGCCGTGCTTCCCGTGGAGTTTGGCGCGCTACACCTTGACTTGGCCGACACGCTGAGCCTGCGGGCGCGCCTGGGCGACCCCGATGTTCTGGACGAGGCGATTGATAGCTATCAGAAGGCGATTGTGGTCTTCAATCGCGACGAGTTTCCCGAAGCCTATGGGCGCGCCTTTCACGGTCTGGGACTTGCCAGTTGGGCCGCTGGGCAGTTGGACGCCGCGCGCTGGTGCTTCGAGAGCGTGCTCGAAGCGCTGCCGCCCGACGTTTCTCCTTTGGAACACGGCCGCGCCCGCGCCAACGTGGCCGCGGTGCTCGCCGCGACCCCGGAGGCCAACGCCCGCGCGCAGGCCGTCGCCGACTATGAGGCGCTACTCGAAACGATTTCCCCCGAAGCCTATCCAACGGAGCACGCCGAGTTCCTGCTGGCGCTTGGACAGACCCGGCGTGTGCAGTTGGACGGCGACCGTCGCGGCCACCTGGAGTTAGCGGTAACGGCCTTTGCCCGGTCGGCGGACCTGGCGGACGCGGGTAGCCGCGGCGATCTTCGCTCCGCCGCCCTCGCTGAAGCTGCGCTGACGCAGGTGGAGTTGACGACCCTGGATCCCGCACGCTTCAACGAAGCCAAGGCGGCATTTGACCTCGCCTTGGCCGAGACCCCAGCGCAAACGCAGCCGGACCGGCACGCAAAACTTCGGCTTGGGTTTGGCCAGCTATGGGCCGGTCGGCTGCCGGGCGGCAACGAGGCGGCCTGCGCCGCCGCGCTGGTGCACTTTGAGGCCGCCATCGCGCTGGCGCCGCGCGTGGCCTCGGCTTCACTGGTAGCGCCCGCGCTGATCGAAGCGCCGCGGGTCATGCTGGACGGTCCGACGCGGACCCAGGCGCGCATGGCTCGCGCGATCGAGCTAAGCCGGCTTGCACTGTCGGCTTGGCCCCGTGCGCAGTTCCCGACGGAGTACGCGAGGGTGAATCTGACGCTCGGCTCGGCTCTCCTGGCCTCCACCGCCGGCGACCGGACCACGAACGCCCGCGAGGCGCTCGAGGCGTTCGAGACCGGCCTGGACGCCATCAACCGCGACACCGAACCGGTGGCCTACGCCTCGCTCCAAGTCGCGCTGGCCGAAGCCCTGGCAACCCGACCCGACGGCGACCGAGCGGACAATCTGCGCCGTGCCTCCGCGGCGGCGAATCGTGCCCTGGCGGCATCCGACGAAGACCGGGCCCTGGTTGGCCGGGCGCACCACCTGCTCGGCCGTCTCGCCCTGGAAACCGGAGCGGCTTCAGCCCAGACGTTGGCCGAAGCCGCCTCCCACCTGAACCGCGCGCTGGAGGACCGGCCGCGCCACGCCGAACCGGCCGCGTACGCCGAAACGCAGATGCTGTTGGGGATGGTGCTTGCATCGCAGGCGGCGCGCGGCGAGCGGCGCCTGCTCACGGCAGCGATCGACGCCTATCGAGCGTCCGCCGCCGCCTATGACCCGCACACCCACCGGCGAGAGTTCGCCAGCGTTCATTTCAACCTGGCGGTCGCGCTCATGCAACCCGGCAGCAGCACGGACGCCTTGGCCGAGGCCGTGCGCAGTCTCGAGTCCGCCGAACCCATCTTCGATGCCGTCGCCTACCCACAACAGCATGCGATGATCGTCGGCAACCTGGCGCAGGCGCGAACCAGGCTGGAGGGCCTGACGTGAGCACCCGTCCGGTTGACGGACTTGAGGTGGACGTGGCCGTTATCGGCGGCGGACCGGCCGGATCCACAGCCGCCACGCTGCTGTCACGGGCCGGGCATCGGGTCGCCGTGCTCGAACGCGAACGCTTTCCCCGCGAGCACATCGGCGAATCGCTGCTGCCCATCGCCTTTCTGGCACTGGATCAGATGGGGATCACCGATAAGGTCCTCCAGGCGGGCTTCGTCCGAAAGTACGGGGCTACCTACATCTGGGGCCGCTCGCGTGAACCGTGGACCCTGCGGTTCTCGGAGATGATCGACGACGCCTTCTTCGCCTTTCAGGTGCGGCGGGCCGAGTTCGACAAGATCCTGCTGGACCACAGCGAGGCGTCGGGCGCGACCGTCTGGGAAGAGACGCAGGTTACAGAGATCGCCCAACTCGGCGGACGGGTGACCGGTCTGCGCTGGCGCGGTCCCGGCGGATCGGAAGGCAAGCTGACCTCCCGCTACATTCTGGACTGCTCAGGGCAGTCCTCGCTGCTGGGCACACGCTTCAACCTGCGGGAATTCAATGAGGAGATGCGTCACATTTCGCTGTCCGGCTATTACCGCGGCGCCCGCAAGCTATCGGAGGTTTACCCGAAGCTGACGCGCAACGACGACGGCAACTTGCACATCGTGTCCAGCGCAGCCGGCTGGTTCTGGCATATCCCGCTGGCCGACGAGCTCAGCAGCGTTGGCTTCGTGACCGATCCGCGCCACGTACGCGGGATGACGCCAGGCCAGCGCGTGGACTACTTTCTGGAAAACGTGGCCATCACCCCGGAGCTGCTGCGCCTGCTGGAGCCGGCCGAGTGGGTGTCCGACCACGTGGAGATGGACAGCGACTGGTCCTTCTTCTGCAAGGCCTTCCACGGTCCCGGATACATGCTCTGCGGCGACGCCGCCTGTTTCGTGGACCCCGTGCTTTCCACGGGCATCGCGCTGGCCATGAACGGAGCCATTCGAGCCTCGCTGACCCTCGGCGCCGCCCTGCGCCGGCCCGAGCTGGAACCCCTGGCGATGCATTGGTACGACACCGAATATCGCAAGACTGCTCAGGACTTCCTGGAGCTGGCGCTGCACTGGTATCACGGCGAGCGCAGCCGCGAGGACTGGTTCTGGCAGGCCCGGCGCATCGTGGATCCGTCCCAGAGCTTCTCGCTGCAGCAGGCCTTCTCACTCATCGCCGCCGGGGTATCGCGAAGCCCAGGCGCCACCAGCCACCTCAAGCTCAAGCACGCCGGCGGTTTCAGCCCCGAACAACTCAAAGTGATCTACCAGAACTTTGAGCTTGAGCTCAGCGACGAGCAGCAAGAGGAACTTGAGGTCTACCTGGAGCAGGAACGGCAGGCACGGGACTACGAGCCGGTCACCACCGAGCGCCTCCTGAGCGGCATCCCGGTGTGGACCGACGGCGTGCACTGGCAGCCGTACATGCTCAACGACCAGGAGGATGTTTTGCGCCCGGCCACGCTGGTCGAAATCCCGGACGGCGAGAGCACCAAGACTCACTTCCTATCCATCGCCGCCACCTCGCTGCTGCGGCTGCTGGATGGGTCGCGGACCGGCCAGCAAATCGTGGACGACGCCACCGAGACCTGGGGCGCGGCCGTCGGCAAGTCCGCCGCCGCCGTCCGCACGCTGGTAGCCGATACCCTGCAGGAACTCCACGCCGAAGGCGCGCTGACCGTCGCCTGACCCGGGGCGTTTCGTGATGAGTCCGCGGTCGATTCCCACGGCCTCACGGCCTGCGTCCGGCGTCACCGGGCACAATTCAGCAAGGCCCGGCTGGACGGCCACGGGAGGCGCTTGGCGTGATTTCACTGATTCTCGACACTGACCTCGGCGACGACGTGGACGACGTCTTCGCGCTCGCCTACGCGGTCCGCCATCCACGGATCAACTTGTGCGCGGTGACCACCGTGCTGGGCGATACCCGCTGGCGGGCGGCGCTGGCGCTGCGACTGCTTGACGAACTCGGCGTTGACGATGTACCCGTGGCAGCCGGCGCGTCGGGCGGTGAAGTCAACACAGTGACCCTGTCCGGCGATGTGGTGACGCCG
>JAKZUJ010000242.1:0-4137 GCA_047516685.1 Chloroflexota bacterium | reverse complement strand
CAGGTCCTCCGTTCAGGCCGCTGGACGGTCTAACGTGGCGCGGTCCGGTTGACCGCGGGCCTCCCGTACCCTGGCAAGGGTAGCGCGGGCGGTGCGCACCGGTACGTATCCCGTCGCATCCATGCCCTTGAGCACGCCGCCGCGTGGACGCCGAACACGCGCCGGGCCTACGGTCACGCATGGGCCGCCGCGCACGATGCGCCCACGCTGCCGGCCATGGCGCGCGACGTGCGGGCCTACCTCCTCGAACGGGCCGACGCCGGGCGCTCGATAGCGACCCTCCGAGCCGACACGGCCGGCATCGCCGCCGTGCACCGCCGGCCAGGCCAGCCCGTGCCAGCCGCGCGGCGTCGTATCCGCCACGCTCGCGCGCCTGGCCAAGTCGGATCCGCACGCCGTCGCGCCGCGCCAGGTCCACGGCTTGACGGCCGAAGCGCTGGCCGCCGTGCAAGCCACGGCGCGCCGGCCGCGCCGACGTGGCCGAACGCCGGGGGCGCGTTGATATCGCCATCGCCAGCCTGCTCTCGGATGCCGGGCTGCGGCGGTCGGAAGCGGCGGCGGTGACGTGGGCGGATATCGCACGGGCCGCCGACGGGTCGGGCCGGGTCACGGTGCGCCGGTCCAAAACCGATCAGGCGGGCCAGGGGGCCATCCTCTACGTGACCGCCGCCACGATGGCCGCCCTTGCCGCCATCCGCCAGGGCGCGCCCGACGCCGCCCCCGTATTCGGATTGTCGGTGGGCCAGATCGGCCGGCGTATCGCCGCCGCCACTGTCGCACGGTCGGTAAGCGGTCGATGCGCCCCCTCGATTGCGTGCCCAGGCGTATTTCGTACTACTTTTGCCCGGCGCTCCGACAACCCGGAGCCATCCGACCCACCCCCCGCTGGCGGGTCCGGCCCACTTCCCAGCGGGCGGCGCGGGGAATCTTCGGCAGGCCGGGTCGGGCTGGCGGTTCGCATGATGGCCAGGGGCGCGCCGACCCACGCGGTCATGCTGGCCGGCCGCTGGCAGGGGGCCGGCATGGTGGCCCGCTACCTCTGACCGCTCCCGACGGCATCCGCCGCGCAGCATCGCGTGGACGTACCAGCCACGCGCCCCTCCACGCCCCGCCCCACCGGCACAGCGGAGCGCTTCCGGCAGCCCCTGCTGCGGAGCTGGGCGTCCGCCTTCGCCGACCGCACGGCTCCCTCGACGGCTGCCCGCCCGTCAGCCGTGTCTCGCAGCTCTGTGGTCACTACAGCTAGGGCTCGCGAGCTTCAGGAATTAGCGTGATGTGGGTGTCGAGCGGTGCTCCAACTGTATGACCCGTGCACGGTGCGTCACCGCCGGCGCGTAACCTAGTCGTGTCTCCACCAGGCGAGCCAGGGGACCGCCAAACGTCAGGATCAACAGTTCGCCGTCAGCGTTGGTTCCAAACGAACTGAGCGGTCTGTCCAGGTCCGCGACCTCGATCAGGCGCCAGCCAGGTTCCACGCCGCGGTCGAGCGCCCAGATACGCCCGCTACAATAGTCGCCAAACAGGTAGACGCCATTGAGCCTTGGAAGCGCAGTTCCACGATAGACTATGCCGCCAACGACCGCGCAACCCAATTCGTGGTTATAGGAGACAATCGGCCTCGTGACACTCGGGTAATCATGACACAGAAATGCGGAAACAAGTTTGGGATCTGTATTGGTCATATCAGCAGATTCCAGGCAGCTAAACCCTTCGTACAATGGCCAATCAAGGTTTGCTCCCCGCGTGGCGATTGACACTTCTTCTTCATTTTTTTCTCCAACATCGCCAACCCACAGTGTTCCATCTTGCGGATCGAAAGCCATACGCCATGGATTCCGTAGGCCGTAGGCCCAGATTTCCGGTCGAGCGTCCGGTGTTCCCCGCATCGGGTTGTCGTCGGGAATCCGGTAGGGGGTATCGGCCGATGCCCCGCGTACATCAATGCGTATGATTTTTCCATGCAATGTATCCAGACTCTGCGGACACTCCCAACAGCGACCGTCGCCAATCCCCAGATATAACATGTCGTCTGGCCCGAACCTGATGGCACCCCCAAAATGATATGGCACTCGCGTGATTCTCGGGATATCGAGGATGATGAACTCCTCGTCGCGCACGGCGGTGCCATCCGCGACGGGAAAGCGTGAGAGGCGTGCGAACAGTCGGTCTTCATCGTCCTTATCTTGCATTGTGTAGTACACGTATAAGAATGGAAATCTCTCAAAATCCGGGCCGATCGCAGCGCTCAGCATTCCGGCCTCGCCGGGCTCGACGGCGTCGATATGGACAACGTCGGTCAGGTCCAGAATGGGTCGCGATCCAAACTCGGCGGACAGCGCGGCCAGTGATCCCGTCTTATCGGCCACCGCCAGACCGCCATGTGGCCACGGGAAGACCTCGACGGGCCGTGAAAGCTCGATATCTGGCAACGTGTTGGCGATGAGCAGGCGGTTATAGGGTTCTGGTAGGGGATCGCGGACGGATGACCAGCAGGCGACGTGGTCAACTTCATTTATCGCACAGACGTTGTGCCATCCGACACTGACTACCGTGTAGGCGCCCGGGGGGCCGAACGTTTCAATTGGCGCTGTGCTCGGCTTGGCGTCCCAACACTCCACCTGGCCTGTTGGCAGCGTGCCGCAGGTGCGGTCGGAGCCAGCGCTTATGTGTTCAAAGACCGTCTCGGGCGGATGAGGTTGGCCGTTGGCGCTTTCGCCCTGACAGAACGCGGTGCCGTCGCTTCGGAGGGCGCAGGTGTGGGCGACCCCGACGGCGAGAGCGCGGAACGGACCCGTGCGTGACTCGGCGCGTCCGTTGTCGTTCTTGCCCCAGCAGGCGAGATCTCCGCTCGTGGTCAGGCCGCAACTGTGCTCGGCCCCGGCCCCGATTGCCGTGAACGACACGGCCGGCGGCACGGCGGTCCGGTCATTGATCGATCGCCCCCAGCACGTCGCGCCGCCGGGGCCGATGGCACAAGCGTGGTCCCAGCCGGCCGACACGTCGGTGAACTGGCCGGCGGGCGGATCGGCTTGCTTGTGATTGTTGCGGCCCCAACACGTGAGGCCACCGTCCGTTCGTATTCCGCAGGTAAAGTGCCAGCCGGACGAAATCTGACGGAACTTGAGGCCCTTCGGAACATCCAGTTGACCATGATCGTTCAGACCCCAGCACTCAACACTGCCGTCGCTGCGCAGAGCGCAGGTGTGGTTCTCGCCGGTCGCCACCTGGGCGAAGGTGGCTTGGTTTAGCGGTGTCGGTGGGGGCCCTGCGGGGGGTTGTGTCGCAATCGGTGGCGTCGGCTCTGGAGTTGGCGCCGGCATCGGGGTCGCCGGCGCTTCGGCTGGCGTCGGGGTTGGCCCGGGTCCACTGGATTGACCATCCTCGCCACACGCAACCAGCAGCGCGGCAGCCACCAACGCGACGAGCAGGACAGCAATCGGCAGGGGGAGCGTGGGCATACAGGTACCTGCTCGGAATCGACGAGGCCACGCGCACGGTAGCAGCCGACCCGACCCGACCCAGGGTGTCCAGTGAGGCCCACGCATAGCCGGAATCCCTGCCCTCGCGACGCCGGGCGCGCGAGGGGGCGATTTGCGACCTGGCCCGACCTAACGCACCGCTCAGAATCGCCGTACAGGCGATTTCTGGCACCCGGTAGGGACCAAAAGGGACCCAAAAGGCCCTCAGCCGCCCGTTGGCCGGGACATGCCCAGGCCCTCGAGGTGGCCCTGGCGCGGGCGGTCCATCATCAGCGTCGAGGCTGCGCCCGGTGCGACGTGGAAGGTTGGTCCTACAGCCACAGTAGCCACCAGCACGGGCCGCGTGGCCGACCCGGGAGGCCCCGCAGAGGCTCCAAAGCGGCCCACGCGGCGGCGGCCGACGGGCCTCACCGTGCGTCCACCGTGACCACCGCCGACTCGTCGGCCAGGGGGCGGCAGGATGCGCCCCAGCCCGAACCGAGACGGCCGGCCAACGTCGGCCGATTTATTGCCCCTGTTTCGCCCCCCTGGCGCCCACGCGCCGGCCGTCACGTTTCAGTCACGCACGGAGTCAAGCCCCCGGCGTACGTCTCCCCCAGGCCATCCCCCATGTCGGGGGCCTGCAAGGGCCGCGCCACGGGGCCAGATGCGGCCCGCG
>JAKZUJ010000241.1:0-11108 GCA_047516685.1 Chloroflexota bacterium | reverse complement strand
GTGCTGGAGGCAAGCCTGGCGCCGGCGCTTATTCCGCGGCCGGCGCCGTCGGTCAACCAGGACCGGCAGCCAGCTGCCCTCCGGCCTCCCGTGTAGACGACGCCAATTTAGTATTACAGTGTGTGACACACGCATACGGCCGAGAAGCCTTGTGAGATGAGCCGACATCTCTCGGTTCGAATTGGCGAGGACGTCTTCAGACAGTTGGAGGCGCAGAGTCGAACAAGCGGGCAGTCACGATCGGCGGTCGCCAAGCAACTGCTCGCGGAGGGGCTGCGCATGGAGCAGCATCCCAGGATCATCTTCCGTTCGGGACCCGGCGGGCGACGACCAGGATTGATTGGCGGTCCCGACGTGTGGGAGGTCGTGGGCGCGCTTCGTGAAGGGAAGATCGGCGATGGGGATGGTCTGGCCGGCAGCGGCGAGCGGACGGGGCTGACCACTGATCAGATCGGAGCCGCCTTGCGCTATTACGCCGAATACACCGACGAAGTCGGGGCGTGGATTCGGCGCGTCGAGGACGAAGCCGAGCGTGCCGAGGCCCAGTGGCGACGGGAGCAGGAACTGCTTGCCCGGTGAAGCTGCTGCTCGACGAGATGTGGCCCCCAATGATCGCCGTGGCCCTGCGGGACCGCGGCCATCAGGTCGTGGCTGTAGCCGAACGGCCCGATCTTCGCGGGAGGCCTGATGAGGAAATCCTCGAGACGGCGCAGGCGGGATGTTGGGTGATCGTGACCGAGAACGTCGTGGACTATCGACCGCTGGCCGCCGCCGCAGCGAGAGCCGGGCGCGCCAATCCAGCACTCGTCTTCACGAGCAACCGCTCCTTTCCACGAGCAAACCGTCGGACGGCCGGGCGGCTCGTCACAGCGCTCGATGCCTTGCTCACGACTCGCAGCGAGATCGAGGGCGAGCACTGGCTCGCGTAGCAGGGGGCCTGAAGCCGCGAGCATCCCGCTGAACCGCCGACCCGCGCGCCGATTGATTCCCGGCGGGACGCCACCAACTTAACCACAGGCTATTGACTTCTTCGTTCCAAGAAGAGCCGTAGCTTCTCCACACATCGAAACTATCGGAGCGACACGAGTTGCGCCCTCGGCGTGCCACCACAGGGTCAGCGCCCGTTCCCAGGCAGTGTGAAGCCGCCACGATCTGGGACGTCCTCGATCAGGCGCCGGCGCCATAACGCCCATCTGCTAGATTCGCTCGCCGTCCGCCACGACGCCGCGGCGAACCGCGTGAGGATGACATGGCGTACTCGTTTCCCACCGGCGTCAAGCGACGCACCGACTGTCTCTCGATGATTCTGGGCGACGACGTCGCCGAGCAGCACATGCTCGCCTGGCGTCAGGAACCAGGCGAACTGGACGCCAACAACCCTCTGGTGACGCCCGCCATGCCGTGGGACAGCGGCTCGGTGTTCGCCCACGGCACGTTCGCGCGTGACCCGATCGACGGGTTGTGGAAGGCCTGGCACGTCTCCACGCCGCTGACGACTGGGTACTTCGAGAACTACCGGCGCGTGACTTACCTGACCTCGGAAGACGGCGTTGAGTGGACGCGCCCCGAGCTTGACCTGTGCCCGCAACCCGGATATCCGCTCACCAATATCTTGCTGGATTACGATTCGGGCGGCCCGAGCATGTACAGCTCGGTGATGATCGTCCCGGATGCCGAGCCTGACCGGCGCTACGAGATGTTCGTGATGCGCGATCCGAGCAACACGATCGGTGGGGGACCAGGCGTCATTCGCGGGCTGCCGCCACCGCCCCCGGGCCAGAAGCAGGCGCGCGGAATGTACCGGTACTTCTCGCCGGACGGCATCAACTGGACGGTGAGCGAAGGTCCTGTCCTCGAAGTGGCGGGACCCGGGGCCCGACTAGTGATTCCCTATGAGAATCCCAAGCACACGGCGGACACCACCTATGTCTTCCGCGAGGCGGACGGAACGTACATGGCAACCCACAAACTGGGAGAACCTGCGCACCCGGGCGGGCTGGTGCCGTACGACGTGTTTGCCGAAGGCCGCCGGGTGATGGCGCGCCGCACGAGCCCCGACGGGTCGAACTGGAGCCCCTTTGAGACCATCATCCAGCCCGACATCTACGACCCGCACGACATCCGGATTATGGAGCTCTGCGTCACGCCGGTGCGGAGCGGGTACCTGGGCGTGGTTGCCGTGTACCTCAATCGCACGCAGACGATCGAGCTGCAGCTCGGCGGCAGCGCCGACGGGCGAATCTGGGATCGGCGCGTACGCCTACCCGCGGTGGCGACTGGGGCGCTGGGCGACTACGGCGGCGGCATGCTGTGGCCATCGCACAACCTCGTCGAACACAACGGCCGGCACTATGTGTACTTCTCGGGCACCGAGGGATTGCACGGCGACCCGGCATCCAAAAGCCCCTCGATCTGGCCGTTCTTCTCGGCCATTTGCCGCGCAAGCTGGGCCGTAAATCGGTATTGGGCGGCTGTGTCGGGGCCGGGCGGCGACGTCGTGGGAACGCTGACGACGCATCCGTTGCCCGTCGGCGGCAAACAGCTCATCCTGAACGCCGCAACTTCGACCGTGGCCGAGGGAGAGTTGCACGCGGAGCTGCTGGACCCGGATGGCGCCGTCGTCGAGGGATTCGGCAAGGACGACTTCATACCCTGGCGCGGCGACTCCACGGCCGCGGCGGCGCGCTGGACCGGCGGCGCGGTGTGTCCGCTGAAACAATGCGCCGTGCGCTTCCATCTGCGGAGGTCACGCTTGTACGGCTACGCTTGGGAGTAGACATCATGGCTGTCGACTCGCGCCGGATCTTGCACCAGCTGGGTCAAGGCGACTCGGTTGAGGACATCCGCGCCGCCGCTGGACTGAGCGACGCGGACTTTGAGGCGTGGTGGCGCCGGGAACTGCGGCGTCGGCTGGCGGTGATCGACGGGCGGGCGTCGGGCCCGGTCGGCGCGGCGGTTGAGATTCAGCGGGACGCCAGCGGCCTGCCGCACATCTATGCCGAGACGGAGACCGACCTCTTTGTGGGGTACGGCTACGCCATGGCCCAGGACCGGCTGTTTCAGATGGACTATCTGCGGCGGCGGGCGCTGGGGCGTCTGGCGGAAGTCCTCGGCCCGGAGGCCTTCGACTACGACCTGCTGGTGCGGACGGTCGGGCTGCACCGAATCGCGGCCGACGAAACGGCGCGCCTGCCGAGCGAGACGGCCGCGCGGTACGCAGCCTTTGCGGCCGGCGTGAACGCCTTCATCGAAGAAAGCCGCGACCTGCCCCCAGTTGAGTTCGACTTGCTGGACTATCGGCCGGAGCCATGGCGGCCGCTCGACTCGATCGCGCTGCTGGGCGAGTTTCGCTGGTATCTCACGGGGCGGTTTCCGGTAATTGCCGTACCCGAATTGGCGAAGCGCGCCCTGGGCGATGGCCCGCTCTACCGCGCCTTCACGACCCCCGAGGCGATCGACGAGACGATCCTGCATCCCGGCGAGTACGCGAGCGCTGGCAGCGGCACGGACCTCGTCGAGCCGCCGCTGGGCGGGATCGACGACGGCGCCGGCAGCAACAACTGGGTGATCGGACCGAAACGCAGCGCTTCCGGTGGAGCGCTCGTGGCCAGCGATCCGCACATCGCGTTCGGCGCGCCCTGCTGCTGGTATCAGGTCCACCTGGTTGGCGGACGGTTCAACGTGGCCGGGGCCGGGTATGCGGGCGCGCCGGGAATCATCTTCGGACGCAACCGGCGCGTCGCCTGGGGCATCACGAACAACATCAGCTCGCAGCGCGATCTCTACCAGGAACGCGCGGACCCGGCGCACCCCGGCGCTTTCCTCTACGACGGCCAGTGGGAGCCGGCGCGAGAACGGGTGGAAGCCATCGGCGTCCGCGGAGAAGGCGTGCGCGAGGAAGTGGTGCGGTCCTCGCGCAACGGCCCGATCGTCGATGACGTCGTGCCGGGATTTGCGCAGGCCACCGGGCCCGTATCGCTGCGCTGGGCGGGGGCGCTGCCCTGCGCCTGGCCGACCTCGCTGCTGGCGTTGAACCTGGCCGAGTCGTGCGCTGAAATCGAGGATGCCGCGCGCGGATGGGTGGCGCCAACGCTGGGCATGGTGTTTGCGGACGTGGACGGCGGCTTCGGCTATCGAGCGACGGGCCAAGTGCCAGTCCGCGCGCGCGTGGAACGCGGCTACCGGCGGGGATGGGATAGCACCGATGCCTGGCAGGGCATGATCCCGTTCAAGGGCATGCCCGCGGTGCGCGATCCCAAGCGCGGCTGGGTGGCGACCGCCAACAATCCGCCGGCGCCGTCGGACTACCCGTACCCCCTGGCCAACATGTCGCCGAGCGGCTACCGCGCACGACGCATCCGGCAGATGATCGAGTCACGCGAGACTCTCAGCCGTGAGGACATGGCGGCGATGCACTATGACGTGCTGTCGCTGCGGGCGGTTAATGCCGTTCCAGCCCTGGCGAGCATCCTGGACGGAGGCGACATGCGGGTGCAGGCCGCCGCCGCCGCGCTGCGCTCGTGGGACCGCCGCATGGACAGCGAAAGCGCCGCAGCGGCGATATTCGAGGCGTTCCAGCACCATTGGGACGAGGCGGTTGCTACCGAACGCTTCTCGGCGGACGCATCGGCCCTGGCCGCTGGTGATCCAGCCGCCTTCGTGGCCGGCGGGATTGGCACTCTTTCGTTGCGACTCCTGGCCGACGACGATGTGGGGTGGTTCTCGTCGGCGGAGGCGCGAGATACGGCGGTGCGATCGGCGATGGCCCGCACCCTCGACCAGCTTGCCGAGCGGTTGGGCGACGATATGTCCGCGTGGAGCTGGGGCCGGCTCCATACGCTGCGGCTGCCCCACCTGCTGTCGGGCCGCGGCGACCTGGGGCGCTTGCTGGACCGCGGGGGCGAGCCCGTGAGCGGGAACGGCTTCGTGGTGTCGAATACCGGGTCCGCGCCCGATTTCGGCTCGAGCGGCGGCGCCAACTATCGACTTATCGCGGACCTCGCGGAGGCGCCGGCCCAGCTGTGGACTTTGGACGCGGCGGGGCCGTCGGGCCAGCCGGGCAGTCCGCACTATGCCAATCAATTCGGTGATTGGCTGTCGGGCCGCTATCACCGGATCTCCCTGGAACGCGATGACGTGCGGCCGACGATCAGCACCACGCTGACGCTGCAGCCGCCGGAGTGACGCCGGCGGACGTGCCTCGCGACGCGCCACCTGGCCGCTACCAGAAGCGCGGCAAGCCCTGTGGCGGGAGGTTTGGCGCCACGAGCATAGCGCTGAACCGCCTACCCGCGCGATGGATATGCGTTCGCTTTTCAGCGTGCGGCAAGGAGACCGCTAAGGAGTCCCGCCGCGTCAGGAAGAAAACGCCGGTGGTCATCTCACACACACCTCGGACGCACTGCGTGAACTCACACGCGAGCCAGACCGTGCGCCGATCAGGTCGCTCGATCGGGAGAACTTTCAGCGCATCCTAGGAACGACTTTGATCGTGCCGCTAACGCAGACAGGCCTGTGTCTAAGCAATGCGCGAAGCGAAGTGGCCGGTTAGACATCCCACAACACCCAGGGCGAATAGTGGGGCAAACGGCCGACGCCTGAAAGAGTTCCCTCAGCAGCCGACTAGACCACAGATAGACATTTCGACCTGTTCGACAGACGACGCCTCGTTATGCAAATCCCTCTCAGCTTTCCTTCCTGCGCTGGTCTGCCGGAAATTCGATTCGATCGGGCGCCTGAGATCTCGGGGCGCTTGAGCGTGCGGTTTCGAAGCACGCTGCGTCATGGCAGCTTGGCGAACCACGAAGCCTCGATCGACTCTCGCGGTCAGGCAGGACCGTGCAAGTACCAGATCGGGCCGCCGAACTGACGCCACGCGTGATCGGATGAAGCCAAGACCGGTGCGGTTTCCCCGTTCACATGCGCATACACGTCGTCAAGCGCGCACTTCCCGCAGTACACCACGGCAGGAACGTTGGTCTGCGAGAGCAGGTAGTTCACCGGCCCAGTTGCAGCGAAGCATAGGCACTTGCCAAGCCTGCGAGAGCTGGACCTTCGGATCCGCCCGCTTGTCGGGCGAAGGCCGTCATAAGAGGGGTGGAGCAGACCATCCGCCAAATCCTGCCGCATGTTGGCTGGGCGCGCTCTTAAATCCGAAGTTCCAACCGTGGCCGAAGCAGACGTTCGGGTACATCATTCTCACGCATGAACTCCACCAGCAGCCGATGCATCTCGCGTGCTTTGTCGAAGTGATTCTCGATCACATTGTCACGTTGTTGGGGATCGGATGCCAGATTGTAGAGTTGAGACACTCCTGGGTCAGGGCTGTATAGCAGGCTCCAATGTCCTGCAGTGACGGTTGTCACCGGAGGGTCTTTGAGATCACGGAGGAAGTTGTCTACTGATTGGACCGCGTCGCCCGGATTGGCGAATGGGATGCTGCTGACCACGTAGTCGCGTCCTGGTCCTGTGGCGTCGCCCAGGGCAGGCGCCAGTGAGCGGCCCTGAACGACGTCCGGGATGGCCACACCCAGCAGGTCGAGCACTGTAGGCATCACATCGATTGCGGAACTCAAGCCGCTGTGTACCCCAGGAGACACCCCAGGGGCGCGGATCATGAGAGGCAAATGAACCAACTCCTCGAAGAGCGGAGAGTAGCTCCACCGCGAACCCATTTCGTCATATGGCCGGAGCGTTCCATCCGGGTATTTGTCTGAGCTCATCTTGCCGAAGAGGCCGCCATGCTCCCCGAAGTAGAAGCCGTGGTCTGAGGTAAAAATAACAGCCGTCTTGTCTGCGATCCCCATATTCTCCACAGACCGCAGAAGATGGCCCACCCAGGTGTCCACCATCGTGATCTCACCGCAGTACGTGGCGTGCCCTTTACGCATCTGCGTCTCTGTATAGCCTGGCATATCATGCCAGTTACCGTAGATCGGGAGTACGAGCTCGCCATCGTACTCAGGCATGTAAAGCTCTGTGTAGTATGATGGGGCATCCCAGGGCTCGTGGGGATCCCATGTGTCCACATATAGAAAGAAATCCTCTTTGTAGTGACGCTCCAGCCACTGCATGGCAGTCATAAATGTCTGCGGTGCATTCCTGTCCGACTCATAGTGCCACCTAGCCCTGATATCCAATGCCTCATTATGATAGCCGGGATCCGGAATCAACGACCATAGGGTGTCTTGTCCGGTGTTCATCAAGAATGTCTGGAAGCCTCGGTCGTAGTTCATTCCATCCCTGAGGTAGTATGGCGTGTCCACTGAAGCCGCCGTGTGAAAACCATGTTTAGCTAGTATCTCCGCAAGAGTGGTCACGCCCGCCGGAAGTGGCTCCCAACCCATAAAGGACATTGTCCATCGACCTGTGTGATGGTCCGCCCGTGAGGGCATGGTCGGGAATCCGGCGGAGTAGTGAGCGTCGAACCTGACCGACGCGGCCGCCAACGCATCCAGGGAAGGTGTGCGTATGTAGGGATTACCATATGCGCCAACGTGATCCTTGCGAAAGCTGTCGGAAACTATCCAAATGACATTCATACCAGTCGCTTTCGTAGTTGGTTTGTTCCGGTAAGTGTATCACCGAGCATGCTACGGATTGACTTCCGCCAGACGAAGGCCGTCATTGGCGGGATCGGTCCGTCCACTACTTCGTCCTGTACGTTCCCCACTGTGACGGCTTCGCTACCGCCCATGCCCTGTGCCCAGTCAGAAACGGCTTGAAGAGATTGTCGCTGAGTAGGAGGCCTTCGACTCGTGTCCGACGGGCAAGGTCGGGAGACATTTCCGGGTGCCTTCACCAGTCGCCATTCAGGAACACCACATCGTAGGGCTCGCGGAGCGTCGGCAGGACATCGATCGCCTGGTGGGCCTAGTGAGACTGTATGACAAAGTCCCCGCTGGGAGATCCAGCTGCCGATGGTCGGCTTGGTGGATGCCGAGGTGATGCGGGCGCCATTTGTTAACCCGACCAGGGAGCGGCCCCAGACAGCATTCTGAAGCCGCTCGACCTCTGGACGTCCACCGCGCCGGGCGCCCCTACGCCAGGTTAACCGCCTCTGATGAAGTCGGCTGCGCGTTCCGCCATGGCGATTACCGTGAGGTTGAGATTAGCCCGGACAGTATCAGGCATGATCGAGGCGTCGACCACGCGTAGACCGTCAATGCCGTAGACCCTTCCGTACTGGTCCACTACGGCCAACGGATCATTTGAAGGACCCATTTTGCAGGTGCTCGATACATGGTGTGCGGTGATCACCTCCCGCTTCATCCAAGAATCCAGGGCATCATCGTCGGACAGGACGTCGTCCGGTGGTGCAAGCCGCTCCTCAACTATCTGATCGAAGGCCTCGTGCTTAAACAGGTCGGCACACACCCTGACACATTCACGTAGCCGCGACCGATCGATGGGATCGTCCAGCAGGTTGAAGTCGAGATAGGGAGGTTGCCTGGGGTCGCGGGATTGGAGGCGCAGCTCGCCCCGGCTGTAGGCCAGGTACAGGCACAAGCTTACGCCTATGCCTATCGGGTTCCTATGATCCAGCCCCCTCATGGGCTTCGCCGCCGAATAGTTGCCCATGTAGATGACCAAATCGTTCTCGAAGGGCGAACCCGAGGCCGTAAACCGCAGGGTGACGGTGCCAGTCGCGACCTGGTCGGTGTTTAGTGGGAACCCTTCACGCGTACGCCAGGCCATTGGCACATCCGGGTGATCGCAAAGATTGCGCCCGACCCCAGGGAGATCCTGCACAACGGGTATGTCCAACTGCCGCAATTGGTCCCCAGGCCCAATACCCGACAAAGCCAGGATGTGCGGCGTACCTATGGCGCCAGCACAGAGGACTATCTCCTCGCCATAGACTGACAACTCCTCATGACCTCTGATGACCCGCAGTCCTACCGCTCGACGGCCTTCGAAGATGATCCCAACGACAAGGCAATGGGGGCTGATGGCCAAACCCCTTCGATCGCGCGCCGGGTCGAGGTAGCCCATGGCCGCACTCACACGCACGCGGCCGGCGACGTTGAAGGCCAGGGGCCCAACGCCCGTGGAGTCAGGTTGATTGTGGTCCGGACAATCGGGGAACCCGGCGTCTCGACATGCCCGGTAGAAGGCGCGTTGTTGGGGGCCCCATTCGTCGGGCTGATACCTGCGGCAGCTTATGGGGCCATCCGAACCGTGGAATTCATCGGCGAAATCCTGGTCCGCTTCCAACTTTCGCAGGTAGGGGAGTATCTTCTCGAACTGCCACTCGGAGTTCCCCCACTCCGCCCATCGGTCGAAGTCCTCCGGCTGTCCACGAAGAAACTGAGCGTCGTTGATAGCGCTAGAGCCGCCCGTGACCTTTCCACGAGGGACATCTATCCAAGCCTGGTCCGTGGCTCTGGCGCGAAACTTCCAAATGTGTCCGCTATCCCAGATTGCTTTCCCAGTCCCGTAGGCGTACTTCACCGAATCGGGCATCCGCTCCAACGCGGGATAGTCGCTTCCGGCCTCAAGAAGCAGAACCGACCGGTGACGGTCTTCCGATAGACGGGCCGCCAAGACCGAACCTGCCGATCCTGCTCCGACGACAATGTGGTCGTATTTCTTAATCATGCCGCTTCGCTGTCGCGATCGAGCATTCCTAACGGTCGGGTGGTCCTGAATAGAGGCCAGTAGCGCAATGGCTCACAGGTCACATTGACTCAGGGTGTGGCTTCCTCATGAACCTTGGCCCCGCTCCGCACCGCGAGCCCTGCGGTAGCCGTAGCGTACCCCGCTGGCGACGCGGGAGGCGTTTCGCTGAGTCCTCTCGCCTGCCCAGCATGACGCCTCAGCGAATCCTGTGACGGAGGGTGCAGTCCCCAGACTCGTTGCAGCGGTTTCTCGCGGTCCAGCACCCGCCCAGCGTTGACCGAACGTTTCGAAGAGCAGCCGGTGATCGGTGTCCGTCAATTCGACGGGATGGACCGCGAGAGCGATTGTGCGCTCGGCGTCGTCGATCGTTAGCTCCCCGAACCGATAGAGTTCTGACCGCGCAACCTATTCGGGGCGGCAACTCCACACCAGAAACGCATCATGCGTATGGTCTCGTGGAGCGCTGTGGCGGGCCGCGTCTCACCGCGGATGTCACGTATGGCGTGGTTTGGATCTGGAAACCTTTGTTGGAGCCCACATCCGGAATTGAACCGGAGACCTCGTTCTTACCAAGAACGCGCTCTACCGACTGAGCTATGTGGGCCGGCGGCCGGGGCGCCGCGACGACGCCGGAAGCCCGTAACCCGCTGATCGTACCCTGTTCGCCGCGCGGGTCACGTTCCCGGCGGGAGCCGGACCGGTGAGATTTAGGCGTTCGCGTCCAGCCGGGCGACGATCTCGTCCAGGTGGACGTTCGGGTCAACCGCCGGCCACACGTGTTCCACGTCGCCGCTGGCATCAATGAGATAGGACACTCGATCGGCGCACATGACGCTTTGGCCTCGAATCTCCTTTTGCACCCAGGCGCCGTACGCCTCGATCACGCCGTGTTCAGTGTCCGCCAGGAGCGGAAAGTTCAGGTCGTATTTCCCCGCGAACCGCTGGTGCGAGCCCACGTCGTTGTCGTTGATGCCGTACACATCCACGCCGCGAGCGGCCAGTTCGTCCAGATTGTCGCGGAAGCCGCAGGCCTCAATCGTGCAGCCTGGGGTGTCGTCGCGCGGATAAAAGTAGAGCAAGACTCGCTGGCCGCGCAGATCTGAAAGCGTGACTTGCGACCCGTCGGTGGCGCTGAGCGTGAAATCGGGGGCCGTGTCTCCAGGGGAAAGCAGGGACATGCGGGCAACTCACAGGCTGAGCAATAGTGACGCAGGCCCATTGTGCGGCACGCTTGAGGGCGCTGCGAGCCCCAGCCGGGCCCAACCGCCCGATCCGGCGGCCAGCCGCGTCGGGGATATCGCGCGTACCATCTCCGCTCTTGCCTGATATCGTCAGCGCGAAGCCTGTGGGAGACGCCCCAATGCCGGACGGATTGACCGAAAGCCCCTTTGACCTGACCGGCCGCGTGGCCCTGGTAACCGGCGCTGGACGCGGAATTGGACGGGCGATCGCGCTTGAATTGGCAGCCTCTGGCGCCGATGTGGCCG
>JAKZUJ010000240.1:0-2644 GCA_047516685.1 Chloroflexota bacterium | reverse complement strand
CTCAGGGCGAACGGAGGCCGGCGGCCCTTCGACAAGCTCAGGGTGAAGGGGAGGACGGCGGCCCTTCGGCAGGCTCGGCGCCGGAACACCAAGCGCGGAGGGCGCCCACAAGGGGCGCCCCTACGGGAGCGGCAGCGGGGCCGACGTTCACGGTTGGGCTAGTATTGTGGTAGCTGAACTGCGCGGATGGTTGGCATGGAAACGTCGTTGAACGAGATCGTGGGGCTGACGCTCGTGGTGCTTGGATTGGCCGGTTTCGGCGTGGCGCTGGCCGGCATGCTGGGGTTTCTGCCGCCGCCGCGCTGGGGACGGGGCGCCCGCCGCACCCACAGCGACCGCGCCTGAAGTCACGGCGTTGCCTTGAGCCGTCGGGACGTACCGGCCAGTTGGGTGTTCGTTGGCCTGTTCGGACTCGTAATCATCGGCATCATGGCTTGGCTCGCAGACGTTTCCGCCGATGACTTCACTCCGGCGCAAGACAGTCTCCTGACGGTTGCCGACTGGATGGTAAAGGCGTGCATTGGCGCGATCCTGGGGTTTGCGGGGGCGCGAGCCGGAGCGCGGCAGACTGGTCCGCCAGCCAGCTAAGCGCTGACCGCGTTCGCAGTGAACTGTGCCAGTTCGTGGCGAGTCTTTCGGCAGGCCTACCGCAGACGTTCGCAAGCCACGCCACCCAGCGCTGCTAGCTGCGAGCCGAGGCTCCTTCGCCAACGACTTGGCCGTTGGCGCCGACGGTCGCGGGGGTTGGCGCGTAGGTGGCGTAGGAGTCGGGGGTTTCCCAGAGGGTGACGGCGATGACGGGGAAGCCGAGGGCCAGGGTCTGTTCGAAGACGAGGCGGGCCAGGTTTTCGGTGGTGGGGTTGTCGTCGATCAGGTAGGCGTGCTGGCCGAGCGCCTGGATGGCCTCCACCAGCGGGTCGTCGCGGCGCAGGATCATACGGTGGTCCAGGTGCTCGTCGATCCAGGCCTGGATGCCGCGGCGAATGTCGCGAAAGTCGGCCACCATGCCCATCTCGTCCAGCGTGTCGGCGGCCAGGCGAATTTCGACGCGTCCGTTGTGGCCGTGGGGCTGGCTGCATTTGCCCTGGTAACCGATGAGGCGGTGGCCGAAGCAGAAGTCGATGTGTTTGACGATTTGGTACATGGCGCGGGTCGCTCCTGTCAGGAGACCGTGCGGCCGCCGTCGACGGGAATGACGGCGCCGGTGACGAAGTCGGTGGCTTCGACGAGGTAGCGGACGGTCTGGGCGATATCTTCGGGATCGCCAATGCGCCCCAGCGGCGTGGCGCGGGCGACGGCGTCAATAGTGTCCTGGCTGAAGTCGGCGGGCATGAGAATGGGGCCTGGGGCGATGGCGTTGACCATGACGGTTGGCGCGAGTTCCTTGGCGAAGACGCGGGTGAGGGCGACGATGCCGCCCTTGGCCACGAAGTAGGGGGCGTAGTTGACGTAGGGCCGTTCAACCGCCCAGTCGGCAATGTTGACGATCTTGCCGCGTCCGCGCTGGCGCATGTGCAGGCCAAAGAGCCAGCAGCCGAGGTAGGGGCCTTTGAGGTTGACGCCGATGTTGCGGTCGAAGTCGGCTTCGGTGAGGTCGTCCAGCGGGGTTTCGGCGTAGATGGAGGCGTTGTTGAGCAGGACGTCCACGCCGCCGAAGCGTTGGATGGCGGCGTCGCGGATGCGCTCGACGCCGGTCTTGGTGGAGACGTCGGCCTGGACCGCCAGCGCGCCGACGCCCAGGGCGGTGAAGTCTTCCACCGCGTCGCGGGCCTCCTCGGCCGAGGTGCGGTAGTTGACGACGATGTTGGCGCCGCGTTCGGCCAGCCGGGTGGCGACGTGGCGTCCAACGCGACGCGCGCCGCCAGTAACGACGACGGTGGCGCCCTTTAAGTCCATGGGATCCTGCGTTCGGCTGGCGGCCTGGCGCCGCCGGCGGACTCCGGTACATCGTACGCTGCGGCGGACTGTGTGGAGGTAGTGGTTGGTCGTGGGTTGCTTCGCCCGAGGTGGTGAGCGGGGCTTGGATTCGACTCTCACCCCCGGATCAAGTCCGTGGCGGACTCTGACCCTCTCCGTGCCAGGGAGAGGGGAGAAGACCCTCACCCCGACCCTCTCCCAGAGGGAGGGGGAGTAAGAGCGGCCCGCTACCCCTAGCCGATCAGGGGGATTCATGGCTGAGCGTGCGCCGGTGGGGTCGCGGGTGGCGGCCCTGGTGAGCGGGCTGGACAGTTGCATCATGACCGGCCTGCTGGCGCGCGAGTACGCGGAGGTCACGCCGCTGTTCGTACGCGCGGGGCTGCGCTGGGAGGACGCGGAACGGGCGGCGCTGGCGCGGTTTTTTAGGGCGCTGGACGCGCCGGCCGTGCGGCCGATCGTGGAACTGTCGCTGGATGTCCGGTCGATCTACGGCTCGCACTGGAGCGTGGGCGGCACGGATGTTCCCGACGCGCGGCAGCCGGACGAGGCGTGGTACCTGCCGGGACGAAATTTGCTGCTGCTGGGCGCGGCGGCGCTGTACGGCGGCGTGCACGAAACGCCGAACCTGGCCATTGGGCTGCTGGCCAGCAACCCGTTTCCCGATGCGACGCCGGACTTTCTGCGCAGCCTGGAACAGACGGCGGGCCTGGCCATGGACACCAGCTTC
>JAKZUJ010000239.1:0-13729 GCA_047516685.1 Chloroflexota bacterium | reverse complement strand
GTGGGCCTCGACGGTGTCGTTCAGGTCCACGCAGCTGGTGGGCCAGGCAGTCGGCGCGGCGGAGGGGGCGGCGCCCGGGCCGCCGACGGCCCAGGCGAAGACGGCCTGGACATCGGCGCGATGGTCGTTCTGGCAGGCCTGCTCGGCCTGGTCGCCGAAGACGCGCTGGTAGATGCCGACGTTGCCGGTGTTGCCCAGGCGGGCCTCGACGATGTCGTTCAATTCCACACAACTGGTAGGCCATTGAGCCAGGGCCGGCGTGGCCGTGAGCGCCAGCGCCAGCGCCGCGGCCAATGCCGCGCTCGCGAGAACTCTGCGGAACGTGATGTGGTTCAGGAACGAGTGCATAGCCGGCATCCGCCGCCTCCGTGGGCTACCCGGAAGTCATAAGCATCGTAGCCGTAGGCCAACGGCATGGAAAGCGCGAACGGCGTGGCACGCCTGGGTGATGGCGTGGCCTGGCCGGCAGCCGTGGGTTGCGTGTCGTATTCGACTTGTGTACAATAGTGGCGTAGCGCTTCGGACCTGATCGATTCGGCCGCACGAGCGGCGGTCAGCCGAAGCGGGGCCGTGGCGGCCCGCGTTGGATGATCCGACTCCCGCCAGCGGCGCGTGGCAACTAAACGTCGCGCGCCGTCGACTGGGAGGCCGGCACACCCAGCGGCGGCGTCATCACCGCCCAGCGCGCTTGTGTGGAGTACAGGGGCGGCGGACCGCGTGCATCGTCCGACGGGATGTCGGATCGGTGCGCCTCCGCCGCCCGCTGATGGCCGGGAGGCAACCCGGCGTGCCCCGCGAAACCAAGCGCCGGCGAAGCGGGGCTTTGCCGAGCAGGCGCCCACCAGCGGCGCCGCACTGGTGCACGACATAACGAGCGCTCCGCATTGACGGGCGCTCCGGAGGAAACGCAGTGGCGATAACCAAGAGCGATTCAATCGGCGACGTGGTGGACACGGTGATTGCCGAAGCCCGCCGCACGCAGATGCACCGCACGGTGATGGAACCGTTGGTGCGGACCTACCGGGTCCCGCGCGGGGCCGGGGACCGGCTGGAGATTCCCAAGTTCGGCACGGTGGCGGCCAGCGCCCTGACCGAGGGCGTGGACATGACCAACCCGCAGACCCTGACCACCAGCAAGGTCACGATCACCCCCGCCGAGGTTGGGGCGCAGATCGTACTGACCGACCGCGCGCTGCGCACCGCCACGGAAGACATGGCGCGCGCGGCGGGACGGGTTCTGGGCGACGCCATCGCCCGCAAGCTGGACAAGGACCTGCTGGGTCTGCTGAACGGCTTCAGCGCGTCATTGGGCGGCGCGGGCAAGGACATCACCATGGGCCACCTGCGCGCGGCGGTGTCGCGCCTGCACGGCACGGCCGAGCCGGCGCCGCAACCCTTCCATGCGGTGCTGCACCCGTACCAGGCGCACGACCTGGCCGCGGACATCTCCCCTACCGGCGCGTATCCCGTTCCGGCCGGCATTTCGCAGACGGTGCTGGAAAACCACTGGGTGGCGCGCGCGTTCGGGGTGGACATCTTCCAGGCCGGAAATCTGGCGGTGGACGCCAACGACGACGCCAAGGGCGCGGTGTTCTCCAAGGAGGCGCTGGTGCTGGTGATGTTCAAGGACTGGGCGGTGGAACGGCAGCGCGACGCCTCGCTGCGGGCGTGGGAACTGAACGTGGTGGCGGACTACGGCCTGGGCGAATACGCGGACGCCTGGGGCGTGGAGATGTACTTCGACGCGTCCACGCCGTCCAGCTAAGCGCTGACGGCTTCCTTCACTCAACAGGAGAACCGGCACATGCACGCTCCCATCATCTGGATCAGGCGCCGCCCGGAGCGGCGCCTGATCCACCACTTCCCCGGCGTCGCGGGCGGACGCCAGATTCTGGTGGTCACGCCCGACCGCCAGGAAGCGCAGGACACGGCGCTGGCCATGCGCGAGCGCCAGGCGGCGCGCTTGCAGAATCGCGGCGGCGCGGACCTGGAAGCGCTCGACTCGCAGCGGGCGCCGTGGGGCCCACGGGACGCCCACGACCCGGAGGCCCGCTCGTGAGCGTTACGCGGCGCGCGTTGCGCCATCGGGTAGCCCAGCGGCTGGGGCCGTTCCTCACGGGAACGGCGGAGGGCGGGACCAGCGTGACCCTGGTCGACGCCGCACGGCTGCAGGACTCCACGGCGTCCGCCGACCTCTGGGCCGATTGCTGGATGCACGTGTTCGGCGGTCCCAATGCAGGGGAAACGCGCCGCGTCGCGGCTTACGACCCGGCGGAGGGATCGATCACGGTCAGCCGAGCGTTCCCTCACGACGTGGACGCCGCCTCGTCCTACGAACTCTCGCGGCTGCTTGGGCCTGACGTAGTCAACGCGGCCATCGACGCGACGCTCACGCGCTGTTGGTTCCAGACCCTGGTGCCGCTGACCGCGCTGGCCGATGGCGCCATGGAACGCCCTGACAGCCGGGCCTGGAGCGCCTGGAACGCCGGCGCGGCCAAAGCGGCCGCCGATTCGGACGCGGCCAGCGGCGCCGTGCGTCTGGAGGTGACCAACAAGGCAGAGGGTGGGTACGCGGCCTCGGCCAGCCTGGCGGTGCTGCCGGGCCAGCCCTACACCCTGGAAGCGACGGTGGCGCCGGGCGGGTTCACGTCGCGGCTGGCGGTCCACAATCTCAGCAGCGGGGTCGACCTGGACGCGATCACGGCCGGCGGCCACGCCTGGCGGCGTCTGCGCCTTACGTTCGTCATTCCCGACGGGTGTGAGGAGATTGAGGTCCGGCTGGGCGGCACGGAGGCGGACGCGGTGACGCGCTGGGACCAGGTGACGCTGCTGGCGGCCAACCGTGGCCGGTACCCGCTGCCCGCGTGGATCACGCACCGTCAGCAAGTAGTCGAGGTCTGGCGGCGGGCGGCGGACCATCCGCAGCGCGTGATGTCCGCGGTGACCTGGTGGCGGACCGTGTCCGACCCAGGGCCGGCGGGGCCGGGGTTGTGGCTGGAGTTGGACCCGCCGCCGAGCGTTGGTGAGGCATTGCTGATCGAAGGGCTGCGGGCCTACGACCCGCTGGCCAGCGACCACGCCTTCACCGACGCGCCGGTGGACTGGGTTGCGCAAGGCGCGTTGGTGGAGGTCTACCGTCACCTGCGCGGCGGCGCGCCCGCCGGCGACGTGGCCCGCTACGAGGCGCTGCAACGCGACGCGGCGCTGGAGTTCCAGCACCTCTCGCGTCTCTACCGCCCGCGCGCCACGCGGCGGGTAATGCTGAGCGGAGGGCTGTAAATGCCGCGCGGCAACCGCCCGCCCTATCCCTATGACTGCAGCCTGGATGGGGTGGGCCTGATGCTGAGTCACCGGACTGGCGGCGAGGTGGCCTGGCGCGAGCGCAAGCTTGACTTCTTTGCGCCGCGCGTCAGCCAGACCGACCAGTCCTATGCCCAGTTCCCGCCCGAAGACGAGACGACCTGGGCGCTGGACGACCTGTCAGGCGGGTTCGGTCAGCGGATCGTGCCGCGTGGCGGCTCGACCGGCTACTCCCACGGCGTGGCCGACACGCGAGTCCCGCACCAGGTCACGCTGCCGCCCGAAGTGCTGACGACGCCGATTACGTCGTCGGGAACGATTACGGACCACTTCGAACTCGGCGACTCCACGTACGTGCTGGCGGGTTCCGCCGTCTACCGCTCGCGGGACGGCCGGACCTGGACGCTGTCCAAGGCGTTCGATCCAGGGGTCACGGCAATCTCCGCCGCCGTCTTCAAGGGGGTCGCGGAGCGCCCAATGGTGTTCATTGCCGTTGGCGGATCAGCTTCCGACGAGCCGTACTGGACGTTCGACGGCACGACCTGGACGCAGCATGCGGGGCAACGCTCCAACGCGCTTGCCGTGCTGCGAACCAGCGACGGCGGCCAGACCTACGCCGATCTCACCACCGCCGTCGGCGATGCTGATACTGGGACTTACGGATACTTGGATTCGCTGGGCGCCGCGACCGACGGCGCCTGGCTGCTGGTAGGCGGCAAGGCGCCCTTCGCGGCAGTGGCCATCCGCATGAACGCCGCCGCGAACCGCAACGCCGCCGAATTGACGGCCGAGTCGTGGGACGGCGCGGCCTGGTCGTCCATGCGCGGGCTGACCGATGGAACGGCGCGGGACGGCAAGACGCTGGCCGGCGACGGCGACGTGAGGTTCGACGAACCAGCGGACTGGCAGCGCGCAACGATCAATGGCGTCGAGGCCTACTGGCTGCGCCTGACCGTGCGGGCTGCCCTGGATTCTTCAACCCGCATCAACGAACTGGTCGTGCGCGAAGTCCGCAAGGCCGATGCGTTGCTGGTGATCGGGTCGCAGCTGGTGCGGGTGAGCAGCGAAACCGGCGCGCCCAGGCTGTCCATCTCGACGGACGGTGGGGCGGCTGCCACCTGGACCGACGGCGTGCTCGTGGGCGACGGCGCGTATGCCGTCAATGCGCTGCTAAGCCTGGGCCGTACGGCGTACCTGGTTAAAGAGGACGGGCTCTACGCGCTGCGGCCGGGCACGGAGGCTGACGCGGTCGGGGAGCAGCCGTGGTCCCAACCCGCACGGCGATCCAGTCCCCACGACGGCCGCGGCGCCACCGCGTGGCGCGGCTACCTTTGGCTGCCGCTGCCGCAGGGGTTCTATCGCTTCCGGCCCGGCGAGTTGAGGCCCTGGGGCCCGGACCGGCTACGCGAGAACGATTCGCCGATTCGTGGTCGCGTGACCGCCTGCGCGGGCGACGCCCATTACCTCTACGCGGCCCTGCGGGACGACGCCGGGCGCAGCACGCTGCTGGCGCTCAACCACGAGCAGGGTTCATGGCACCCCATCGCGCACCTGGGGCAGGTGGACTGCCGCCACATGTGGGTATCGGACCGGCCCGGCCCCAACCCACGGCTGTATATCGCGGCGGGAGGTTCACTGGCGGCCATCGTGCTGCCGCGCGATTCGGCCAACCCATTGCACGATCCGAACTGCCGCTACGCCGCCAGCGCGGCGTTGTACCTCTCGCGCTTCCACGCGGCGTTCGCGGCGCAGCCCAAGGCGTTCCTGGCCCTGGCGTTGGGCGGCGAGCGGCTGACGTCGTCCACCTGTGTGGACGCGGCCTACCGGCTGACCGACGGCGGGACGTTCAGGCAGCTGGGTCGCTTCTCCGCCACCGGGCAGCGCATCGAGTTCGGGTCGGAGGCCGCGGCGGCGGCCATCGATCTGCGGCTCACGCTGCATACCCACGACCCAACGACCACGCCGGTGATCCACGCAACCTCGCTGGCCTACGCCATCCGCGCGGACTTCAAGCGCGTGTTCGAGTTCGTGGTACGGATCGCGGACCAGGCGCCGCTGCGCGACGGACGGCTCGACCGGCGGTCGGGCCGCGCGGTCAAGCGCGCCATCACCGCCGCGGCGGCGACGCGCGAGCCGGTGGTGCTGGTCAGCCCGGATGGCGAGCACGTGGAGGCGCTGGTGCGCGGCGCCGAGGCCCAGGCGCGGCGCAGTGAGGCCGGGCGCGATATGGAATGGCGGATGCCGGTGACCGCCACGGAATACCGACCGACCGCCGGTACGGGCACGCACAACCGTCTGGCGGCCTATGCCCATCAGGACCAGGCCGCCTATCAGCACACACAACTCGCCAGGCTTTAGGAGGCCGATCAATGGCAACTACCACGGCGAACCTGCGGTTGACCAAACCGCTGGGCGCCGAGCGCTACGACATCAACGTGTTCAACAACAATGCCGACCTGATTGACGCCGGATTCCACGCCACGACCGGGCACGGCCACTCGGGCCGGGCGGGCGAGGGGCCGCAACTAACGGACGCGGCGCTGGCCGAGGGCTCGGTGACCACCGCCAAGCTGGCGTTGGATATCTTCCAGGCCGAGCAATTCCACAACGCGCTGCCCAACGGCGACTTCGAGTCGTGGTCCGCCGGCGGACTGGAGGCGCCGGACGGCTGGACGCTGGCGGGGAGCGGGGCCCGGATCGCCCGCTCGACCAGCGTGGTCAAGCACGGACGCTATGCGGCGGCACTGACCCGGCGGGGCGCCAACTGCGACCTGCGCCGCAGCCTGACTTCGGATCTCGGCGGCTTGACCTACGTGCGGGGACGTACCTTCACCCTGGGCGGTTGGGTGTACGCGACCGTCCCCAACCGGGCGCGGCTGGAACTGGGCGACGGTGTGACCACGGCCGTGTCGGCCTACCACTCGGGCACTTCGGGCTGGGAGTGGCTGACCGCGACCATCGCCGTGGACTCCGGGGCCCCGCTCTTCCTGGGACTCTGCAAGCTCAAGCAGGGCGACACCACGGCCTGGTTCGACGGGCTGCACCTGGCCGAGGGCCGGCTGGCGCCCGCCTTCAGTCCGAACCCGCTGGACCAAGCTCTACGTCTGACGAACTTCCAGGACGCCACGCCTACCAACCACGTGGACCGCGGCCAGTGGCGGGCCGAGGTTGGGGTGGCCACGGTGGCGGGCGTTCCCTCGCAGAACTGGTCGGATCACAACGTCACCTTCGAGACCGGCTTCCGCACGATCTACGCGGCGCTGGCCACACCGCGCGAGGACATTGGCGGCCGGCGGGTGCTGGCGCGCTGCACCAACCTGAGCACCGGCGGCTTCACCCTGCAGGCCGCAAGCGGCGACGGCAGCAATTTCAGCAATTCAACTCCGGGGCTGGTCTATTGGCTGGCGATTGGAGCGGTGTAGTGCGGAGCGTGAAACAGCGCGCCTGGAACGACCGGCGCCGGTTCACTAAAGCGGCCGGCGCGCCCCCTGGCTTAACCATCGATCAACGTGAGGAGCGGAAATCCATGGAACCTGAAACCATCGGCATCATCACCGCCGTGGCCGTGTACATCGCGCGCGTGGTGCGAACGGAGATGGTGCGCTGGCGCAGCCGGGCCAGCGGCGCCGACACCGAAACCCGCGCCTTGCAACTGCTGGAGAACATTGACCGCGGCCTGACGACCCATCACACCGAAATGACGCGCTACCAGGCCTCGATTGCCGACTCGCTGGGTCAGATCAAAGGCCGGCTGGCGAACGGACGCGGCTAGGCGGCGGCGCTTACCGCCGCGGCGTTGCGATCGCAGCCGCGCACTTCCCAAACCAACCGTTCACCCCGGGTCCAGATCGGACTCGGGGTGAACGGTGTTTTGGAAGTTGCGTGCCAAGTCCCAGCCGATCTGCAAGACGTGACGTCACATGTCCGCCGCCTCGGGACTAGCGTCAATTGACGCCAGGCCAATTCGTCAGCCCCTGGCTACACGTACGTTGACTGGGCGTTACCGCGGCCCGCGAGTAGCGCCCAACGTCAGTGCAGACAGAACCGCCAGGAAGAAGCCGCCGAAGGGCAGGCAGCCTTTGCGGGCGGGTTGGTCGGGGACGGCGTCGGGTGGGAAGTGGCCGGGATAACGGTTGTGCAGGTCGCGGCCCGAGGCAATTGGGGTGAGGTGCAAGTCCGGCTGGCGCCCCAGGACGTACCAGGCGACGGGCGGGCGGCGGCGGCGGTCGGTGACGGCCGACGCGCTGGTCTCAACGGCGTTTGCGTCGATGCCCGCGGCGGGCTGCCAGCGCAGCAGGGCGGTGCGCTGATCCAGCAGCGAGCGGGCGGCCAGTTCGATCCGGCATTCGTCGAACTGGGTTCGCAGGAAGCGAGCTTCGGTGGTGTCGAAGTCGCCACGCAACTCGACCGACGCGTCATGCATCAGTCGCGGGATGGCGGCGGGCGTACCGCCGGGACCACAGCCTGAATGGCGGTCGCGTCCAGGGCGCCCGCGCGCAGGATCCGCGGCGGGTCGCGCGCGAGGTCGATGACCGTCGAGGGAGAGCCGCCGCCGGCGCCACCGTCCAGCACCAGGTCGACCAGGTGGCCGACGGCGTCCTTTGCCTCCCGGGCGGTCAGGGGCGGCGGCTCGTGGTGTTCGTTGGCGCTGGTGCCGGTAAGGGGCGTGCCTACCAGCTCCACCAGATCGCGCACGATGGCGGAGGCCGGAACTCGAACCCCTACCGTTCCGTTGGGGCCGAGCAGCCGGCGGTCAACCCCCGGCCGAGCAGGAAGCACCAGCGTTAGCGCGCCGGGCCAGAAAGCGTGAGCCAGACGGCGGGCATCCGCCGACAGCTCGGCAATTTCGGCGGCCTGGTCACAGCCCGCAACCAGTATCGGGACGCCAGTGCCTGGATTGCGACGCTTGATGTGCAATACGCGCGTTACGGCGTGGGGCACGCGTACGCTGGCCGCCAGACCGTAGAGCGTGTCCGTGGGGATGGCGGCAACGCCGCCCTCCACCAGCAGCCTGGCGCAGCGCGCTACGTCAGCCGTCGCTGCCACGCGCTAGCCTGGTTGCGCGATGCCTGCCGGGTGCGGCAATCGCGTCATCATTGGGATCAGGCCGCCGCCCTTGGGAGACGCAGGCGACGTATCCGCGGCACGGCCAACGGGCGTGGTTGTTTTCCACCAGGGCATTGGCGCCGAATCCCGGGGGGCGGGAGGCTGCGGCATTTCGCTGGTTGCGCAACTGCGGACTCTGGTATTTGCTAGGCTGCCCACGCTTAGTCCCGTGCTGGCAATCCTGCCGTTTGCCTTAGGCCAGCCCAATGTACCGGAGACGCCGAAATTGAGGGCTGTACTGTAGGTTTCGAGCGGTAAGATCGCGTGTGGCACGGTGGCCAGCCGGCCGGTGGGCAGTAGTGGCGCGAAGCCACGGGCGACATGGGCCAGCGGAGTGCTGCCCGAGGAGAATGCGAAGCCGGCGCCCGCGGTTGGTAGACCGCCGGAGCAGGCAAGGAGACGAACCCCATGAGCGTTAGCACCGAGTGGTCGTGGAACGATAACGCGATTGTCGTCACGGCAGACGGCCGCGTTGACGGCGCCAACGCGCGGGACTTTCAGAGCGCCCTGGAGTCCGTAATCGAGGCCAGCGACCAAGCCGTGATTCTGGACATGGAACGTCTCACGTACATCAGCAGCGCGGGGCTACGCGTGATCCTGCTCGCCGCCAAATCCCTGCAGCGCAAAGACGCCGCGCTTTCGATTTGCTCGCTCTCGGATCCGATCCGCGAAATCTTCAGCGTCAGCGGCTTCGACCAGATCATTCCCATCCACGCCACCCAGGCCGAAGCGCTCGCCGCACGCAAGAGCTAAGCGTCCGGTGCGTCAGCGGGCGGCAAGGCGGCCGGTCCGTGGGTTGCGGCGCGGTCGCGAGCAATGACTCCGGCAAAGCCCTATTCGATTCTGGTCGTCGACGGCGAGACTGATCTCGCGGCCCTGATGCGCCAGCGGATGCGCCCCGGCATCCGGGATCGGCGATACGAGTTCGTTTTTGCCGGTAACGGCATTGAGGCGTTGGAACAACTGCGCCAGCGGATTTCCAATGTCGCCCCGAAGGTGCGGTCCGTCATGGTCACGGCCTTTGGGGACATTAACGACATCCGTACTGGCGCTCTGCTCGGTGACAAGTGCACACCGCAAGATCCTTCGCGTGGGCGTATTCGATCAGATTGTTCCCGTGCGCGATACACAGGCCGGGGCCATGGCCGTATGTGCGCCTTAATCACAGCCATTTCATTTGAGATGGCCGCTCGCCCGGCGTGTGGCGAGGGGCTGTTAGGGGTGTAGTCATGGAAGTCAAAGCCCCGAAAAAGATCCTGGTCGTCGACGACGAACCTGATCTGGAGCCGCTGATGCTGCAGCGCATGCGCCGCAATATTCGGCGAGGCCAGTACGCGTTCGTGTTTGCCCGCAATGGGGTCGAGGCCTTGGACATGCTCCGCCGGGAAAAAGACATCGACATGGTTATTTCGGACATCAACATGCCGGAGATGGACGGGCTGACGCTGCTCCAGCAGATCCCCAAAGTCGATCCCAACGTTCGCTCCATCATTGTGTCCGCCTATGGCGACATGGAGAACATCCGCACCGCGATGAACCGCGGGGCGTTCGACTTCGTCACCAAGCCCATTGACTTCAAGGACCTGCGGGTGACGATCGACCGCACCCTGCAACACCTCATGGAATGGCGTGAGGCGCTGGCCTCGCGCGACCAGTTGGTGGTGCTGCAGAACGAGTTGAGCGTCGCCAGCAAGATGCAGCAGTCGATTCTCCCCACCCACTTTCCAGAGACGTCGGACTACCAGGTCTTCGCCAACATGGAACCGGCACGCAGCGTCGGTGGCGACTTCTTCGACCTGGCGTCATTGGATAACGATCGCCTCGGAGTGACCGTGGCCGATGTGTCCGACAAGGGCGTACCGGCCGCTCTGTTCATGATGTCGACGCGCACGCTGATCAAGGGCGCCGCGATTGGCTCCACCGGGCCGGGCGACGTGCTGCGCGAGGTCAACAACCTGCTGTATGCGGACAACGAAACCGAGATGTTCGTCACGGTGCTCTATGCGGAGTACAACCCGCATAGCGGCGAATTTGTCTATGCCAGCGGCGGGCACGATCCACCATTGCTGGTCAAGCCCGACGGGACTTCAACGTCGCTCCCGTTGACCGGGGGCATTGCGCTGGGTCTGCTGCCCGAGTTGGACTATCGGCAGAACAGCGTTGTCCTGGCGCCGGGCGACACGATCATGCTCTACACCGACGGCGTAAGCGAGGCCATGGACGGTGACGAGGAGCAGTTTGGTCTGGTGCGGCTGCGCGAGGCGATGGCGGCCAACCCCGGACAAGATGCTGAGGCCGCCAACCAGACTGTATTTCAAGCCGTACGCGAGTTTGTGGGGGACACCCCACCTTCGGATGACATTACCTGCCTGACCTTTCGCCGCAAGGGGAGCGAGTGATGAGCGTCTCGCGCACCGTCACGATCGAAACCAGGCTGGACGAGTTGACCCGGCTCACCGAGGCCGTGGAAAACCTGGGCGAGGAGGCCAACTGGTCGCCAGCGTTGGTGGGTAAGGTCAATCTGGTGCTGGAAGAACTGGCGATGAATACCATCAATCACGGCCACGACGGCGGGCTGCACCAGATCTCAATCACCTTCAGTTCGACTGACGACGCGCTGGTCATCGATATCCTGGACGACGGCAAGCCGTTCGACCCGCTGACTGACGCGCCCATACCCAACGTAAACGCGCCGATAAACGAGCGTCCGATTGGCGGCTTGGGCGTCTATCTGGTCCGCAAGTTAATGGACGAGGTGACGTACCGGCGGGAAGAAGGCCGCAATCACCTGACGCTCGTCGCCTATCGAGCTGAATGAAACGCATCGCCGCTTCGCCCGCGTCGTGGCTGGTCGCGCTGGGTGTTGCGGGCCTCGTCGCCCTCGCCATCGTTCTATGGGCTGTGTTGGCTGGTGGCGATTCACCCGAGGCGCCTGGCAATAGGTCGTCGGTAGCCGCCACGACCGCCGTGGCCCCGCCGGGCGCCAGTGGCGAGGTCGCCGTTGCGTCGCCGGGCGTTTCCGACGACCGGGTCCTTTTCGGCCAGTCGGCTGCTTTCAGTGGTCCGGCCCGCGAATTGGGCCTGAACATGCGGCTTGGCATTGCCGCCGCCTTCCAGGAAGCGAACGAGCAGGGAGGCGTGCATGGCCGGCGTCTCGAGTTGCAATGGCTGGACGATGCCTATGAACCCGAGGCCGCCATTGCCAACACCAGGCAGCTGATCGAGCAGGACCACGTGTTCGCGCTGATTGGGGCCGTGGGTACGCCGACCTCGCGTTCCGCCGTGCCCCTTGCCGTTGAGGCCAACACGCCGTATCTGGCGCCGTTTACGGGCGCCGCGTTTCTGCGCGGCGAGGATCTGCACGATGTGGTTATCAACCTGCGGGCTTCCTACAACCAGGAAACCGAGGAAATGGTGGCGCGATTGACCAGCGACCTGGGCGTGCGTCGCATCGCGGTGCTGTATCAGGACGACTCCTACGGACGGGCCGGGTACAACGGCGTGCGGGCCGCGCTGGAACGGAGGGACATGGACCTCGCGGCGGTTGGGGTGTATCCGCGCAACACGATGGCGGTCAAGACCGCGCTGCTTGACCTTCGGGAGGGGCAGCCCGAAGCGGTGATCATGATTGGCGCGTACCAGCCGGTGGCGGCGCTGGTGGCGTGGTCGCGCCATTTGGGCTTCATCCCCGTGTTCATGACCATCTCATTCGTCGGCAGCAATGCCCTCGCCCAGGAGCTGGGTCCGGCAGGCGCCGGGGTCTTCGTCACCCAGGTGGTGCCGTTCCCGACTGATACGTCGCTGCCGGTCGTGCAGGCCTACCATCGCGCGCTGGCCGCCTTCGATCCCGACGCGGAACCGGGGTTCGTTTCCCTCGAAGGCTATCTGGCCGGCCGCCTGGCCATCCTTGGCCTGCAGGGGTGCGGGCGCGAGCTGAGCCGGGACTGTTTCCTTGGGAGCCTGCGCGGCGCCAACGAGATTGATGGGTTCAAGCTTGGGTACGGTGACGCGGACAACCAGGGCTCGGATGCGGTGTTCCTCACGGTTATCGGTGCGGACGGTCGCTATCGATCCGTCAACAGCTTGTCGGGTACCTGAGCGTGGTGGCCCGATTGAAGCGCGTGCTGGAAGCGCGGCATCGGTTGTCAACCCAGCTGTACCTCGGCATTGGCGGCGCCGTGGCGTTGACCGTGGCCGCCAGCCTCGTTGGCCTGTGGTCGTTCACGCGGGTCGGCGAGGCGCAGAACCGGGTCAACGAGGGCAGCGTGCCCGAGCTGGCCGCCGCCTTCGGCGTGGCCCAATACAGCAGCGCGCTGGTGGCCGCCGCGCCTCGACTGGCCGCCGCCGGCAGCGTGGCCGAAGTGAACGAGATTGCCGCGAGCATCGAAAGTTCGCGCCAGGAGCTTGAAGTGCTCTTTGCCGTGTTGAATCGCGACAGCGGTGACGAGGACCGCACGCTGCGCCTTCGACGGCACGCCGACACGCTGCTGGCCAACATCGACACCATCAAGCGCGAGCGGTTCGACCTCTTCGACTTCAACGAGCGCCGACAGGCCCTGCGGACGGAACTTGCGGATCTCCGCGGCAGCCTTGAAGGCGTGATCGTGCCCGCCATCGACGATCAACTCTTCTACACGATGACCGGATTGCGCACGATGGACGAGGATCCGCCGGTCCGTCAGGTGTATTTCTCCGAGCCCGAGCTCAACCGCTACCGGCGCCTGGCCGAGCTGCAGGCGGACGTCAATATCGCGACCCAGTTGCTGGCCAGCGCGTTCACCCTGTCCAGCCCAGCGCTCATCGAGCCGTTGCGCGAGCGGTTCGAGGCCTCGGCCCGCCGGATTGAACGAAACCTCAACGGGCTGGCCACCTCCCCGGTCCACGCCGACCTGGCGCCGCTCTTCGCTCGGCTCTTTGAGGTTGGCACGGGTGAGCCCAGCGGCTTCGATGTGCTGGGGCAGGAACTCTCCCTGCTGGAGCGTCAGCAGGACCTGTTGGCGAGCAACCGAGGTCAGGCCATCGAACTGCTGGCCGAGGTCGACGGTTTGGTCAACGCGGCGCGCGCCAGCGCGGACGAGGCCACCCGCAGTTCGGCCGACACGATCTTTGCCGGGCGCCTGCTGCTGCTGGCCATTGGTGCGGTCAGTGTCGGTGGCGCCTTGCTCATTGCCTGGCTCTTCGTCGGCCGCTTTCTGCTGCGGCGCCTTCAGATGCTGTCGACCTGGATGCTGCGCATGGCCGGCGGCGACCTTGAGACTCGAGTGGAAATGAGCGGCCGCGACGAAGTGGCCGACATGGCCGCGGCCCTGGAGGTCTTCCGCCG
>JAKZUJ010000238.1:0-3889 GCA_047516685.1 Chloroflexota bacterium | reverse complement strand
TAAGCATCTGCCGGTGGTCACGGCGCACGGTCTGCGGAATGTTCACCTGTACGAGGACGACGCCTGGGTCCGGTACGAGCCAAGAGGCCGGCTGCGCACGCTGCACGAGGTGTACCCGGAAGGCGTGCGCATTCCGCAGCGACTGATCGGCACGAACATCATTCACCTGCCCACCATGAAGACGCACGTCTTCACCACGATTACGGGGGCGATGAAGAACGCCTTCGGCGGGTTGCTGTTCGAGAAGCGGCACTACTGTCACGCGACGATCCACGAGACGCTGGTGGACCTGCTGATGATCCAACGGGAGATTCACCGCGGGGTGTTTGCCGTGGTGGACGGCACGTTCGTGGGCGAGGGGCCGGGGCCGCGCTGCATGCGCGTGCAGGAGCGAGGGCTCCTGCTGGCCGGGGCGGACCAGGTTGCGGTGGATGCCACCATTGCGCGCCTGATGGGGTTGGATCCGTTTGACATCCCGTTCCTGCGAATCGCGCACGAGGAGGGGCTGGGAACAGCCGACGCCCGCGAGATCGAGGTGGTGGGCGCCGACGTCGAGCGCGTGCGCTGGCAGGTGGCGGCCCGACAGGACACCTTCGCCAGCCGCGGCCAGAAGTTGATCTACATGGGTCCGCTCAAGCGCCTGGAGAAGCTCCTGCTGCGGACGGTGATCGCGCCGTGGTCATACGCGGCATCGCGGCTGTATCACGACGTGTACTGGTACAACGCGATCGGGCGCGGACGGGTTCGCGAAGCGCTCAGGGGACCGTGGGGCGAGCTGTTTCAGCGCTATCCGTCGGATGCAGGGCAGGAGTTGCCGACGCCTGTCGAGATACCGACGGCGGCCGCTCGCTCGTAACTGGCGGAGCCGCGCGCTCAGTTCGGGTCGGCTACCTGGCGCACCACGCCGCTGGATTCCATGCGAACGAGGGCTCGTGCCGACCAGTCGATACCGTCGGGGGACTCCGCGATCCAGGCCAGATAGTCGCGAATGATCTCGTTCAGCGTTCCCGTCGGCCGCCAGCCCAATGCGCGGATTCGCGCCGTGTCGGACCAGACGTGGCGAGTGTCGCCAAGGCGATAGCGTCCGCTCACGTCAGGTTCGAAATTGGCGCCCATGGACTTCAGCACTGCGTGCGCGTATTGGACGACGGTGGTGACCTGGCCACTGCCGACGTTGAAGGCGTGGCCGACCGCGTCAGGATGTTCAAGTACCAGTTCAACCGCGGCAACCGCGTCGCGAATGTGGGTGTAATCTCGCCGCTGCCCGCCGTCCTCGAACACGACGGGGCGGCGCCCATGCCGGATGTGGCCGACGAAGGCGCGCAGGACGCCCGAATAGGCGTTGGCCGGGCTTTGGCGAGGTCCCTGAATGATGCTGAAGCGGAGGGCCGAGGTTGGGATGCCATAACGGGCGCCCAGGGTGAGCGCGTAGGACTCGGTCGCCAGCTTGGAAATCCCGTAAGCATTGGCGGGCGCCGCATGATCCTCGGTTGATGCCACCGGCTCGAGCCGCGCGCCACAGACATGGCAGGCCGGATCCCAGACTGCGCGAGCCAGTTGCTCCAGCGATCGAGGCGGCGGGAATTGCCGCCCGTGGTCACGACACTGGTAGGCGCCTTCCCCATAGACGGCCTGCGAGCTGGCCACGACCACGCGCCGGACTGGCTGACGGCGCTCAACCAGCAATTCGTAGAGGAGGGCCGTGCCGGTGTCGTTGACGAGGGCAAACCGGCTGAAGTCGGTCTGGTAGTCCTGATAGGCAGCCAGATGGATCACGGCGTCCGCGCCGTCCAGGGCCGACAGCCAGTCGTCGCGTTCGGTCACGTCGCCGCGCACGCGCCGGACGCCCCGCAAGCTGTCGGGCCAGGATTGGTCCGGGTGGGCACGCGACACCAGGCTGTCCAGGACGGCGACGGTGTGCCCTCGCCGCAGCAGCGCATCCACGACGTGGGAGCCGATGAACCCGGCCCCGCCGGTTACCAGAACGTGCATTGCGTCAGCCGCTCGCCACCTGACCGCAGAACCTAGCGGTGGATATTGAATACGACACGAGCGCCGCTGGGATCGAAGGTAATTGGGAGTTCACGCAATGGCACGAGCGCCTGGCGGACATCATCCTGGCGGGACGGGGGCACGTAAAAGACGAGGAATCCACCGCCGCCAGCGCCGGCAATTTTGCCGCCCGACGCCCCGGCATCGCGGGCCAAGTCATAGAGTCTGTCGATAACGGCGTCGGACACGCCCTCGGCCAACGCTTTCTTGTGGCGCCAGGCCGCGTCGAACAACTCGCCGAACTCGTCCAGTCGGCCGGCCAACAGCAGGTCGTGGGCCTCACGGGCGCAGGATTTGAGCCGGTCAAGATCGCCGCGAGACTGGCTGATTCGCCGTTGCTGACGTTCGAGGATCGTTGACGAGGAGCGCGTGCGGCCGGTGAAGAACACCAGGAGCCGATCCTGGAGCCGGCGAGGCGTGGCCGGGTCCGTGCGGACATGCCCCACGTCAACCTGGCCGTCCGAGCGGAACCCGATGGCACGCAGGCCGCCAAAGGCCGAGATGTACTGATCCTGCCTGCCGATCGGCCGCTTAAGGATGTCGAGCTCGATTTGGCAGGCCTGCTCCGCGAGGGTGCGGGCATCCACCAGCCTTCCGCGGTAAGTGTGGAGCGCATGCAGCAACCCCACCGTCACGGCGGAGGACGATCCCAGACCGGTTCCCGTGCTCGGCACGTCGGCGAGGGTGGTGATCTCGACACCGCGGTCCACCCCGGTAATGCGCATTGCTTCGCGGACGAGGTCGTGTCGGATGGCGTCGACCGATTTCACGATCTCCTTGACGGAGTAGTTGATGTAGATGTCATCGTCAAAACGGTCCTTGACGATGACGTAGACGTACTTATCGATCGCAGTGGTGAGCACCGCTCCGCCGTCGACGCGGTAGTAGTCGGGAAAGTCGGTGCCGCCGCCGAAGAAGCTGAGGCGCAGGGGAGTCTGAGTGACGATCATGCCGCGATTCCGAAGGTCGCAGGGTCCTGGGATACGACGGCGATGATCAAGGCAATCCGTGGATTTCGTGGAGGCATGGTCAGGCGCTACGCGGCTAGGCCGCGGCGAGGACGGCGGTCATGTAGACGGTGACGGCGTGACACACGATGTGATGCAGGTCTTCCGCGACCTGGACAGACGCGCTCTCGATGGGAACCACAATGTCGGCGCTTGCCGCCAGCGTAGAGGCCGGCGGCGCCAGGACCAGGGATTGCACGCCGCAGTCGCGGGCGGCGGCGGCGGCCGCGATGAGGTTTGGGGACTCGCCGCTCGTGCTGATCGCGACCAGCAGGTCGTCGCGACGGGCAAGGCCGCGGACCTGCTGGGCGAAGACGTGCTCGAACGAATGGTCGTTGGCCCAGGCGGTAATCAATCCGAGGTTATCGGTGAGGGCCACCGCGCGGATTGCGCGCGCGTCGGACACGTTGCCACGGGTGGTCTTGGCAAGGTCCACGGCGAGGTGGGAGGCGGTGGCCGCGCTGCCACCGTTGCCGGCGATGAAGATGGTGCGGTCTGCGCGCCAGGCGGCTTCAACCGCCGAGGCGAAGGGTTCAACCGCGGCGGGCGCGAGGTCGGAAACCTGACGACCTAACGCGCGCAGGTGAGCGCCCATGAGGTCGAACATGGTAGTCAGGCGGCCAACGCTCGCGGCTTCCAGCCCCGCATCAGACGTCGCAAGGGTTGTGGAAGCACGACCGCACACCGGTGTGACAGGTGGGACCGGCTGGATTGACTTTGACCAGGAGGGCGTCAAGGTCGCAGTCGGCCACGAGATCGACCACGCGAAGGTAGTTCCCGGAGGTGGCGCCCTTGTTCCAGAGTTCCTGGCGGCTGCGGCTGTAGAACCA
>JAKZUJ010000237.1:0-4909 GCA_047516685.1 Chloroflexota bacterium | reverse complement strand
AACAGATAGCCCTTCTCGTTGAAGGGAATCTCATTCGGCTGCGTGTTGCCCGCCGCGTCCGTGGCCCGCGTCATGATGGTGTAGTCGCCAGGACGCGCGTCCCACCCAAACTCAAACCGAGCCCACGAGTACTGCACCTGCGGCGTAAGCACGTCGGCGTCACTCCACGTCTTGCCGGAATCCAGGCTCCACTCCACGTTGTTGATCGGACCGTCCGGCGAGTGGGCGTAGCCGTGGATCCGGCGCGATTTCGCCGGCAGGGTAGCCGGCCACGGCAGCGCCAGCGCGCTCTTGATCACCTGGGTTGTCGCAACCTGCCCCGAAGCCTCGCCCTCCGGCGGATAGGCGTCGCCAATCAGCACGTACGAGGTCGTGTTGTTGCGGGTCCAGAGCCGTTCCTTCGAGACGACGATACGGCCCAGCCACTTCACGTTCGTGCTCCCCACCCAGCCGGGAATGAGCGCGCGCAGCGGAAAGCCGTGATCTCGCGGCAGGTCCCCGCCGTTCATCCCATGGGCCAGCAGCGTGTCTGGGTGCAGGGCCTTCGCGACCGGCAGTACCCGGCGAAATCCAGCCTCGGGTGACTCCGTGTCCAGTCCGATCAGCAGCACACTCACTGCGTCGTCGCTGATCCCAGCCATCTGCAGCACGTCCCGCAGAGGTACGCCAACCCATTCCCCGTTGCCCACGCCGCCCGTTTTCCATTGCGTGCCCTTGGCCTTCCGCCCCTGCACCAGGTCAAACATGGCCCGGTGGTTCCCGGCGCACTCCAGATAGGAGACGAGCGTGCGGCTCGGCATTTTCCTTATGGCTTCATAGTTCAGTTGAATCGGATTGGTTATGGCGTCGCCTTCGACCGAGAGCCGCCAACTCTCGACGTCCACATCCAGACTCACGGAGTTGTTGCGCACAAAGAAGTAGCGCACCGGGGTGATCAACTCCTGCATGTTCTCCAGGCGAGCCTCCAGGCTCTTGCCGTCCTCGTGCGCGATCAGCGGCGTCGTGTCCTTGAACCACGCCAAAGTTGGCTCCGGCGTTACCTCGCCTCGCGCATCCGCCGTGGCTGGAGCTGTAGCCGCGTCTCGCGGATCGCCGCACGCCGCCAGCACCGCCGTCGCTCCCCCGGCAGCCAGCACGTGCAGAAAGCGCCGCCGGTCTATCCCCTGCCGTTGAGCGAAGCGCCAGAGCCGAGCAACGCCGGTCGCGGTCGCAGCCGGCGGATGCATGGCTCGATCCCTGCCCAGACCTCGCGCCAACGGGTTTCCGCTCATGTTCGCCGGAGCCTCTGGCTCACCCGGTGCTCCCATGCCTGAATCCTAGGTGACCTGGATCGGATGCGGAATCGGCTGATTGAACAGGTAGCCCTTTTCGTTGAAAGGAATCGCGTCTGGTTGCGTATTGCCCACGACGTCAGTGGCGCGAGTCTTAATCGTGTACGAACCGGGCCGCGGGTCCCACGCAAACTCAAACCGGGCCCATGAGTACTGCACCTGGGGCGTGTGGAGCCTCGCCTCCTGCCACGTCGTTCCGGAATCCAGGCTCCATTCAACATTCCGTATCGGACCGTCCGGTGAGTGCGCGTACCCGTGAATGCGTCGCGGCTTTGCCCGTAAGTCGGCCGGCCACGGCAGCGCCAGGGCGCTCTTGATCACCTGGCAGTGCGTAACTTTCCCTTGCGCTTCGCCTTCAGGTGGATACTCATCGCCGATCAGCACGTAAGACGTCGTGTTATTGCGTGTCCAGACAGGTTTCGACGAAACCACAATCCGGCCCAGCCATTTCACATGGGAGCTACTCACCCATCCAGGCACCAGGGCGCGCAGCGGAAACCCGTGGTCCCCGGACAGTGCCTCGCCGTTGAGTGCATAGGCCAGCAGTGTGTCCGGGTGCAGCGCCTTTTCCACTGGAATCACGCTACGAAAACCCTTCTCCGGCGACTCGGTGTCCAGGCCTACCAGCAGCACGCTTACCGCGTCATCGGTGATTCCGGCCAGTGTCAGCACGTCGCGCAGCGGCGTTCCGACCCATTCGCCATTGCTCACGCCTCCGGTTCGCCACTGGGTGCCCTCGGTTGCTTGTCCATTCACCAGATCAAACATGGCCCGCTGGTTACCGGCACAGTCCAGATAGGCGACCACCGTGCGGCTGGGCAGCGCCTGGATGTCGGCACATGAAAGTGTCAGCGGCTTGCTGACCGCGTCGCCCTCGACCGCAAGCCGCCAGTTGTCAGGTTCTACGTCCAGGCTCACAGAATTGTTACGCACAAAGAACAGGTTGGTGGGCGTAATTACCCCGTGCATGTGCTCCAGTCGAGATTCCAGACACCTGCCGTCGTCATGCTCGACAAACGAGCTCGTGTCCTTGAACCAGTGTGACGGCGGCGACGACGGATCCTTCGTAACTGCCTGGTCTGCGCGCTGTTCAGCCGGACCTGCGAGATCCATGCATGCCGCCAGCGCCGCGGTCAATCCCCCGTCAGAGAGCGCCTCCAGAAATTGCTTCCGATCCATTCCTCGTTGCTGCGCAAATTGCCACAGTTGCGCGACTTCCTCGGCGTCCCTTTCGGGATCGATACACTCATGCAAGGCGGTCATCCTCCCCTCCTTGGGATGGCTGCTCAGATACGCCGCAGCCTTGGGTTGACGACTTCGTCCAGCGAACGGCCCAGTAGGTAAAACGACGAGCACAACAGTGTGATCGACAGGCTGGCCGGGAAGATAAGCCACCAGTACTTGCCGACTTGCAGCAGGTAACCGGCCGACTCGGTTGTGTGGATCATCAGCCCCCAGCTCATTCGCACGTCCAGCAGCCCCAGGAAGCTCAGGACGGCCTCCGAGAAGATCGCGCTGGTTACGGTGAACATCATGTAGAGGAACGAGAGCGGCAGCAAGTTCGGGACGACGTGCACCAGGATGATGTGCAGCGTTCCGCCCCCCGAGGTCCTTGCAGCCTCGATGTATGGCTTGACCACGACGGACAGCGCCTGCGACTTGAGCACCACGCCCGTCCCGCCGAATCCTGAAAGAATGCCAATCAGCAGCGCCAGTTCCAGGTGTCCGACTTCAATCAGCGCGCTCAGCACAATCAGGATGCTGATCCCCGGCATCATGATCATGATGTCGGCCAGCCGCATCAGCAGCATGTCGATCCAGCCTCCAAAGTAGGCGGCCACCGCCCCCACCATGGTGCCGATGCACACCGTCACCACCGCCGCCAGCAGTCCCAGCAGGAACTCGGAGCGCGCGCTGAACATCAGTTGACTCAGGATGTCCCGCCCCAGCGGGTCGGTGCCCAGCGGATGGCTCAGGCTTGGCGGGGCTGGCTGCGCGGTCTCGTCGAAGGCATAGCCAATGACCGGGTCGTAGATCCGTTCGTCCCAGACCGTGTGCATCAGGATCGGGTGTGCCAGCGCCAGCAACATGTAGAACAGGATGATCGCCAGCCCCAGCAGCCCAATCCGCGTCCCAAGAAACAGCGACCAGTTCTGGTTAAGGCCCCGAGCCGCCAGACCCAGGCGCACCCGCCACAGCGACGGCGCATCCGCAACCTGGGAGGACTCGGCAACCATCAGTATCGAACTCTCGGATCCAGGTAGGCGTAGAGAATGTCAGCCGCCAGATGGGCCAGCAGCACGAACAGTCCCACGAACACGAAGGCGCCCACCGCCAGCGGCAGGTCCTCGCTCACCGTCGCCGCAACCAGCGTCTGCCCCATGCCGGGCCAGGAGAAGATGGACTCAATGATCACGCCTCCGTCGATGGCGAAGGCCAGGCTGAACACAAAGCTGGTCACGACCGGGAGCAAGGCGTTGCGGGCCACGTGCCGGTCACGCACCGTTTTGTCGGGCAACCCCTTGGCCCGCGCCGCCAGCACATGGTCCTCGCGAATCACCTCCAGCATGCTGTTGCGGGTCAGCAGCATGGTCCCCGCAAAGCTGATCAGCGTCAGCGTGGCAATCGGCAGGATCATGTGCTTGACGATGTCCCAGGCCAGGTGACCGGCGCCGGAGGCCGCCCACACGCCCACCGCCGCCAGCGCGGCAACGGCGATGCTCCCCGCTCCTATCAACGGCGCCAATGCAAGGCGTTTCCTGCTGGTCACCAGGAAGACGCCAAACACGATCAGCGACAGAATCACGGCCGTCGCAATCATGAGATTGAAGATGGTGTTTGAGTCCAATGCAGTGCCCTGCCACACCACCGGATCCAGGAATTTCCCGATCGGCAGCCAGCCGGCCTTGAAGGCAAACAGCCAGATCATCATCAGGCCGAACCAGGGCGTGAACACCGTGTACAGAGTCACGCCGCCTAACGTGGAGGTGTATTCCACCCAGCCGCCCCGGCGCCAGGCGATGATCTTGCCCAGCCCAAACCCCAGGTAGAACGAGACCACCGTCGCCGTCAGAAACAGCACCAGCGTTCTCGGCAGCCGCTCCAGGATCACGTCGGCCACGGTCCTCGGATACAGGCTGAATGACACGCCAAAGTCCCCGGTCAGCGTGTTCTTCAAGTGCACGAGGTACTGCTTCCACAGCGGCTCATTGACCCCAAACAGCTCCTGCAACTGCGCGCGCGTCTCTGGCGGCAGATTGGGGTCCATCGAATAGAGCCGGCTGATGTCGCCGGGCTGCGCGCTCACCAGGAAGAACACGATCGTCAGGAATACAAACAGCGTCAGCCCGATCTGCAGGACTCGACGGAAGAGATACGCCCCCACCGCTGTTACCCGTGGACTCCCATGTCGCCCCCGATTCCGGGCCTACGCATCTGTGGACCTACGAACGGTCGTGCCGCCAGCCGCTACTTGATCAGCACGACGTGTTGCAGCCCCTGTTGCTGCGCCATCCCGCCAAGCACCGAGGTGTACGGGAATTCCACCTTCGAAGGCCTGAACACGTCCACCTTCGGTG
>JAKZUJ010000236.1:0-6051 GCA_047516685.1 Chloroflexota bacterium | reverse complement strand
GCCCTGGGCGGCGCCGGTGACGATGGCTACGCGGTCGCGGAGTTCAGCGAATGGGGGCATGGGAGATGTCTCGTATGACTGTGGGGCTGCTTAAGTTTCGAGTGCGGAAGGCGCACATGCCAGCGCTTGGGGGGAAGGAGTGGGGGGAAAGTGAGAAGTGAGAGAGCACAAGGAGGGGACTGCTTCGGAGGCATAGTTGGTTGGGGGGGGTGTGGTTCGACTCGGCTCCCTTCGACAAGCTCAGGGCGGAGCCTTCGACTGGCTCAGGACAGGCTCTCCGAGGACTGCGGATCGGCTCACCACGAACGGGGCCGTGCCCGTGCCTGATGCGGCAGGGAAGTTTACGCGCCGGGGCGGGGGCGTTAGCTTCCGAGGTGTGTGGCAGCAGGAACAGGCGGCCCGATGACCTCGAACACCATGCAGTGCCTCATCTGTCCCGGCGACCGGACCGTGAAACTGACGACAAAGCCGATTCCCGAACCCGGGCCGGAGGATGTGCGCATTCGGATTGTCGCTTCGGCCATTTGCGGAAGCGACCTGCACAAGTACCGGCAGAGTCAGGCTGAACGCGACGAACACGGCTACAGCCGGCTGGCCCTGGGGCACGAAGGGGCCGGCGTGGTGGATGCGGTGGGCCCGGGCGTGACGCACCCGGCGGTGGGCGACCGGGTGGTGGTCTATCACCTGATCGGCTGCGGCCACTGCGAGCACTGCCGGCGGGGCGAACCGGGCTTCTGTCGCGAGATGCAGGGCTTCAACTGGGTGCGGGACGGCGTGAACGCCGAGTTCGTGGTGGTGCCGGCGCGCAGCACCCTGCCGCTGCCCGACGACTTTGACTTTGAGGACGGGGCACTGCTGGCCTGCAATCTGGGGACGGGGTTTGCCGCGGCGCGCAAGGCGCGGGCGTCCGGCGACATGACGCTGGCGGTGAGCGGGCTGGGCCCGGTAGGGCTGTACACGGTGATGATGGCGCGGGCCATGGGCGCTTCGGTAATCGGCATTGACGTGCAGCCGAGCCGGATCGCAATGGCCGAGAAGCTGGGCATCGACGCGACCGCGAACGCGATGGAAAACGATCCGGTCGAGGCCATGCGGGCGTTCAGCGGGGGCGACGGCGTGCATGCGGCTATCGACACCTCAGGCAACACACGAGCACGGACGGCGGCGCTGGAAGGGCTGCGTCCGCACGGCATTTTTGTGGAAGTCGGGATAGGCGAGGAGACCGTCTACAAGCTGAGCGCTCCGTTGAACAGCCGCGAGATCACGCTGACCGGTTCGTGGATCTTTAAGCTCTACGAGTGGGAAGACCTGCTGGACTTCATGCGGCGGCACGAGTTGCCTGTCAAAGCGGTCATCTCGCAACGCTGCCGGATCGACGACGCGGTGGAGGCCTTCAAGCTGGCGGATTCGGCCACGACCGGCAAGATCATGTTCGAGTGGGACTGAGGGCAGCATGAGCGCCACGCGACCGCACGTTCTGCTGCTGGTGACGGACCAGCAGCGCGGGGATTGCCTGGGGATCGAGGACCATCCGGTGCTGCAGACGCCGGCGATGGACGAGATTGGAGCAACGGGCACGCGCTTCCGGCGCGCCTACGCCGAGTGCCCACAGTGCATCCCGGCCCGGCGCACGCTGATGTCGGGTCAGGACCCGGCCACGCACGGAATGTTGCAGAACGAGTCAGACACGGCCTGGGACCCGCCGGCCACGCTGGCGAGCGAGCTGCGGGCGGCGGGGTACGAAACGCTTCTGAGCGGCAAGCTGCACCTGTCGCCGAAGCGGAAACGCTACGGATTCGACCGGATGTCGGTGGCCGACAGCACGCGCGGCGGCTACAACGACTACCTGGACTGGCTGCACGGCGAAGTTCCGCTGAACCGCTGGGCCATGGCGCACGGGGCGACGCCGAACGGGTGGATCGGGCGTCCGAGTCACCTGCCGGAGGAGCGGACACACGCTTTCTGGTGCGTCTCGGGCGCCATCCAGTTCCTGCAACGGCGCGATCCAAGCGCGCCGTTTTTTCTGAAGGTGTCGTTTATCGATCCGCATCCGCCGTTCACGCCGCCGAGGTTCTTCTACGATCGCTACGACCGCCGGGAACTGCCCACGCCGGTGATCGGCGACTGGGCGGATCCGGTGGAGGCGCCGACGCGCGGGATCGACATCGAGATGCAGGAGGCGCGGTCCCAGGGCCTGGAGCTGGACGCGCCGCAGATGCACGCCTGCCGGGCGGGCTACTACGGCCTGATCAACCACGTGGACATGCAGATCAGCCGCCTGTTGCAGTACATGAACGACATGCGCCTGCTGGACGACACGCTAGTGGTGTTCGTTTCGGATCACGGCGAGATGCTGGGCGATCACCGGCTGTTCCATAAGTCCTGGCCCTACGAGGCCGCGGCGCGGGTGCCGCTGCTGGTGCAGGGGCCGCCGTCGGTTGGCTATCCGACGCAGATCGTGCGCGACGAGCCAGTGGGTCTGCAGGACGTGATGCCGACGATTCTGGACGGGGTTGGGCTGGATGTTCCGGCGTCGGTGACCGGGCGCAGCCTGATGCCGTTCGTGCGCGGGGAGTCGCCGAGATGGCGCGACCTGCTGCACGGCGAGCACTCGGGCGGCAGCCGCCGACCGGAAACGGCCTGGCATTTCATCACCGACGGGCAGACCAAGTACATCTGGTACAGCCAGTCGGGACGCGAGCAGCTGTTCAACATCGCGAACGACCCGGACGAGACGAACAACCTGGCGGCCACGACGGACCTGACGCCCTGGCGCGAACGACTGATCGCCCGACTGACGAACCGGCCGGAAGGGTTCACGGACGGGTCACGGCTGGTGGCTGGGCGGCCGCATGGGCCGATGGTTCCGGGGACGCCACGGCAGGGCAACCCGCCCGGGGCGTACGGCGAGAGCGCGGCATAGCGAGCGCAGGCGGTGGCCGACCGTTCCGTCTCGCCCGCAACGCCCGCTATGATCAACGACATGCAACTTGAAGCAGCGCTCGTGCCCCCGGTTCGTGAGCCTCCGCACGACCGAGAGCTCGCACTCGCCGAGCTGCTTGAGGCGGGCATTGTCTGGGGTGATGCCGCTCAGTGGCTCAGGCGCCTGCCGGCCGGGTCGGTCGACCTCTTTTTCACATCGCCGCCGTACGCGGACGCGCGGGCGTATTCGAAGATTAGTCCCGATCGATATGTCACGTGGTTCAAGCCGTTCGCTCAATCCATGCTGGAAGCTACGAGCGATAGCGGGTCATTTGTCCTAAATATCAAGAATCGAGTTGCAAAGTCCGGGCCATTCAAGGGCCAACGCCATCCGTACGTCTACGAATTGGCCCTCGCGCTCCAGCGAATGGGCTGGCGCTGGATTGAGACGTACATATGGGCCAAACCAAACGCGATTCCAGGCCGGTTTGGACCTCGAACCAAGGATAGCTTCGAATACGTCTATCATTTCGCGAAGGGACCAAAGCCATTCTTTGATCTCGATTCCGTACGTGTTCCATATAAGGCGGATCAGGCAGAGATCTCGCGTCGCCTTAAAGACACCAATGGGCGGCGTAACACCGACGCCGGATTCGGCCGAGATCGAACCAAAACCTACGAGCACGGGGGCGCCGACCCTGGAAACGTCGTTTATGTGAGCCAGACCTACAACCAGCACAAAGGACCTGCCGGGCAGCACACGGCCGTGATGCCAGAAGGTCTGGCCGAGTTCTTCGTCAAGGCGCTGTGCCCGGCCGACGGTGTCGTTGTCGACCCCTTCGCAGGGTCGGGAACAACCGTCGTCCTCGGACGTCGGCACGGCCGTCGTGCGGGCGGCATCGAGATACACGCGGAGTACGTTGATGTCGCCCGGCAGCGACTCGAGAACGATCACGTTGAACGGTCAGCAGGACAACTCAGCATCGCTTTCTGATCCAGAGCGCGATGTGTTGTCGCGCTCCGGGATCACACCGAGCCCGACGGTTCGACGTCAGTCTGTCGCGATCGTTCTCTCAAAGACTGGCAGCGCGGAAGTGGAAGCAAAGGACCTGCTCACCGCAAGCTTTGTGGCTTCCATGCAACCGTCGTTTCACTACATCCCACGTGGTGAAGCCATGGCGGACGAGAAGGCCTTTGACAGCGCGTACCGGAAACTGGCTGCGGATACGGACAACTTCACAAATGTCGGCCACCGGCGGTTGGTGGCGGTTCTCACAGCTTTTCCGGATACATTGGCGCCGCTCCGGATGATTCTTGGGTTTACCTACAACGAGCTTGCCCAGGCAATGCGATTGACACGTCCAGGAACCAAGACTCGCGGTGACACGCTGAAGAGGTTCGAACGGAGCGCTCCGCATCACGGTGCGCCCACACGACGTACCGAGATGATCGAGACAATCGCCGCGACCGCGCTCGCGCTCATGGAACGAAGCGTTCTTGAAGTGCCAGAGTCGGCGCAAGAGTTCTTTCACTCCAAGTTGGACAAGCGCGACACCAGCGACGGATGGCGCACAGTGGCCGCCAACGCCAACGGGGTACCTTATTCGGCCCTGTTATACCAGCGCTATGTCGGTGGAGTCTGGAGGCAAGTTCAAGACGCGTACTCTGAAGTAAAGGGCGACAGAATCCTCGAAAGCCCTATTGCGAATCTCTTCGACAACAACGGCATCCCGTACTACCGATCAGCGTCCGGCGCATCCGGCGCCGCCCATACTGCCAGAATGTTCGGTCTTTCTCCCGGCCCGGATTTCCTATTGCCGGACAAGTCCCCAACAGTCGCTGTTGAATCCAAGGTTGGCGAGGACGGCGGGACCGTCCGCGACAAGGCGGCGCGCATCACGCGCATGGCCGACGCGGCGAAAGCGCGTGGGTTGCTGGCATGTGCAGTTGTCGATGGCCGGGGCTGGTCGGAACGCCCGAGTGCTCTGGCGGATGTCGTGATAGTCACCGAGGGCCGCACGTACTCGCTCGCGACGCTACCTCAGCTCCTCGATGTCCCCGAGATCGCGGCACTCCGAGCAGACGACCATTCCTAGCCTGATTAGCGTCGGCGGAGTCTCGAAGTGAGACATACCTGGAGAACTGTCATCTACGTAAAGGCTTGGACAGAAGAGCAAAAGGCGTAACCGTGGGTCGTGCAGATCGCTAGCGGAACAGACGCAGGGCGAGGTTGATGAGAATGGTGAGGACGAGGCTGACGATGAGCATGGTGGCGAGCGGGAAGAAGAACGAGAAGCGTTCGCGTTGGATGGCGATGTCGCCGGGGAGGCGGCCGAAGAAGGGGATCTGGCCGAGCAGGACCAGCAGCACGCCGCCGGCCAGCAGCAGACCGCCCAGGATGATGAGCAGGCGCCCGAGGCCGCCGACGTTGAACCCGCCGTCCATATGTCCATGGTAGGACTCGCGGGTTCCGGCCCGATGGTCCGGTGTGAAACGATGCGCGGGGACCGGCAGGCCGGAACGGACGCGAGCCATGCGCGCTGAAGCAGGGGCAGCCAGGCAGACTGACGTGGCGGTCATCGGGGGCACGCCCGCGGGGGTGGCCGCCGCCATAGCGGCGGCGCGCGAAGGTCTGGACGTCGTGCTGGTGGAACCGTCGCGGCGCCTGGGCGGGCTGATGACCAACGGCCTGGGCGCGACCGATATCCGGCCGAACGAGACCGTGGGCGGCATCTTCCGGCAATTCGTGACGCTGGTTCGTGGGCACTACGCGTCCACATACGGCGAGAACTCTCCACAGTTCAGCGACTGCAACGACGGCTATCGGTTCGAGCCATCAGTGGCCGAGCGTCTGCTGGAGGCATTGGTCGCGGAACAGGAGCGGATCCAGGTCTGGCGTGGATGGCGGCTGGCCTGGGAGGGCGGGCCGTCAATGCCGGAGGGCGGCCACTGGCTGGTGCATACGGCGCCGGGCGCGGACGTCACGCAGCCCAACGACACGCCGGAGCGCCGGGTCACGGCGGTGACGCTGGCGGCGGTGGATGCAGAGGGCCGGGCCACCGGCGAGCGCGTGCGCCTGGCGGCGCGGGTGTTCGTGGACGCGACGTACGAAGGCGACGTGGCCCTGGG
>JAKZUJ010000235.1:0-3103 GCA_047516685.1 Chloroflexota bacterium | reverse complement strand
CTACCATGATCGCTGTTGCCGGTCGAAGTCCGGGGCGGCGCGGACGGTGACGAGCGACGGTCGGGAGCCGTTGCGGCGGGCCATGAACGAGCGCATGTCGCGGCCGGAGAGCCGCGCGATCTACAGCCGCCGCAAGGTGATAGTGGAACCGGTGTTCGGGCAGATCAAGAACACGGGTTTCCGGGGATTCGGCGTGCGGGGGATGTCGAGGGTGGACGGCGAGTTCTCGCTGGTCTGCGCCGCGCACAACGTCAAGAAAATGGTCCATGCGGCGATCGCGGGAGTCGTGCGCCTGGAGTTCGGGCAAAGGGCGGCGATGGCGTAGAATCGGGGCTGTGGGGGCGCTCTAAGCAAGAAAACAGTCTAAGCGCCTTCTGTATCCGTCCAGAACGTTATAGCGCGACGTTCGCACCCCCGCCACGCGCGCCTCGACAGCATCATCGGGAGCAATCGGCATGCGCCATTGCGCGTCACCAAAAGCCAGGATGCCGCGAATGTCTTGTTCTCGGACAGCCTCCTAGTCGTCGCGCGGCCTCGCTGACCGACAGGCCGCTCGCTTCGATGCACTCAAGTCGGACGGTTTCTCCAGGATGAGGGGGATTCGCCATTGCATTCATGCGCCAGTCTCCTTTAGTGGTAGTCGATCAGATCGACATCCACCGCTTCGCCGTCTTCGAAGCGGAAAACGATTCGCCAGTTGCCGCTCACCCGGATGCTCCATTGTTCTGCACGATCACCCTTGAGTGCGTGGAGCCGATAACCTGGGAGGTCGACATCGCCGGCTGTGGCGTACTGCTTATTGACGTTTCTGTTACACGGTCGCCATGATGGCCCAATGAAGTTGGGCTCTGTGGGTGTGTGGGCTTGCGTTGCGCTGAACGTGACGGTTTGTGTTGCGGAAGAGGAAGCGGCGCCGCTGCCGCCGGAGTGGTTCGCTCCCCCGAAGACCGCCAGCGAACTCGGCATCACGCGTTTCTCCCAGAGCCCGTTCCTGGATGGTCGGGACCTTCCTCCGGTGGAGGACCGCCTGCCGGACGATCCGGTCGTCATCCAGCCGTACAGGACAATCGGCAAGTACGGCGGCACGGCGCGCATCACGCTTTGGGACACCTGGCAGTTCTTCAACTGGGAACACGCGCTCACGATCTCGGCGGACCTGCGCAACGTCCTGCCCAACCTGGCGGAATCCTGGAGTTTGAGCGAGGACGGCAGGGTCACGACGATCCGCCTGCGACCGGGAATCAAGTGGTCCGACGGCGCGCCGCTGACCGCCGACGACTTCATGTTCCGGTTGAACCACGTTTGGCTGGACCCGGTAATGTCGCCGGTGACGTACCGGCTGGTTCGGGGATCGAAGTTCGTCAAGATCGACGACCTCACGTTCCAGTACGTCTTCCCGGAACCGAACCCGATGTTCGCCAACTTCTTTGCCCAGTACGGCAGCCACTTCGCGGATCCCATGCATTTCTTCAAGCAGTACCACCCGGCGTACCGGGACAAGGACGAACTGGACGCGCTGGTGAAGGACAAGGGCTTCGTCACCTGGATGGCCATGTACGGCGCCCTGCGGGGATGGGGCAACGAGGACGCGGCGATGGTGCCCACCTTGCGTGCCTACAAGGTGGTCGAGCGCACACCCATGAAGATGCGCCTCGAGCGCAACCCCTACTACTTCAAGATCGACCCTGCGGGCAACCAGTTGCCGTACATAGACGCGATAGACGCGATCATCCTGATGGAGAACTCGCAGATGATCGCCTTCCAGGCCGCCACCGGCCAGCTAGACTTCGCCGCCTTCGCGCTCAAGACCCAGGACATACCCCTGCTCAAGCTCGGCGAAGCGAAGGGCGTCAACAAGGTGCATATCTGGCGCCGGTTGCACGTCAGCGACGTGGCCATACAGCCGAATTACAACTACCCGGACCCAAAATATCGGGCGTTGCTATGGGGCGGGGGAGAGCGCCGTTTCATCCGCGCCCTCTCGCACGCCATCGATCGCGAGCAGATGAACGAGGTCATCTACTTCGGTCGGGGCGTGCCGAGCCAGGTGACGGCCCATCCCTCGAGCCGCTGGTACGAGAAACGCTTCGCCGATGCCCATATCCGATATGACCCGGACTATGCCCGTGCTTTGCTGGACGAACTTGGCCTTCGCGATGTGGACGGCGATGGCCTGCGTGAATACGCCGATGGATCGAAGCTGACGATCACGCTCGAGTATCTGGACTTCGAAACGCCCAAGGGCATCACCATGGAACTCGTGACTGACTATTGGCGAGAGGTGGGCATCGACCTGCGCCTGAAATCGATCGAGAGACGCCTGCAAACCGAACGCGCCCAGGCCAACAGGATGCAGATGACACTGTGGCACGCGGACAAGGTGACGGACATCCTGTTCCCCCTGGTGCCGGACTGGTTCTATCCACACCGCTCCGGCTGGGACATCGCCATGTGGAACCACTGGGCGCGGCATTACCAGACCGATGGCGAACTTGGCGAAGAGCCGCCCGAACTCATCCGCAACCTCCAGAACTGGGGTGACAAACTGCGCACCGCGACCACGGAGGCGCATCGCACGAGGGCGGCCAAGACGCTGCTGGCGGCGGCGGCGGAAAACCTCTGGACCATCGGCACGGTGGGACAGGCGCCGCATCCCGTGGTCGTCTCCATGCGCCTCAAGAACGTGATGCCGACCGGCATCTGGGGCTGGGACAACCGCTGGACGCTCGCCTACCATCCGGCGACGTGGTATTTCGACGAAACGCCGGGCAAGGAGTAGCTGGCCGTGTTGACGCGGCCGCACGCCAGTCACCACCATGGCCCCATGAAGTCGAGCGGAGCCTTCAGCCGGGGAGCGCGAGGGGGCACCCCTCGCAAGAAAACAAGCTTCAGCCGGGGAGCGCGAGGGGGCACCCCTCGCAAGAAAACAGTCTTCAGCCCCGGGTGCGCGAGGGTGTCCCTCGCAAGAGAGAGTGCGCGAGGGTATCCCTCGCAGAGAAGGGCAGCGCGAGGGGGCACCCCTCGCCAGAGATTCGCCTTTGTGTGGGTCTGCCTCGTGATGCGCGCGACGGTCTGTGTCGCCGAAGAGGACCCAGTGCCAGAG
>JAKZUJ010000234.1:0-22100 GCA_047516685.1 Chloroflexota bacterium | reverse complement strand
GCCCCGCGCTCGGCCAGCATCCGCGCGGCATATGCCGGTCGTTCGGTTGCTGGTGGATACCCGTGCAGATCAGCGAACCACACGCCCAGCATGGCCCCGCCGAACTCTGGCGGATCCATCGCCAGCGCAGGTTCGGCCTCGCGTGGCACGACCAGGCACGCGCCGCCATCGACCGCGAAGGTCTGATAGCCGGAGAGATAGAAGACGCTCGCCGGGTTCATCACCACCAGCGCGTCCAGCCCCTCGGCGTCCATCGCCGCCCGCGCCCGCGCAAGCCGTTCCTGGTACTCGACCGTCGAAAACGCCAGGTCCGGCTGCAAGCCCGGCAGGCTGGCCGCGGGGAAGCGTCCACCGCTCAGGCTGGGATGCACCCGCATGGCTACGTACTCCCTCTGGCTATCGAAACGTACGTGGTCCCCAGCGGGCCTCGTAATAGGGCGCAATGGCACGTCCCGGTGGCGCCACGGCGTCCAGCCGGTCACGGTCGGCGTCGGTGACCACGACGTCCAGCGCTCCCAGATTTCCCTTCCAGTGGTCCAGGGTGCGCGGTCCCACAATCGGGGCGGTAATTCCGGGCTGCGCCATATTCCAGGCCAGGGCCAGCTGGCCGGGGCTGCATGCCTTCTCGTCGGCCATGGCCGAGACCTCATCCAGCACGGCAAAGGCCGCGTCGCTGTGCAGGCCGCGCTGATGCTGCGTCTCTGGATTCCTGGCGAAGCGCGTACCTGCCGGCGCTGCCGCGCCGCGCTGGTAGATCCCGGTCAGAAAGCCGCTGGCCAGCGGCGCCCACGGGATGATGCCGATGCCGTAGGTCAGCGCCATCGGTACCAGTTCACGCTCGATGCGTCGGTCCAACAGGTGATACGGCGGCTGCTCGCAGATCGTCCGATTGAGACTCAGTTTCTCGGCTACCCAAAGCGATTCCACCACCTGCCAGGCCGGGAACGTGCTGGTGCCGATGTAGCGCACCTTGCCGCTCTGAACCAGGTCGTCCAGCGCGCGCAGCGTCTCGTCAATCGGAATGTCCGGCGAGGGACGGTGCAACTGATAGAGGTCGATGTAATCCGTTTGCAAGCGTCGCAGCGACGCCTCGCATTGTTCCAGGATGTGGCGTCGGCTATTGCCCTGCGCGTTCGGGTCGTCGTCCTCCATCGGAAAGTGGACCTTCGTCGCCAGCACCACTCGCTGACGACGGCTCGGCGCCCGCAGGGCCTCGCCCACGATCGTCTCGCTCGTGCCTCGGCCGTAGGAATTGGCCGTGTCGATGAAGTTGATCCCGGCGTCCAGCGCGTGATCGATGATGGCCAGTGAACTGTCGCGGTCCGTGGCGTTACCGAAGTTCCAGCAACCCAGACACAACGGACTTACCTTGACGCCCGTGCGACCCAGATTTCGGTGTTCCACGATGCCCACTCCGACCAGGAAGCCGTCACCGCTGGCGAGGCGAGTGTGTCACGTTAGGCGCTCCCGCGCAGGCCGCCATGAACCTCGCGCTGCGCCGCTGTCTGGCCTGGAACGCGCCCGCGGTCCATAGTGTGCACGTCTCGGCGTGACGCACAGCGTCCGGAGGGTTACCGATGTCGTCTGCTTCGCAGCGGGCCGCCGTGGTTGGCCTGAATTGGGCTGGACTCCAGCACGTGCGGACCTACCTGCAACTCCAAGACGTCGAGTTGACCGCGGTCTGCGACGTCGATCCAGCCGCGCTTGACCGCGTCAGCCGCCAATTCCCGGACCTGCGCCGTTACCGCGACTTCGAGCGGATGCTGGACGAGCAGCAGCCCGACCTGCTCAGCATCGCAACGCCAGCGCGCTGGCACGCCCCGCAGACCATTCTTGCCGCCACGCGCGGTCCGCCGCGCGCCATCCTCTGCGAGAAGCCCATGGCCGTCAGCCTGGGCGAGGCTCGGGCCATGCTGGCGGCCTGCGAGCAGCACGGCGTAAAGCTGGCTATCGGCCACATGATGCGCTGGTACACGGTGCACGAACAGGCGCGGGCGCTGGTGGCCGACGGCGCCATCGGAACGCCGCTGACCGCGACCGTCAGCCTAGAATCGGGCGGGCTGATGAACAACGGCACCCACATGCTGAACTACATGCAGTACGTGCTGGGCGATCTCGATCCCGAATGGGTCATCGCCAACGTGCAGCGTCGGAGCGATCGCTACGAGCGCGGCTGGCCCTCCGAAGAGCTCACCGGCGGTTTGGTCTCGTTTGCCGGCGGCGTTCGCGTGTCGTTCGAGGGCGACATCCCGCCTGACCCCGAGTACGACTGGAACCTTGAGACAGTGACTGGGACCGACGGTGTCCTCATGTGGCCGCGCGATTTTCTGGCGCTGGACTTTGCCGTCCGTATCGTGCGGCGCGGCCAGGGAGTCATGCAGACGCCGGCGCCGACGCAGACCCTGGACGACGTGTTTCGCCGAGAACTGGATGGCCTGGCCCGCTGGGCGCGTGGCGACATCGCGGACAACCGCAACGACGCCCGCCTGGCGATCAAGACGCAGGAAGTCCTGATGGCCATGTACGAGTCCGCGCGCGCCCACACGCTCGTGCGCACGCCGCTCCGTACCATGGCCTCGCCCCTGCTCGAAGCCGTCAGGACCGGCGATCTCCCGGTCGAGTTTCCCGGCCGTTACGACACTCGCTACGCGGGAACCCAACCCCTCAGGTCCCGGGCCTGATCAACAGCCAGCGGTCGCCCGGACTGACACGTTCCTTGTACGCCTGCTAATCCCTGAACGGGTCGAACGTGTCCGCGCCCGCCATCGCGACGCCAATTGGCCGCAGGCGGTGAGTCACGCGCACGGTGCCCGCGTGCTCGGCCAGCACGTGATCGAGGTTCTTGTAGGCCTCCGGCGCTTCATCGGCGCCGCCGCCTCGCAGTTCGATGCCCTGTCGCCGTATCGAGGCCCGCACGGCCGGCCAGTCCACCACGCCGGGCGACGTCTGCACCCACTGCTTGCGCTTCCGGTTATAGCGCCGCCGTCCGGCCGCCTGCCGCCGCGACATCACTCGTCCGGCCCCATGCACGGTGCTGTAGAGCGCCTGCGCTGAAGCGGGCGAATCGATGCCCTCCAGGATCACCGACGTCCCGCCCATGGTGGCGCCCACGAACCCCTGCTGACCCGGAAAGGCCGGCGTGGCCCCTTTGCGCACCACCCAGAATGTCTGACCGAAATGCTTTTCCTCCCAGGCAAAGTTGTGGTGGTTGTGCACCGTCAGATCCGCCTGCGTGGACAGCAGCCGCAGGGTGCGTTGCACAACCCAGCGGCGCCCGGCCTGCGCGTACGCGCCCGCCAGCCGCATGGCTGAGATGTAGGCCTGCCCCATCTCCGACCGCACCTCAAGCAGCACGGGCGGCGCGTCCATGCTGTTCGTGCGCGGCCGGTCAGTGAAGGACCGGCCCTCGGCCATGGCCAGAAATCCGGTGGCCGTGCGGTGGCCAAAGCCGCGGCTGCCAAAGTGCACGCCAATCCACAGTCGGTCCTGCTCGTCGCCGAAGAGGTCCACATAGTGGTTCCCGGCGCCGACCGTACCGAGTTGACTCTCGGCCAACTTCAGCAGCTTTCGTTGCGGCGCGAAGTCCGCCTTGCGAACGCCCTCCAGCACCGGATCATCCGCTGCCTCTCGGTTTATCCGACCAATCCCGAAGCTGATCGTATGCACGATCTCGTCCATCACCGACGAGGTGTCGATGGTGGAAGCCCGCAGCGGGGTGCGCACCGCCAGGTTCCCGCAGCCGATGTCGTAGCCCACGCCCGACGGCGAGACGTGCCGTGGGTAGGCGATGGCCGCGCCGATCGGCGCCGAGTACCCCACGTGATGGTCGGCGCACAGCACGCCGTAAGTAGCCTGCCGCAGGCAGCGATTCAGCTGCGCCAGGGCACGCGGATCGCCCTGCCCAAAGATGTGCACGCGCGGCTTGCTCATACGTTAAACGTACGCCCGGATATGCTGGGATGGCAGCGCAAAGACTCCGGGTGGATCGGGAGAGCGCCAATGAGCATCGACGTCAACGGCTTGCGCACGCTGTCGCGCGCACAGGTCGAGCAGTTCCGTCGCGATGGGTTTCTGGTCGTGGAGAATCTTTTGTCGGACGACGACATGGCCGCCGTCAAGGACCGGGCTGACCAGATCGCCGGCGGCCGTGCGTCGCATGTCCCCGACGACTGCGTGCAGATCGAGCCGGGGCTCCGCGACGGTCCCCTGCCCGAAGACCGCGCCCTCGCCGTGCGCAAGCTCTACAAGCTGGCGCACTACGACGACGTGATGCTGTCGCACGTTCGCAACCCCCGACTGGTGAATGTCGTGGCCGACCTGCTGGGCAGCGACGACATCAAGCTGTATCTCGACCAGATTCTCATGAAGCCGGCCTACCACGGATCTGCCCAAGCCTGGCATCAGGACTCGGGATCCTGGCGTGATCTGTTTCCCATGGACCTGGTCACGGCCTGGTGCGCGCTGGACGACGCCACGATCGCTAACGGCTGCCTGTGGATGGCGCCGGGCAGCCACCGCTGGGGCATGATTCCCAGCCACCTGCGGTCCGGCCTTGAATCCTCCTTCGTCGGCCAGTTCGAGCCGGTCCCGGTGGAGATCCCGGCTGGCGGCGTGAGCTTTCACCACAGTCTGGTGTTCCATTCCAGCCGTCCAAACACAACGCCCTACCGACGGCGCGGATCCGCCGTGCATTACATGCGCGCGGCCACGATCAGGGACGAAAGCGTGACCGACGCCCCCAAGGTTCCTCCGTTCCTTCAGGTGCGCGGTCAGTCCTTCCCCGGCTGCGTGTAACGCCCGCTCGGAGAACGCGCCCGTGGAAATTGCGCTGCTCGGGTCCAGCGGCATCCGGGTCTCCCGCCTGGCGCTGGGCCTGGGCTTCCGCAATCAGACCGACCTGCGCGTGATGGAAGCCGCCATCGCCCGGGCGATGGAACGCGGCGTCACGCTGCTCGACTGCTCCAACTTCTACGGCCGCACGCCCGACACACCCTACGGCGGTGCCTCCGAACTGGCGCTGGGACGCGCCATCGCCGGCCGCCGCGACGACGTGGTGATCACGTCGAAAGTCGGAATGCCGATCGGACCCCGACCCAACGATCAGGGCGGGTCACGACTCCACATCATGCGTGAGATTGACCGCAGCCTGCGTCGCTTGGGAACTGATCGCGTCGATGTATACATCGTCCACCGGCGAGACCCGGCCACGGCGCTGGCAGAGACCGTGAGCGCCATGCTCGACGTCGTGCGCCAAGGCAAGGCTCGTGCCTGGGGCCTGTCCGGATTCGCCGCGTGGGAAGCCTGCAAGGCGAGCATGATCGCCGAGCAATTGGGCGGTCCGCGCCCGGCAGTCGTCATGTGTCCCTACAACCTGCTCGACCGCACCGCTGAGATTGAATTGCTGCCCTTCTGCCGCGAGGAACGGGTGGGGCTTTTCGCGTACAGCCCACTGGCCGAGGGCTTGCTCACGGGCTTCTACAGACCCGGCCACCCGCCCCCACCCGGTTCGGTGATGGCAACAAAGGCCAAGCGCACCCAATACGACCAGACGTTTCGAGGACGGGCCGTCCAGGTGCTGGCTGCAGTCGAACGAATCGCGGCCGCGCGCGCCTGCGTGCCTGCCCATGTCGCGACCAACTGGGTGCTGTCGCATCCGGAAGTCAGCGTCGTGATCATGGGCTGCGACACGCCCGGGCAAGTGGACGCCAACCTCAACGCCTTGTCCTGGCGACTTACGACCGAGGAACGCCGCGAACTCGATCTCGTATCAGACGGCATCGAATCGCTGGTCCAGTAGAAGGCGAATCAACCAGCTGTTAGCCCACGCCCACAATGCCGCCGAGCGTCTGGTACGTGGGCCAACCGTCCTGCCGGGTCACGAGTAGCACGGGAAGGACGCGCCGAACGCTTGGCCTGGGGTTGTCCTGGGACTGGCCCGAGCAGCGGGGAAGGTCGGCGTATCGGGCGCTAACCTGGCTTCCGCCGACGCTACTGTGCGTGCGCGGTACCCCGCCCGGGCAGAGCTCGCGGGTCATCCCAGGGCTGCCGCGCTCCGTAAAACGTGGGCGCGTACGAGGTGGCGTAGAGCGGCTTACGCAGGCTCCCCACCGTCGGGCCGAAGCGATCCTGGCTGTACGGCTGCGGAATCGACGTCCCGAGCAGCGCTTCGATGCGGGACCTCCGGTCACCGACGATGTCGGGATACAGATCGTGGACGTTGTGACGCTCGTCGGGGTCCGAGGACAGGTCGTACAGCTCGGGATTCGGATCCTCGAAGTCCCAGCCCGTGGCGTAGACCCAGCGCTCATCGCGCACTGAGACTCGACCGGCCCACGCCGTCGTGACGTAGGGGCGCAGGGACTCGCGCTGCCCGGTCGCAAGCGACCAGACGCTCTGCCCGTCCATAGTGCTCGGCGCTTCGGACACACCGGCCAGATCCAGAATGGTCGGGCCGAGATCATAGTTTTGTACCCAGGCCTCGATATCACGGTCACGATAACGGGCGTCGGGATGCCGGATCGTCAGATTCTGTTGCGTATTGAACGGATGCAGTTCGGTATTCCGCTTACCCCAGCCTGTGTGATCGGCCAGTTCCGTGCCGTGGTCGGTAAAGAAGATGACGGCGGTATCGTCCAGCAGCTTCAATCCGCCCAACTCGTCGAGCAGCGCGCCCAAGTGCGTATCCGTAAAGGTCACCTCGGCCTTGTAGCAGGCCGTGTAATAGTCGATGAAGTCGGCCGAAGCGACGTCCAGGTCCGCGCCCTGCATGTCCGAAGAAAACGACGGGTGCAGGATGTGGCGCGGCTGCTGGTAGACAGGGCCTTGCCAGGTGTCGTTGTAACGCCGCACGTAGCTGAGCGGAGGATCGAATGTCTCGTGCGGCTCAAAGCAGTCGATCCACAGGAAGAATGGCGCATTGCGCGCGTTGTCGCGCAGCCAGCGGCGCGCCGATGCAAACACCTGCGCGCCGGGCCAGTCGGCTTCCTCACGCCGGTCGCGCGCATTGTGCAGGTGCTGCAGAAAGGCGCTCTCGCCTGCCAGTGAGGTAGCCGACGCCTCTGGCACGGCCGGTTCGTACGCGCCGAAGTAGTCCTTGAACAACTCGCGGATCAGCTCCCAGGAGCCGGTCCGCCAGCCGTCGCCGCCCGCGCCTCGGATGTGCTCCCACGTCATGAAGCCGCGGTGCTGGTTCATGTTGGGTTTGAACAGGTGTGGCGTGTCGGCAATCAGTCCGGTGGCGTACCCCTGCTCCAGCAGGATCTCGGCGATCGTGGGATAGGCATCCGGAATCTCATGCCAGCCGTAGTAGCCGTGGGCGTAGGGAAATCCACGCCTGCCCGTGAAGCAGCCGTTGCGCACCTGGATCGTCTGACCGGGCTCGGTGAAGCAGCGATTGAAGCGCACGGATTCCGCCGACAGCGCGTCCAGCGCCGGCGTGGCGATGCTGCTGAACTTCTTGCCGGGGCCGACGATATCGGCGCGGAACGTGTCGAGACAGATCACGACGATGTTCAGACGTTCCATGACGACGCCCCACTTTCAGGTCGGCGCCCAAGCTGCGCCGCTTCCGCCGGCCACCGCACGGGCCGCGACGGCAAGTCTGCCTGATCAGCGGTCAGGCGATGCCGCGACGCGCTCCGCGGCTTCGGCCGGAAGTCATTTGGTCGCTCTGGCAGCGAATCGGCGCCCGACGGGATATCCATCGGGCCACTCGCTTGAATCGCCTGGTGGCGAGGGGCGGAATCGAACCGCCGACACATGGATTTTCAGTCCACTGCTCTACCGACTGAGCTACCTCGCCGGGGCCTGCGCCTAACCGGGTCGGGTGGGCGGTGCAGGGCTCGAACCTGCGACCTCTACGGTGTAAACGTAGCGCTCTGCCAACTGAGCTAACCGCCCGTCGGCAGGCCCCGCGACCCGGGCGCGGAGCATCCTACCCCAACGGCCGGCCGGCTGGTGAGCGGACACCGAACGCCCGTGGCCCTGGGAATCGGAGCCTCCCGGCGCTGCCGCCGCCCGCGGCAGCCCACGCAAAGCGCTGAAACCTCACTCGTCGCCGCGGCCGCGCCGCAGCCCCCGCTAACCCCGGAAGCGAATCGAAACGAGCAATCGGCAAGCGCGGACTACGGCGCCCCGCCGCCGCCCGAACCGATACCGGGAGTTCCCAGGATCACCGGCAATCCCGTTTCCGGGTTGGTCGGTACGTACACCACGCTGCCCGACTCAATCTCGCGCAACGCTTGAATGTACTTGTCCTGCAGGACCGCCGCCGTGAGCGATTCGTTGATCAGTCGGTTGGCCTGAGCAATACCAGTCGCTTCTTCCACTCGTCGCTGGGCTTCCTGTTCCGCTTCCTGGACCTGGAACCGCCGCGTTTCGATCGCCTGCTCCGCGGCCAGCTTTCGCTCGATCGCCGTGGTGATCTGCTGGGGCAGCGACACGTCGCGCAGCAGCACGTTCTCAACCAGCACGCCGCGCTCGGTCAGAATGCTCTGCAACTGCATCTCTATTTTCTCGGAGACCTCGGTGCGTGCCGTCGTGTACAGAGCCTCCGCCTGGAACTCACCGACGACGTCGCGAATCGCGTCGCGGATAGCGGGACGGACCACGATCTCAACGTAGTTGGGGCCGATCTTCTGAAAAACATCGGGCGCATTCGCGAATTGCAGGCGGTACAGCGTCGTGATGTCCAGCCCGACCGATAGACCCTCGGAGGTCAGCGTGCGCACCGTCTGATCGGTTGCGCTCGGACTGGAGTCCTCGGAGCGCGAACTCATGGTGAGCTGCTGGGTCCGCACGCTCAGCGTTTCCAGACTGGCCCATGGGGCCTTAACCAACAGGCCCTCGGGCCGTGGTCTGGGGTCCACAACGCCAAACGTGTGCAGAATGCCGACCTCACCGACGTTCACGAAGCGAACGCTGAAGAGTCCTAGCACGACGGCCGCGGCAATGATGATCACAATCGTGCCGACGGCGGTGTTTCCGTATCTATTTGTGCCCATGAACGGTGGTTCCCTATGACGCGGGATGCCGGTGCGCGGCTGTTGTCCCGGATCAAGTTGCTGGTTCGAACGGTTTGCTTACTCCGTTGATACCATCCATGCCGCGCGGATACAAGGACATACCCCACATGCGGCGGCCAGGCAGCGCGGAAGCGACGGGGGCCATGCCGTGAGGACCAGGCATTTGCTTTCGCGCCGGCGCATGTTGGCGTTGGTCGGAACCGCGGGAGCGCTAGCCGCCTGTGGCGAAGCGGACCCGCCCCAGCCCACGCCGACCCCAGCCACCGCGGCGGCCCCCGCCGCTACTGGAGCCGCCGTTGCAGCGCCGCGAGCGACAGCGGCCCCGCGGACACCCGCGGCCACCGCGTCTCCGACGACACCCTTGGCCGAACCTGAGCGGGTCACCACTCCGCTGCCATCGGTCGACGACGGGCTGCGCCGCCTGGACGGCTATGGATTTCAGGCGCACCTGTACAACCAGGACCGCAGGCTGATTCTGGACCGTACAACCGAGGCCGGGTTCGACTGGCTCAAACAGCAAGTCGAGTGGCGCCAGACGGAACCGATCGAAAAAGGCGGCTTCGACTGGCGTGAGCTCGACAAGATCGTGGCCGCGGTGCGCAGCGCCGGAGTCAAGCTGCTGCTCAGCGTGGTGCAAGCGCCCGACTGGGCACTGGGTGACCGGTCCCACGGCCCCCCGGCCGACCCGCTGGACTTTAAGGACTTCATGCAAACCCTGGCAGGGCGCTACCGAGGAAACGTGCAGGCCTACGAGCTATGGAACGAAGCCAACCTGGCCCGTGAGTGGGGCTATGGGCGCATCGACGCCGGCGAATTCGTGGAGTTGATGCTCGCCGGCCACCAAGGCGTCAAGGCCGGAGATCCAGAAGCGACAACCGTGGGCGGCGCCCTCACGCCTGCCGGCGACGTGGATATTCCCGATCAACAGGTACAGGCCGTCGACGACGTGCGCTTCCTCGAACAGATCTATGCCTACCGCGACGGCGTGGTGCGCGACGCGTTCGATGCCTGGGGAGTCCACCCGGGTGGGTTCAACAATGCGCCCACGCAGGAGATCGGCAGCGAGCGAGGTGCGGGTTGGAATGGCCACGGTAGCTTCTACTTCCAGCGCTACACCCAGCACCGCGCCGTCATGGAGGCGAACGGCACCGGCGACAAGCCCATTTGGCTGACCGAGTTTGGCTGGTCAACCGCCAACGCGGATCCGGCGTACGGGTTTGGAGCGGACATCACCGACGAAGACCAGGCGCAGTTCCTGGTGGACGCCTTCCGGGTCATCCGCGAAACCGCGCCCTACGTCACCCACGCCTTCGTCTGGAACCTGAATTTCCAGTCGGTCGTCGGCCCGCAAGACGAAAAATTCCCGTTCGGCGTGCTCCGCCCGGACGGCTCGCCGCGACCGGCGTATACGGCGCTCCGGGAGATGACCAAAGGCGCCGCGACCGCCCCAACGCTGGCTTAGCTCTTCGCGACTGCCCCGTCGCCGCGAGGCGACCAGGCGCGCGTCAGCGCCCTGACCCGCCTACAGGAAGAAGTCGGCGTTGATTTTGGTCCACTCGTCCCACTCTTCGGGTACGTCAAAGTCCGGGAAGATGGCCGTCACTGGACACACTGGCTCGCAGGCGCCGCAGTCGATGCACTCCACGGGGTCGATGTAATACACCTCGGATTCGTCGGTGGTATGGATACAGTCCACCGGGCACACGTCGACGCACGAAGCGTCCTTGGTGCCTATGCACGGCTCACAGATCACATACGTCATCGACGAAGACTCCCCTTGGTGGGACGGAAGCGAACGTGGACACGTGCCGGAGCGAAGACCCGTTCCGGCTGCCAAATCCTATCGCGTCTCCGGGGGCCGGCAAAGCGGTTGCGCCGGCTTATCCGCCGCCCTCGGGCAGACTCCAGCGCACCAGCCCTTGTTCCACCGGGTCCGTCAGGTGCGGATGCCTCGGGACCACGCGCACTGCGATTCCCATCCGGCCGCTCTGGCGCAGGGGCACCGTGGATTCAAACCAGACTGAACTATCGCCGTCTGGTCCAATAGGCTGGGCGTCAAATGTCGTGCCACCGTCCACCGCGCCGTCGCTGCCCACCCGACCAACGTAGACCTGCACCGACAGTTCGTCCGCGTGCAGACCATTCAGCGCAACCCGTGCCCGCACGGGCAGCGCGGACCCCACGTCTACTTCCGGCCCGCCCGCCAAGCCCACCTCCAATATCTTAACGGAGTCCCACTGCGCGCGGACTTTGCCCAACCACTCCGCCAGTGAGCGCGCCGGCAGCGCGCCTTCGCTGGATAGCGTGCGCTGCAAGTCGTTGGCCGGCAGATAGAACTGGTTCGTGTACTGCCGCATCATGCGGTGCGCCCCAAAGTCCGCCAGCGCCATCACCACTGACGCCTTGGCGCGTGCGACCCAGCGCGCCGGCGTCCCGTCCAGCCCCACGTCGTAGAACAACGGCGCCACCGAGCGTTCCAAAAGCCGGTAGACCGCGGCTGCGTCATTGGCGTCGTGTTGCGGGTCATTGACATCGTCATCCGCCCGGCCAATGGCCCAGCCAATGTGGGACGCGTAGGCCTCGGCCCACCAACCGTCCAGCACGCTCACGTTCAAAACGCCGTTGGCCGCGGCCTTCATCCCGCTGGTTCCACTGGCTTCCTGCGGCCGCACCGGCTGGTTGAGCCAGACGTCGCACCCCTGCACAAGGTCGCGGGCCAGGTCCATGTCGTAGTCCTCCACGAAAACGACGCGGCCCCTGAAATTCGGGTCGCGGCTCAGCTCGTGGATCTCGCGCACCAGATCCTTGGCCATCCCATCGTCCGGGTGCGCCTTGCCCGCGAAAATGACCTGCAACGGACGCCGCGCGTTTGTCACCAGCGCGCGCAGTCGCTCCAGGTCGTGAAGCAGCAGCGTGGGCCGCTTGTAGAGAGCGATCCGCCGCGCAAACCCAACCGTCAGAGCGTTTGTCTGAAGCGCCGCACTGGCGTCGGCCAGTTCCGCGCTCGATCCCCAGCGCCGTTCCACCGCGGCCCGCAGACGGCGCCGCACGTTTGCCACCAGGCGCTCGCGCCGACGCGTGTGCACTCGCCACAGTTCGTCGTCGGGGATAGCGTCGAGACCCTCCCGAATTTCGTCCCGATTGGACAGCAGCGCCCACTCAGGTCCCAGGTACCGTCCCAACAGATCAGCCAATTCGCGCGAGACCCATGTCGGCAGATGTACCCCGTTCGTCACGTGCCGAATGGGCACTTCAGGCCAGGGAACCCCGTGCCAGAGCGACTGCCACATCCGCCGCGTGACCTCGCCATGTAGGCGCGAAACGCCATTGCGCCACGCGGCGCCGCGCAGGGCCAGAATGGTCATGCAAAACGGGGACGACGCATCGCCGCCCGGATAGCGGCCGATATCCGTAATGCGATCCGTCTCGAAACCGGACTCGGCCAGGTACGCGCCCAGGTGATGGGCCACTTGGTGCTGGTGGAACTCGTCGTGCCCGGCGGCCACGGGCGTGTGCGTGGTGAACACCGCGCCGGCCCGCACCATTTCCAGCGCCGCTTCGAACGAAAGGTCCGTCCCCTCGCGGAGCTCACGTAGGCGCTCGATCAGCGCGAACGCGCTGTGCCCCTCGTTAAGGTGCAGCACCGTGGGATTCGCCCCCACCGCGCGCAGGGCACGCATTCCGCCTATGCCCAGCAGAATTTCCTGGCGTATGCGCACGTCGGAATCGCCCTGGTAGAGCTTGCCGGTCAATTCGCGATCCTCGGGCTCGTTCCCAGGCACATTGGCGTCCAGCAGCAGCACCGGACATCGCCCGACAATCATTCGCCACACCCGCGCTTCCACGCGCCGCTTCGTGATGGGAACGGTCACCGTCAGCGGCGCCCCCTCGGGCGTGGTCAGCATGGTGACCGGCTGGCTGTAGAAGTCGGTCTCGGGGTGCAGCTCCCGCTGACTGCCTGATGGATCGATCGCCTGGCGGAAATAACCCTGCCGATACAGCATCCCCACGGCCACCAGGGGCACGCCCAGGTCGCTGGCGGCCTTCACGTGATCGCCCGCCAGCACCCCCAGCCCGCCCGAATACAGCGGCACCGATTCGGTGATCCCGTACTCCATCGAGAAGTACGCCACCGCCAGATCCCGCGCCTGTGGAGAGGTCGCCGAAAACCAGGAGCGCGTCTCCAGGTAGCGCTGCCGCCGTTCCACTACTCGGCGCAGGTCATGGACGAAGGCCGAGTCCGCGGCCCGCGCGGCCAGCTGGCCAGGCGTCACACGACCCAGCAAAGCCACCGGGTTGTGTTGGGTTGCCTGCCAGGCGTCCGGGTCTATGCGCCGAAAGATGTCCTGGGCGCCTGGATTCCAGGCCCACCACAGGTCATACGCCAGTTCGCGCAGCCCGCGGAGTTCGTCTGGAATGGCCGGACGCACGGTGATGACGTGGTTCGGCCGCACATGCGTCATGAAGGATGTCCGATTTCGAAAGCCCGGCGTTGGAGTATGGCGACCTAGGCTGCCATCACCCACAGGTTGCTGGCGACGCGCTTATCCACGACCACGGTCTCGCCGTCCAACTCCAGGACCAGGCTGCCTGAAGGCGTGATCTCGCGCACGGTTGTGACGTGCCCGGGCACCAATTGCTTCTCCTCGAAGTAGTGCAGCAACTCCCCGTCGTCCTCGGCTGGCTCGGAGAGGCGCACGATTCGCACCTCCTGGCCCGGCTTCGCCCGGCTCAGGCTGAATAACTGCGTCACGTCCGTCTCCGGGTAGTTGCCGGGAATCGGCAACCCGTGCGGACACGTGGCCGGGTGCCCGAGCGAGGCCGAAATCCGTTCCGTCAATTCTTCCGAGACTGAGTGCTCCAAGTGGTCGGCCTCTTCATGCACCTCGGCCCAACCCATGCCAAGCGTGCGGATCAGCCAGTGTTCGATCAGGCGGTGACGCCGCGCCAGGCGCTCGGCCACTCGTTCCCCGCCCAGCGTCAGGAATACCTGCCGGCGGTCGTCAATCCACACGTGACCGTCGCGCGTCATGCGATCCAGGGTGGCCGACACGGTTGGCGCCGCCACGTGGAGCCGCTCGGCCAGCCGGGCGTTGATCACTTCCTCCGCCTCGGCCCGCATGCCGTAAATGGCGAGGAGATAGTCTTCAGTTGTATTGGTCAGCGGCATCAGGCCCAATTCTGCCACGGGCCGCAGGCCTGGCCGAACCGGCCCTCCGGGTTAGCCGGCGACCTTGGGAAAGGCCAACACGTCCCCGTTCAGCTGCACCCGTACCCGCGCGCCGCGGCGAAAAGTGAAGGTTGGACCAACCCGTGACGACAACTGCAGCCCGGAGTCGAACCGCAGATTGATCATCTGGTCGTGACCAAAAAAACTCCGACCAACCGCAACCGCCTGCCCGCCCAGGTCCTCGGTCAGTTGCAGGGCTTCCGGACGAATCAGGACGTCGGCCGGCCCGTAGAGGACGTCCACCACGGAAATCGTGCCCAGATCGCACACCACGGCTCGCCCGATGGCGCGGCCGTCAATGACGTTGATATCGCCCACGAACTCGGCGACTCGACGCGAGGCCGGGCGGCGGTAGAGTTCGGCCGGCGGGGCCTGCTGCAGAATGCGGCCGTCCATCATCACCGCCACCTCGTCGGCCAGGCTCAGCGCCTCTTCCTGGTCGTGCGTCACAATGATGGCCGTCGCATTCGCCGCGCGCAGCACACGCCGAACTTCGCGCCGCACGTCCTCGCGCAGCGCGGGATCCAGGTTGGAAAACGGTTCGTCCAGCATGATCAGGCGTGGGCCCGGCGCCAACGCGCGTGCCAGAGCCACGCGTTGCTGCTGACCGCCTGAAAGCTCGTGCGGCATGCGTTCGCCCAGGCCGTCCAGACCAACCTGGGCCAGCATGTCCTGCACGCGGTCAACGCGATCGTGGCCGCGCGGCAGCCCGAACGCCACGTTGTCCGCCACGCACAGGTGCGGAAACAGGGCGTACTCCTGGAACACCAGCCCGACCTCTCGCCGTTCCGGGGGCACGTGCACCTTTGCCGCTTCCACGGTGCGTCCACCCACCTCAATGGCGCCCGTGTGCGGCCGATCCAGGCCGGCAATCAGCCGCAACAGCGTTGTCTTCCCGCAACCGCTCGGACCTAGCAGGGCCAGCAGCGTGCCGGCTTCGACTTCAAGCGAGGCCTGGTTCACGGCGGTCACGCCCGCAAATCGCCTGCTCAGGTTCGTGCAGCGCAGCGCCAGGCTCATTCGCGGGCGCCTGGAATCTTGAAATCGTCGATCACGGCCAGTTCGTGCAGGCGTCTGGGTGTGTCGCGGACGGGTTAGTCCATGCTAACGCGGATGTTCGCATAGCCTAATGTGCCAAGCCGGCGCCGCGTCCGATCCGAATTCGCCGCGACGCTAGCTCGCTTCGGTCGGTCTATGTCGCAAGGCCACGTCCGAGTCGATCGACCGCAGGTGCAAGTCCCGCTGCGGGAACGGAATCTCCACGTCATGCTCGCGGAAACTCTCGTCAATCGCGAAGTGCAGATCGCTCAGCGTCTCAAACCGCTCGCTGATGTCGGCCACGTACGCCAGCACCCGAAAGTTCAGCGACGAGTCTCCGAACTCCGTGAAGAATATGCGCGGCTCGGGGTCTTCCAGCACTAGTTCGTGCCCGGTCACGGCCTGCTGCATCAGCCGCTCCACCAGCCGCGTATCCGAGCCGTAGGCCACACCCACCGTAAAGTCCACCCGCACCCGTCGGTCGTCCAGCGTCCAGTTGTTCACCACGCTGGAGATCAGGTCGCCGTTCGGCACGATGGCCTGCGTCTGGTCGAACTTCCGCAGCGTCGTCGCCCGGATGCCTACCCGTTCAACCGTGCCGAGCTCGCCGCCCACGCTCACCACGTCGCCCACCTTGATCGGTCGCTCCACCAGCAGAATCACACCGGAGACGAAGTTGTTGGCGATGTTCTGTAGACCGAAGCCCATCCCCACGCCCAGAGCGCCGAAAACCACCAGCACCGCGTCCAGCTGAAAGCCCACCGACCGCAGGCCGATGAACCACCCCATGAAGATGATCGTGTACCGCGCCAGGTTGCCGATGACGTGCAGGACGCCCTCGGGAATCTCCTCCAGCCGGACGCCGATCTGCCTCTCCAGCACCCAGCGCACCCGGCCGGCCACGAACCACGTCATCCCAAAGATCAGGATCAGCACAACGAGGCTTAGCGGAGTCACCGGGTCCGCGCCCAGGCTGAACAGCGGCGCGTTGAACCCGTCCCATACAGCGATCCAGATCTCCATCAGCCACCTCCGCCGCGCGACTCACCGCCGCCGGCGGCGTCTCTTCCCGATCCCCCTTGATGGAGAGGGCTTGCGTGAGGGTGGCCGTTCACCCCGGCAACCACGCCAAGGCCATGCAGTCCTTCCACCCAGCGACCGACAACAACGCGCATGCGCCGAACCTCTAGCTCCCGGGAATCAGCGCCGACCGCGTGATGTGGCCCTTGTCCTGCTGCTCCATCGCGTGATCGATCTGCGACAGCGGGAACTTGTGCGACAGAATTCGGTCGAACGGTAGCTGGTCCTTGTTGTCAACCAGGAAGTTCAGCGAGTTCCGCAGGTCCTGGGCCTTGTAGTGCGCGACCCCGATCACCGAGATGCTCTTGAACACGATCACCGACGGATCGAATTCGGTGTCCCAGCCCACGTTGATGTTCCCGATCTCCAGATAGCGCCCGCCGTGGGCCGTCATGTCCAGCCCTTCGCGCACGACGCCCGGGTGACCCACCAATTCCAGCGTCACGTCGGTTCCCAGCCCGCCCGTCAGATCCCGCACCGCGTCCGCTCGTTCCTCGGGCGTCTCGAACTCGCGGATGTCGACGACTTCGTCCGCGCCGAATTCCTTGATCAGGTCCAGCCGTTCGTCCACGCCGTCAATGGCGATGATCTTGGAGGCCCCGCGCGCCTTGGCCACCCCGGCCGCGTATACGCCCAGCCCGCCGGCCCCTTGAATGGCCACCGTTTCGCCGAAGGACAACCCAGCGCGGTCCAGCCCCGAGATCACCTGCGCCAGCGCGCAGTTGATCCCCGCAACCTCCAGGTCCGAGAGCATGTCCGGCACCTTGAACATCGCGTGCTTGGGGTGCAGGTAGTAGTACTCGGCAAACGTTCCCCGAAAATGCGGCCATACGTCCGCGCTCTCGGTTCGGTCGAACTGCCGCGTCGGGCAGGCATACGTATGGCCGTTCAGGCAGGTCGGGCACTGCATGCACGGGTAGAAGTATTGAAAGACCACCCGGTCCCCTTCGCTCAGGGGAGCGCCCAGCGTGTCCGTGGTCACGCCGTCGCCCAGCTTGTGGATCTTGCCCGTGCCCTCGTGCCCAAGGGCCATGGGGGTGGGACGGCCCATCTTCACCACGTCGATATCGCCCCGCCAGTAGTGCAAGTCCGAGCCGCACACATTCGCGATGCTCATTGCCAGCACGGCCGCGCCCGCACCGGGGTCTGGCACCGGGTACTCGCGCAGGTCAAACGGCACGTTGGTTCCGTGGTACGTGGCGGCAATGCCGGTCTCGGCCATGAGGTTCGCTCCAGGTGGCCCGGTCAGGCTGGGCGTTGTGGTCAAAGCGTATCCTAAGGCGTGGAATGGCGGCACGCCGGTAAGGCCCAGTGACACCCGAAGCTTGGATCGTTATCGGCTGTGTCGTCGGCTCGCTGCTGCTGTTCGCCAGCGAGCGGCTGCCGCCCGAGGGCGTGGGCGTCCTCGTCCTATTGGTCCTGGCCTTTACCGGCGTGATCGACGCGCCGGCGGCGTTCGCCGGATTCGCCAGCCCCGCGGTCATCACCGTGGCCGCTATGTTTATCCTGAGCGCCGGGCTTGTTGAAGCCGGCGCTCCCGCCGCGCTGGCGTCGGCCATCGCCCGCTACGGCGGAACCCGCGTCGTCGTGCTCACCGCCCTGCTCGTGTTGGTGGTCGGCGGAATGTCGGCCTTCATCAACAACATCGCCGCAACCGTGATTCTGATGCCCGCGGCGGTCACCCTCGCCCGCGCCGCTGACGCCTCGTCGTCGCGGCTGCTCATGCCGCTGGCCTACGGATCGATGCTGGGCGGCCTGATGACCCAAATCGGCACGCCGCCCAACCTGCTGGTCAGCGATGCGCTGGCGGCGGCCGGTCACAAGCCGTTCGGCATGTTCGATTTTGCACCCACCGGCATCGCCATCCTCATGGCCGGCCTGCTCTATCTCGTCACCGTTGGCCGCCGCCTGGTGCCGGATCGGCAGGGGCCGGACGTGGACCAGAGCATCGAACAGACGCGCGACTATCTGGCGGAAGTCCGTATCCCGGCCGGCGCGTCGTTGGTGGGCAAGTCCCTGCGAGAATTGCGCTGGCGGCCTCGCTTTGATGTGTCCGTCGTGGAGATCTTTCGCGACCGCCGCCGCCTCCGCTTCCCAACCGCCGAAGAGGCGCTCTACGTCAGCGACGTGGTCCTCGTGGAGGGCGTGCCTGACGACGTGCTCCGGCTGACGCAGGCCGAGGGCCTGGACTTCGCGTCAGAGCGAGACTTCGCGCCCGGTCGCTTGCAGGCCGAAGACGAGCAGGCGACCGTGCTTGAATTGGTTGCTGGCCCGAGCTTCTCCAGCCGGGGCCGCTCCATCGCGGCGATGCGATTTCGGAACCGCTTCGGCGGCCTCGTCCTCGGCATCTGGCGCCAGGGGACGCACCTGCGGTCCCGGCTGCGTGATCAACGAATCGAGACCGGCGACGTGCTCATGGTCCGGATGCCAACGGCCCGCGTGTCCGATCTCGAAGAGTCGACCGACTTCATCGTCCTCTCCCAGCGCTCCCGGGTGGTTGTCCCGCGTCCGCGCATGCTCGTGCCGCTGGCCATCCTGGTGCTTACCGTGGGCCTGGCGGCCGCCAATGTCGTGCACATCGCGGTCGCCGGTATTTTGGGTGCGCTTCTGATGGTGGTGACCCGCGTGCTGCCGTACGACCGCATCTACGCGGCCGTGGAGTGGCGCACGCTGGTACTCATCGCCGCCCTCCTCCCCCTGGGGACGGCCATGCGCACCACCGGCCTGGCTGAACTCATGGCGCAGGGCGTTACCGACACCCTGCGCCCCTTTGGGCCGCTCGTGGTCCTGGCCGGAATCTTCATCATGACGTCGCTCCTGACCCAGCTCATGTCCAACGCCGCCGCGGTGGTGCTGGTCGCGCCTATTGCCCTTGGAATCGCCGCCAGCCTTGGCATCGCGCCACATCCCGCCCTCATGATGGTCGCCATCGCCGGGTCCACGGCCTTCATGACGCCGATCGGCCACCAGTCCAGCGTGCTGATCTACAACACCGGCTCGTTCCGATTTGCCGACTTCATCAAAGCCGGCGGGCCGCTGACGCTCGTGGTCCTCATCGTCTCCCTGATCGTCGTCCCCATCGTCTGGCCGCTTTAGACGTAGCACGCCGTCGTCCCTACCGCGCCGGACCCACCTGGTCGCGCGTTGCCGGCGCGGAATCAGGGTGCAATGATCGAATCAGGGTTCGTAACTGATCGTGGGCGGTGGAGGCACAGGCGCGATGGCAGTGGAGACTTCCCCGCTCACCCGCGACGAATTGCGCGAGGAACTTGACCGGACCTTGCGCCACTATGCGACCAAGGCTGACCTGGCTGCCCTGGAAACCCGCATCACGGCCGCCACGGCCTCGCAGGCGCGGTGGCTGGCCGGGCTTGTTCTCGCAGCGGCGGCAGCGGCGGCGGGAGTGGTGATCGCCGTGGACCGGTTGGCCGGCTAGCCGCCCAGCCCTCCAGACCTCAACCCTGTAGCCTTCCGCATCGCCTCAGTGGCCTTAACCTCCCTGAACCGCGCTAGGCTTCGCTCACCGCCGACACCCAGGGCCGCGCATGCAGTTCTACTCGCTCCCCAACCTCATCCGACGCGGCCTGCGCGGCCATCGCGGCTGGACTTCCGCCTGGCGCAAGGCCGAACCCAAGCCGTCCTACGACGTGGTGATCGTCGGCGCCGGCGGGCACGGCCTGGCCACCGCCTACTACCTCGCCAAGGTCCACGGCGTCCGCAACGTGGCCGTGCTCGAGCGCGGCTGGTTGGGCGGCGGCAACGTCGGTCGCAACACGGCCATCATTCGCTCCAACTACCTCTGGGACGCCAGCGCCCACCTCTATGAGTTCTCGCTCAAGCTCTGGGAAGGCCTCAGCCAGGAACTCAACTACAACGTCATGTTCAGCCAGCGCGGCGTCCTGAATATCGGCCACTCCGAACAGGAGATGCGCGATCTGGCCCGACGCGTCGGCGCCAACCGGCTCAACGGCATCGACGCCGAACTGCTCTCCACCGAAGAGATCAGCAAGCTCGTACCCATCCTCAACACCTCGCCCGACACCCGCTATCCGGTCCTCGGCGGAAGCTTGCAGCGACGTGGCGGCGTGGCCCGTCACGACGCCGTGGCCTGGGGCTACGCCCGCGCCGCCGACGCCCTGGGCGTCGATATCATTGAGTCCTGCGAGGTCACCGGCATCCGCCGCGCCAACGGCCGCGCGACCGCCCTCGAAACCACCCGAGGCGAGATCCGCGCCGGCACGATCGGCCTCGTCGTCGCCGGCAACGCCAGCGTGCTCGGGTCAATGGCCGGCATCCGGCTGCCCATCCAGTCGCATCCCCTGCAAGCCCTGGTTACCGAGCCGCTGAAACCCGTGCTCGATCCCGTCGTCATGTCCGCGGCCGTCCACGCCTACCTCCACCAGACCGACCGCGGCGAACTGGTCCTGGGCGCAGGCATCGACGCGCCAACCAGCTACGACCTGCGCGGCAATTTCCGCATCATCGAGCACACGCTGGCCGCCGTCGTGGAACTGTTCCCAATCTTCAGCCGCGTCCGCATGCTGCGGCAGTGGGCCGGCGTCGTGGATGTCTGCCCCGACGCCAGCCCCATCATCTCCGGCACGCCGATCAAGGGCCTCTATATGAACTGCGGCTGGGGAACCGGCGGCTTCAAGGCCACTCCGGGCTCCGGCTGGGTCTTCGCGCACACCCTCGCCCACCAGGAACCGCACCCGCTCAACGCGCCATTCTCACTTGACCGCTTTACGTCGGGCGCATTGATCGACGAGCACGGCGCAGCCGCCGTGGCCCACTGATCCGCCATGCTGCTGATCCCCTGCCCCTGGTGCGGACCCCGCGAGGACGACGAGTTCACTTTCGGCGGTGAGGCCGACATCCCACGCCCCGCCGAGCCGGATGCGCTCAGCGACGAGGCGTGGGCCGACTACCTGTTCATGCGCGAGAACCGTCGCGGCCGCCACCGCGAGCAGTGGCGCCATTCCGCCGGCTGCCGCCGCTGGTTCATTGTCGAGCGCGACACCGCCACCAACCGGATTCTCGGCGCCAGCACCTACGGCAGTTCACCATGAGTCAGCCCTTCCGTCTGAACCGCGGAGGCCGCATTGATCGCGACGCGCTTCTCCAGTTCACCTTCGACGGGCGTGCGATCGGCGCTTACGACGGCGACACCGTGGCCTCGGCGCTGCTCGCCAATGGCGTCTCCCTCATCGGCCGCAGCTTCAAGTACCACCGGCCGCGCGGAATCGTGGCCGCCGGCGCTGAAGACCCCAACGCCTTCGTCCAACTCGGCCACGGCGCTCGCACGCTGCCGAACCGTCTGGCAACTGTTACTCCAGCAACCGCTGGATTGAACGTGCGCCACGTCAACGCCTGGCCCAGCCTCGACTACGACGTGATGTCGGCGCTCGGCCTTGTGGCCCCGTTCATTCCCGCCGGCTTCTACTACAAGACCCTCATGTGGCCGCGCCGCTTCTGGCCGCTCTACGAGCATGTTCTCCGCCATGCCGCCGGTCTGGGCCATGCGCCCACCGAGCCTGATCCCGATCGCTACGACCACGTCCACGCGCATTGCGATGTCCTGGTGGTTGGTGCAGGTCCGGCCGGCCTCGCGGCCGCCCGTGCCGCCGCCCACCGCGGCGCGCGCGTGATCCTGGTCGATGAACAAGCGGAGCTTGGCGGCGGCCTGCTTGCCACGGCCGAGCGCGTTGATGGCCTGCCCGGACCGCAAT
>JAKZUJ010000233.1:0-3293 GCA_047516685.1 Chloroflexota bacterium | reverse complement strand
CATTTGGGACGCGATAGACCCCATGCGGATTCTGGTCTTGTTGGTTTGGTCAGCGGCTGCCCTGTCACCAGGCCTGGGGGCGCCTGAGGAGACGGTGGAGTAGGGCAATGAGCATCCTGCTGTAGAGGCGCGACCTCGGCGTTGCCGGTGCTCTGGCCGCCGCGGCCGCTGAGATCCGCCTAGGAAATGCTCCGGCCGAGAGCGCCTGACGCGCGAGGGATCGTTGCACCTCGCGAGCCGTAGTGATTGGGCTGTGCCAGCGAACCGCTAGGCCAGACCGCTAATCTTTCCGTCGGCGGTTACGTCCATGTCCTCGGCAAACGGCCGACGCGGCAGTCCCGGCATGGTCAGGATGTCTCCCGTCAGCGGAACCACAAAGCCCGCGCCCGCCGAGAGCCGCACGTCGCGTACCGTAATCCGGAAGCCGCGCGGACGTCCCAACAACGCCGGGTTGTCCGAGAGCGAATACTGCGTCTTGGCCATGCAAATCGGGAATTCCCGCGCCGCTCCGCGGTCCAGCCGGCGAAGCCGTCGGGCCACACCCGCCGCGTAATCCACCCCGTCGGCGCCATAAATTTCGCGCGCCACGATCTCGATTTTCTCGGTCAACGAGGCTTCCGGCTCGTACAACGGCCTGAAGTCGTCCTCGCTCTTCTCCAGCGTCGCCACAACCTTCCGCGCCAGCTCCTCGCCGCCGGCGCTCCCAGCGCTGAAGACCGTCGAAACCGCCGCCGGCGTACCCATCGCGTCAGCCGCCGCCATCACCGCGTCCACTTCGGCGTCGGTGTCGGTGGGAAAGCGGTTGACGGCAATCACCACGGGCACCCCGAACTTCCGCAGGTTCTCCGCGTGCGCTTGCAGGTTGGGCATGCCCCCGCGCAACGCGTTGAGGTTCTCGCTGGCCAGGTCGCGCTTGTTCGCGCCGCCGTGCAGCTTCAGCGCCCGCACCGTCGCCACCAGCACCGCCACCCGTGGACGCAGACCCCCCGCCGGGCACTTGATGTTGAAGAACTTCTCCGCCCCCAGGTCGGCCCCAAAGCCGGCCTCCGTCACCACCAGGTCGGCCAGCTTCAGCGCAAGTTGCGTGGCCACGAGTGAATTGCAGCCGTGCGCGATGTTCCCGAACGGCCCGCCGTGAATAAGCGCCGGCCCGCCTTCCAGGTTTTGCACCAGGTTGGGCAGCAGCGCGTCGCGCATCAGGATCGCCATCGCCGGATGCGCGCTCAGATCCGCGGCGGTCACGTAGTCGCCCGGCTTGCGTTCGGCCACGGCAATCCGGGCGAAACGGGCCTTCAGGTCCTCCAGGTCGCGCGCCAGGCACAGCACCGCCATCACTTCCGAGGCCGGCGTGATGTCAAAGCCGCTCTCCCGCGGCACCCCGCGCGTGCGCCCGCCCAGGCCGATCACCATGCTGTGCAGCGCCCGGTCATTCATGTCGATCACCCGCCGCCAAAGCACCCGCCGCGCGTCGATCCCCAGCGCGTTCCCCTGGTGCAGGTGGTTGTCCAGCATCGCCGCCAGCAGGTTGTGCGCCGCGCTGATTGCCGCGAAGTCGCCGGTAAAGTGCAGGTTGATGTCCTCCATCGGCAACACCTGCGCATAGCCCCCGCCGGCCGCCCCGCCCTTCACGCCGAACACCGGACCCAGCGACGGCTCCCGTGTGGCGCTGATGGCGCGGTGACCCAGCCGTTGCAACGCCTGGGTCAATCCGATGGTCGTCGTGGTCTTGCCTTCCCCTGCCGGCGTGGGGGTAATGGCCGTGACCAATACCAGATCGCCGTCCGGCGCGTCGCCACGGGCGTCTATGGCGGCCCGGGTGATCTTGGCCTTGGTCCGCCCATGGGGATCAATCTCGTCAGCGGCGAGATCCAGGCTCGCCGCAACTTGCTCAATCGGCTTCAGTACGGCGCCTTGCGCGATTTCGATATCCGGCGGTTGCAAGGGACTCATGCGGACTCCGGTGACTGGTTGCGGCCTTCGACAAGCTCCACGAGGTTTCTCATCAGGCAGTAGTTCGTGATCGGGCCGATCCCCCCTGGCACGGGAGTGATCGCACGGGCGCGCGGCGCGACGGCTTCAAAGTCAACGTCGCCCTCAACCTTGCCGTTGCGGTACGTCGTGCCAACGTCAACCACTACGGCGCCGGATCCTACGTGTTCGGCCCCGATCAATCCGGGACTTCCGGTGGCCGCCACCAGAATCTCGGCTTGCGATGTAACCGCGGGCAGGTCGACGGTGCGCGAATGACAGACCGTCGTCGTGGCGTTGCGGCCCAGCAGCATGGCCCACAGGGGTTTGCCCACCACATTGCTGCGTCCTACCACCACGACTTCGCGGCCGGCCAGGGGTTCCTTGTAGAAGTCCAGCAGTTCAATCACCGCTGTCGCCGTCGCCGGTCCAACCCGCGTTTGGCCCGAAAACAGTTCGCCGGCCGCGGCCGTCGTCACCCGGTCCACGTCCTTGGCCGGGTCTATGGCGTCCACGATCGCGGGCACGTCCAGGTGCGCCGGCAGCGGCAATCCCAACAGGATCCCGTGCACGCTGGCGTCGCCGTTCAGCGCCCGCACGTGCTGCACCACCGAAGCTGTCGACGAGTCGGCCGGCAATTCGTCCATCGATGCCCGCGCGCCCACACGCGCGCATGCGCGTTGAACGGCCCGCGCGTAGCCCTGAGCTGATGCATCGTCCCCGACTCGAATCATGTGCAGAGTCAGCGGTCCGTCGCCGTTCAACTCTGCGACACGCTGCTGTACGGCCGTGCGCAGGGCGCGGGCCGGACCGCGGCCGGACCAGACCTCGGCTGAATTCATGCCGTGGCCTGTCCCAGCACCGAATCGACCACGCCATCCGCCGCGTCGCGCGCCGCCAGCGCATTGGTCAGGGCGGCGGTCAGTTCGGCTCGCACGTCGGGGTCGTCAATCGACCCCAGGTTCGCGTGCACGTTCATCTCGCTGATTCGGATGGCCGTCCGCGCCAGCGCCGCCCCGGCGCCGGCGTCGCTGGTCACGTTGGGGTTGCCCTTCGTGGCGGTCTCGGCGGCCAGCTCGATAACCTCGCCGGCGGCGGCGGCCACGCGCAGCGGGACGCGGCTGGCGTACTCCGACGCGCGCGCAATTGCAATGCGCCGGGTCAACCGTTCGGCGTCCGAGCCGCGCGGCAGCCCATAGGCCGCCATCACGTTTCCGTAAGCCTCCGCGTCCTCCGCCGCCAGGTCCAGGGCCGATGTTCGAATCTCGTCGCAGCGCTCGATCACGCGTTCCATGTCCGCCTGCACCGCTCGGAATCGGCGGCGT
>JAKZUJ010000232.1:0-14022 GCA_047516685.1 Chloroflexota bacterium | reverse complement strand
TGCAGCTACAGGCCACGCGTGCCGGGCGCATCGTGGCGCGACCCGCTGACGTCGAAACCACCGCGCTGGGCGCGGCCTATATGGCCGGCCTGGCGCACGGCATCTGGTCCAGCGTGGACGAATTGCGCTCGCTGCGACCCGCGTCGACTCGTTTCGAGCCAGGCGAGGAGGCGCTGGCCATTGACCGCCGCACCTGGCGCCGAGCCGTAGAACGCACCCGTGGCTGGGCGGCGTCCTCGGACATCGCGTGAGAAACTGCCCGGCATGAGCCTGCATGTCGCGTTCTGCCTGTGGGGCCTTCCCGACGACCCCGCGGTCGCCACGGCATTCGCCGCCAGCGCCGGGTTTCAGTCGGTTGACGTGCGTCCCGGCTACGGCAGCCTCGCGGCGTCCGACCGCACGCTGCCGGTCACCTGCATGGCCGTCGCCCACCTCATGCCGGAAGGGGCGCTGCTGGACGCGACCTCGGAGCCGGCTCGTCACCTTGCCGTCGACCATGTCCGCGCCGGAATCCTGGAAGCCCACAGGCTTGGCGTGCCTGACGTCTACCTCGCGCCTCCGGCCACCGCCGACGCCCCGGCCTTGGCCGCCTACCGCGAATCGGCCCTGACGCTTGCCGACGAGGCCCGACGCTCGGGCGTCCGGCTTGGCATTGAGCACTTCCCGGGCCGCGGTCTCCCCACCGTCCGCGAGACCCTCGACTTCATTGCGGCCTGCGGCCACGACAACCTCTACCTGCTATTGGACGTCGGACACAACCAGATCGCCGGCGAATCCGTCGGCGAATCGATTCGGGCCGCCGGCGACCGCCTGCAATACGTCCACGTCAACGACAACGACGCACACAGCGACCAGCACCTCGGCCTGCTGGAAGGCGTGCAAAGTGAAGCGTGGGTTCGCGATGCGCTTCGAGCAGTGGTCGAGGCGCCCTATGCCGGCCCTGTCAGCGTCGAAGTCAACATGACGCTGGCCGATCCACGAGCTTCGGCACGCAGCAGCCTGTCGATCGTCCGGCGGCTCGAACCAGACGCCTAGACCCGTCCGGCCGCCCGGTACGCGTCCTCAATCAGCTGCACCGCGTTCGCGCAGTCCCTGGGCGTGACCGCCGGCGGATCTCCGCGACCAACCCGCTCCAGGCAGTCCTCCACGAAGCCAGGGTAAGCCGACAGCACCGAAACCGGGGTGTCCAGGTGCTCGTTCCGTCCCGGCCCGAGTATCTGCAGACCGTCAGGGACCGCCCGCAGCATGGCGTTGGCGCCGGCCACCTTCATTTCGGAGTCGGATTCGTTCGCGGGCCAGGTGGGCATGGTGTATCCCACTTCCACATGCACCAGTGTCCCGCTGGAGCTACGCAGCGTGGCCAGCGCGTAATCCTCGACTTCCGAAGCGTGGACCAGGTTGCTGATCACCGCGGACGCCACCTGGATGTCCTCGCCCAGGAGATAGCGGGCCATGTCCATCCCGTGCCCTCCCAGGTTCGTCAGCGCGCCGCCGCCGGCCTGGGAGACGTCGAGCATCCAGGGAGAGTCCCACTCGACATAACGTTGCATGGTGGGGCGGATGATTCGGAAGACGATGTGCGAGATAGGCCCAAATTCGTCGGCGGCGATCATCTCCCGTGCCTTGTTCGTCCACGGCGACTGCCGGTTCGGAAACGGCACCGATACCCACGCCCCGCGCGCTTCCGCCAGGTCCGCCAGTCCGCTGACGACACTCGCGCTCGTGCCCATCGGCTTTTCCATCAGGAACGGGATGTCGGCTTCGATCAGAAACCGGGCGATCTCCGGCATTTCCGCGTGCCGACCAAGGGCGATCACGAATTCCGGTTTCGTCGCGTCGATCATTTCGCGGTAGTCGGTAAACGCAGTGGTCTCGTACCGCCGCGCCCGGTCCTGCGCGATCGCGGCGTCGCCGTCCGATACACCCACGATCTCCAGGTCCATATCGAGGTTCTGAAGAACCGTGAGATAGGCGGCGTCGTAGGTGGAGTGCCAGTGGTTGACTTCAACGACGGCGACTCGGCGCGGCGTACTCATGAGGCACATCTCCGGGATCCGACAGCGGGACGGTAGCACGAGCCGCCGCAGTAAGCTCAGAGGTGAGAACCCATGACAACTGGTGACGCAATGTGCGAAGAGGACAGGGATGCCAAGGATGCCAAGGGCTGGGGGCGGCGCCTCGACGGCCTGATCAAACGGGTGGGCGACGAAGTTGGCGGTGAACGCGGCGACAAGGTCCGCGCGCGCCTGGCTGAAGCCAAGTCGCGGGTCGAGACTGGTCTCGAGAGCGAAGAGGTCCGCCGCTTGCGCGGTGAAGTAACGGCGCTTGGCGATAAGGCAATGGACCGCGTGGACGATGCGCTCAGGCACGAACGCACGCAAGCCGTCGTGCGGCGGGTCGACGCTGCACTCACCGAGGTCGGCGACCGTCTGCGCGGCGACCCGACTGACCCGACAGCGCAGGCGCCAGCCCCCACGGCAGACGACGCGGCCGCCAGGGGAGACGAGATGGGCGCCGAAGCCGACGAGATGTCCGCCAAAGCCGCCTCCAAAGCCGACGAGATGGCTTCCGGAGCTGACGAAACCGCCTCCCGTGCCGATGAGATGGCTGCCGGAGCTGACGAAACCGCCTCCAGAGCCGACGAGATGGCTGCTGAAGCTGACGAAACCGCCTCCAAAGCCGATGAGATGGCCGCTGAAGCTGACGAAACCGCCTCCGGAGCCGATGAGATGGCCGCCGAGGCAGACGAGGCGGCTGCGACTCCCGACATGGCCACCGACGCCGCCGACACCACCCCCGCTATCTCGCCCAACACTGAGGACGAAACACCCACCAAGCCTGCTTGACTGCAAGCCAGCGTCATTCCGCTCTGGCTATTGACGACTGGCCACTGGCTACTGACTAAGTCCGATCGTGCAGCGGCAACCGCGCCAGGCTCCGCCACGAGTGCGCCGTCCCCGCGCCGACCAGCAATTCAATGCCTTCCCGCACGAACTCCGTCCGCGGCGCCACGTAGTCGCGCACGGCCGCGCCGGCCGAACCTCCGCCCGCTACCAGCCGGACTGCACGCTCGGGCCACGTCGCTGGGCGCTCCCCCGCCGTCGGGCGCCGCGCAGTATGGAGAGACGCGGGCCGTACACTGCCGCCGCACCGGCGGTGGGGGGCTGAGTCATGGCGCGTGATCCCTCGGTTGGAAATTCGCCGCTGGTTCTCAGCATCGACGTTGGCAGTTCGTCGGTACGCGCGGCGGCCCATACGGTTGACGGCTCGCCGCTCCTCGGCAGCGAGGCCCAGATCGCCTCCAGCTTCGATACCACCCCCGACGGCGGCGTGCAGGTCGACCCGCACGATCTATTCGACCGCATGGCCCAAGCCATCGACGTAACCCTGCAGCGACTGGGTCCGAGAGCTCGCGGCATCCAGGGCGTTGGCGTCAGCGTCTTCGCCTCCAGCGTTCTCGGCGTTTCCGCCGCCAACGATCCGTGCACGCCCGTCTACACCTACGCCGATACGCGCTGCGCCGCCGACGCCGCTGTTCTGCGTCAGGAATGGGATGTGGCCGCGGTCTACGACCGGACCGGCACACCCATTCACGCCAGCTACCTGCCGGCGCGTTTTCGCTGGCTGCGTCGCACGCAGCCGCACGTCGTGCGCCAGGTCGCGCGCTGGACCACCTTCGCCGAGTTCGCGTACCAGCGTCTCTTTGGGCGTCCCTGCGGCCTGGGGCTCAGCTTGGCCGCCTGGTCCGGAATGCTGAACCGGCGCGAACTGGACTGGGATCTGGCAACGCTTGGCGCGGTGAACGTTGGTCCCGGATCGCTGGGCGACATCGATCCGACAGGCACGCCACTCGCTGGTCTGACCGACCCCTGGCGTACACGCTGGCCTGCCCTCGCCGAAGTTCCCTGGTATCCCCCGCTCGGCGACGGCCTGTGCAGCAACCTCGGCACCGCGCCGAGCGAGGCAGACGCGCTCGTCTTCAACATCGGTACCAGCGCCGCCGTCCGCGCCCTGGTTCCAGGTCCGGTTCGCTCAGTCCCCGCCGGCCTGTGGGAATACCGCGTCGACCGTTCGCGTTCGCTGCTGGGCGGCGCTGAGAGCAATGGCGGCAACGTGGCGGCTTGGTTGCGCGACCTCCTGCGCGGCGTCCGTGGCGACGATCCCGATGACGTCATCGCCCACCTGCCCGCCGACGGGCACGGCCTCACCGTGTTGCCCTTCCTGGCCGGCGAACGTAGCCCTGGCTGGGACGACGCCGCCCGCGCCACCATTCACGGCGCGCGCCTCAACACCCAGCCGGCCGACCTCCTGCTGGCGGGCATCGAGGCTGTCGCCTACCGCCTGGCGGCAATTCATGACCTGCTCGTGCCCGTCATCGGCGAACTCCACGTTGTTCACGTATCCGGCGGCGCCTTGCAGCGCTCCGACCGCTGGACCCAGGTCCTCGCCGACGTCCTCGGCCGTCCCGTTATCCGTTCCGCCGTCGCCGAACCCACCAGCCGCGGCGCGGCGATCTGGGCGCTCACGGCGCTGGGCCATCCCGTACCTTCCGACCACGGCGCCGACGACCAGCCGTTTGAGCCGGACCTCGTCCGACACGCCGTCTACCAGGAGGCCCGCGCCCGCCAGCGGCGTCTCTACCAGCGCCTGGCCGGCGCGGGCGGCCTGGAAGCCCGCTGAGCCACGGGTGTGCGGTCCCCCACTTTCCAAACTCTTCCCGACTTCCTCACGAACCACGGGTCACTGGTCACCAATCACTGCTCCCGCGTGCAATCTGCCGTTCGGTCGCGGAAACTGGGCACACGCCCGGCGCACCGTTGGAGAGTGCAATGAACGTCGCCATCGGCGTGGACCACCGCGGCTTTGCCATCAAGTCCGACCTGAGTGCGATGCTGCGCGCGGCCGGCTGCAAGGTGATCGACTTCGGCGCCCACTCCGATGAGTCGGTGGACTACCCCGACTACGCGGCGGTCGTCGGCGAGGCTGTTGCCTCTGGCCAGGCGGACCGCGGAATCATCGTCTGCGGCAGCGGCGTCGGCGCGTGCGTGGCGGCCAACAAGGTCGCGGGCGTACGCGCGGGCATGTGCCACGACACGTACTCCGCCCGCCAGGGTGTCGAGCACGACGACATGAACGTGCTCTGCCTCGGCTCCGGCATCGTCGGGCTCTCACTGATCGAGGAACTCGTCGACGCCTTCCTCGGCGCCCGCTTCGCCGACGGCGAAGAGCGCTACGTCCGCCGCCGCCACAAAGTCCAGGCCCTTGAACGCGGCGAACGCCTCAGCCCCTGATCCGAGCTCCCGAATTCCCGGCATTCTGGCGAACCCAGGGGCATCCACCCCCTGCATCGATCCTCAACTTGGTGTGGCATCGGCCTGGTAGTCAAAACGCATCGGCCCTTTGGCAAGGGCCGCTGGCGCCCCCGTTGGTACGATTGCAGCAGCAGACGTACTCGCGTAAGGCACCCGCTCGGCCTCGGCCGGTGCCCGTCGCCCCGGCCCCGGAGGTTTCGATGTCTCAAACCCCGCTGCACGATCTGCACGCGCATGGTCAAAGCGTCTGGCTGGACTACCTCAGCCGTGATCTGGTCGACTCGGGAGAACTCGCCCGCCTGGTCGCCGAGGAAGGCGTGCGCGGAATGACCTCCAACCCCACGATTTTCCAGGAGGCAATCAAGGGCAGCGACACCTACGACGACGACATCCGCCGCCTTGGCGCTCAGGGCATGACGCCCGAGGAGATGTTCGAAGCCATCGCCGTGGACGACATTTCCGCTGCCTGCGACGTGCTGCGCCCGGTCTTCGACGAGTCAGGCATGACCGACGGCTTCGTGAGCCTGGAAGTCTCCCCGCGCCTGGCCCACGACACGCAGGGCACTGTCGAGGAAGCCCGCCGCCTGGTCGCCGCGGTCGACCGACCGAATCTGATGATCAAGGTCCCCGCCACGCCCGCCGGCTTGCCCGCCGTCGAAACCCTCCTGACCGAGGGTGTCAACGTCAATATCACGCTGATTTTTGCCCAGGCCGTTTACCGCGGCGTTTTCGAGGCCTACCTCAGCGCGCTCGAAAACCGCGCCGCCCGCGGCGAGCCGGTGAGTGACCTGGCCTCGGTTGCCAGCACCTTCGTCAGCCGCATCGACACCGCGGTGGATGCCCGTCTTGAGAGTCTGCTGGCGGAAAACCCCGACGACGCCGACGAAATTCGTACGCTCTTTGGCAAGGCCGCTATCGCCAATTCCAAGGCCGTGTACCAGATCTTCGAAGAGATCTCCGCCTCCGAGCGCTACCGAGCTCTCGCCGCTGACGGCGCCCAACCGCAGCGCCCGCTCTGGGCCAGCACCAGCACCAAGAACCCGGCCTACCCGACCACGCTCTACGTGGACGAACTGATCGGCCCCAATACCGTCAACACCATGCCCTCGGCCACCATGGACGCCTTCCGCGAGCAGGGCGAGGTTCAGCCCACGGTGAGCAGCGACCTGGACTACTGGAGCGGTGTCCTTGAACAACTGGCTGCCTTGGGCGTTGACCTGGACGCCGTCATGGACCAGCTCCAGACCGAAGGCGTGCAGAAGTTCATCGACTCCTACGACGACCTGCTCAACGACCTGGAGGCCAAGGCGGGAGCGCTCGCCTCCTAACCGGGAATGGAGGCGGCAATGTCCGGTCAAGGACCCAACGCTCGCTTCGGCTCGGCCGCGGCGGCCGTTGCTGCAGCCCTGGACCGCGCCCAAGCCAACGATGTAGCTCGCCGCCTCTGGGCCGCTGACCTCTCGCTCTGGAGCCAGAACCCGCTTGTCCAGAATCTGATCGCCGACCGCCTCGGCTGGCTGCGCGTGGCCGAAGCCATGCGCGCCGGTGTCCCCGACCTGACCGCCTGGGGCGCCGAGATCGCTCAAGACGTGGACGACGTCGTCCTGCTCGGCATGGGCGGCAGCAGCCTGGCCCCCGAAGTCATGGCCGCCGTCCTGCCCCAGGCCGAGGGCTCGCCGCGGCTCACCGTACTCGACACCACAGACCCCGCCGCCGTCCGCCGCGTTGAGGCTGGCCTTGACCTCTCCCGCGCTCTCTTCATCGTCGCCAGTAAGTCCGGCGGCACCCTGGAAACCGCCACGCTGGCCGAGTACTTCTGGTCGCGCTACACGATGGCCGGCGTCGAATCGCCTGGCCGACATTTCGTCGCCATCACCGACCCCGGTTCCAGCCTGGCTGCTCTGGCCCAGGACCACGCCTACGCCCGCGTGTTCCTCAACCCGCCCGACATCGGTGGCCGCTACTCCGCGCTTTCCTTCTTCGGACTGGTCCCCGCGGCCCTCTCCGGCATTGACCTTGCCCCGCTTCTCGACCGCGCCATCGCCGCCGGGCAGCGTTCGGCCGCCAATCCCTCCGTCAACACCAACCCGCCCGTGACCATCGGCGTCGCCCTGGGCGCGCTGGCCCGCGCGGGCCGCGACAAGCTCACCCTTGTTCCGTCGGCCTCCCTGCGGCCCGTCGGCGCCTGGGTCGAACAGCTCGTCGCGGAGAGCACCGGCAAGGAGGGCCAGGGCATCGTGCCGGTTGACGGCGAACCCCTGGGCGATCCCGAGGTCTACGACGACGACCGCGTCTTCATGGACCTCGCCCTCGCCGGCGACCCCGACAATGGCCGCTCGGCGCGCCTCGACGCCCTCGGCGAGGCCGGTCACCCTGTCATCACCCTCCCGCTGGACGATCCCTTTGACCTCGGATCTCACTTCCTCGTCTGGGAACTTGCCACTGCCGTCGCGGGCTCGCTGCTTGAAATAAATCCATTTGACGAGCCCAACGTCTCCGAAAGCAAGGCCAACACCGAACGCGTCCTGGGCCAGGTGACCGCTTCCGGCGCGCCCTTGGAGATCCCCGACGGCCCCAGCGCTCACGGCGTGCTCGCCGCTGGCAGTCAGGCCCCCGACCTCACTACCGCCCTGGCCGGCTGGCTTGCTTCCCTTCGCCCTGGCGACTACATCTCCATCCAGGCCTACCTCGACCGCGCGCCCGCCCACGACGCCGGCCTGCGTGTCATCCAGGCCCTCCTCCGCGACGGCCTTCAGCGTGCCGTCACCCTCGGCTACGGCCCCCGCTTCCTTCACTCCACCGGCCAGCTGCACAAGGGTGGCCCCGACACCGGCGTTTTCCTCCAGATCACCGCCGGCCGCCGCGACGACGTCCAGGTCCCTGGCCGCGACTACAGCTTCGGCACGCTTATCGACGCCCAGGCCCAGGGTGACTTCGAGTCGCTCGCCGCTTGGGAACGCCGCCGCCTGCGCCTGCACCTCGGCGACTCGTCCACAGACCTCGGAGCCGTCGCCTCCGCTCTTCGCATGGCCTTGAACCAGCTCGCGCCCGCCTGACGGAGCATTTCCCATGAGCATGAACGGCCAAGCCGTAGACGCAACGCTTGGAGTCAATCCCCTACGCGAGGGACTGGCCTTTCAGGAGGCGCCCCCCGGCCACACCCTCATCATCTTTGGCGGCTCCGGCGACCTCGCCGCCCGCAAGCTCATCCCCGCCCTCTACAACCTCGAACGCAACGCGCTGCTCTCGTCGTCCCTCGCGGTCGTCGGCCTGGGTCGCCGCCCCATGGACCACCAGAGCTACCGGGCGCGCCAACACGAAGCCACCACGCGCTTTTCCCGCACCGGCACGCCCGACCCTGAACTGTGGAGCGCCTTCGAGCAAAGCCTCTACTACGTCCGCGGCGACTTCAGCGCGCACGCGGGCTACGAAAAGCTCAAGCGCGAACTGACCGAAATCGAGGCCCGCCACGGCACCGGCGGCAACCGAATTTTCTACCTGGCCACCCAGCCCAGCCTCTTCCCGGAGATCATCCGCCTGCTGGGCGAAACCGGCCTTAGCCGCGGCCCCGGCGCCACACGCATCGTCATCGAGAAGCCGTTCGGCCGCGACCTCGCCACTGCCCAGACTCTCAACGACATCGCCAACAACGTCTTTGACGAATCTCAGATCTACCGAATCGACCACTATCTCGGAAAAGAAACCGTCCAGAACGTCCTTGTCCTGCGCTTCGCCAACGTCATTTTCGAACCCGTCTGGAACCGACGCTACGTCGACTCCGTCCAAATCACCGTGGCTGAATCCGTCGGCCTGGAAGGCCGCGGCACCTACTACGAGGAAGCCGGCGTGCTGCGCGACATGGTTCAGAACCACATCATGCAGCTCCTCGCGCTCGTGGCCATGGAGCCTCCCGTCGACTTCGAGGCCGACTCAATCCGCGACGAAAAAGTAAAGGTTCTCCGCGCCCTGCGCCGCCTCCAACCCGACCATGTCGCCGGCAACGTCATGCGCGCCGCCTACGGCTCTGGCTTCGTGGACGGCCAGGAAGTTCCCGCCTATCGCGACGAGGAAGGCGTCGCACCCAGCTCCACCACCGAGACCTACTTTGCCGCCCGCTGCTTCATCGACAACTGGCGCTGGAAAGGCGTTCCCTTCTACCTGCGCAGCGGCAAGCGCCTGGCCAAGCGCGCCACCGAAATCGCCATTCAGTTCAACGAAGTCCCGCACCTGCTGTTCGGCGAATCCAACCCCGACGGCGTCCCGCCCAACGTCCTCGCCATGCGCATCCAGCCCGATGAAGGCGTCTCCATCACATTCGAGGCCAAGCAGCCCGGCCTGGCCATGCGCGTACGGCCTGTACGCATGGACTTCGGCTACGGTCAGAGTTTCGCCGAGGAGTCGCCGGACGCCTACGAACGCCTCTTGTTGGACGTCATGCTCGGCGACCAGACCCTCTTCATCCGCCGCGACGAAACCGAAGCCGCCTGGCGCGCCGTCATGCCCATTCTGGAGTCCTGGGAACGCGATTCCGCCTCCCGTCTCCCTTCTTACGAAGCCGGCCGCTGGGGACCCCGCCAGGCCGGTGACCTGCTCCGAGCCGACGGCTTCCGCTGGCGCCGCTTATGAGCGCCGCCGCCGCCCCATGGGGAGTGCTTCGTGGTGAGCCAGTCGAATCACGAACCCTCAAGTGACCCTCACCGCCCCTCTGACGCAAGCTCTCCCTACCCTCGCCCGTCTGCACGACCAGGCTGCCCGCCAGGCCGCCGACGAAGGCGCCGGACTCACCGCCCAGATGCTCCTGGCCACCATCGTGGCCCGTTATTCCCGGCCCTTGGCCTGGACCGACATCGAGGCTGAAACCCGCCCCGTGGTTGACGCCTACCCCAGCCGAGTCATCGCTCTCGTCAACGACCCTGAAACCGCCCAAACCCCGGAACCCGTGCGCGTTGGCCTCTTGGCCGCCCACCGGTCGGACGGCGTCGCCGCCATCCGCGGGGAACTACTGGCCGCCGCTCTGCAAGGCCGCGCCTTCCAGGAAGGCGCCACCGTTGCCGCCAGTTGGTCGGCGAGCGGCATCCCCACCATCGTCTGGTGGAACGACCCTGCTCCCACCGGCGACCACCTGTTCGAGGACATGCTCGATATCGCCGACCGCGTGCTCGTGGACTCCAGCGCCATGACCGACCTCGCCGCCGACTTCCAGGTGCTGGACGACATGGTTCACGGCAGTCAGCACGCTCGCATCACTGACGCCCTCTGGCTGCGCATGCTCGCCTGGCGGCAGGCCATCGCCCAGGTCTTCGACCAGCCCGCCGCGCGTGCTGACCTGGCGCGTCTCCGCACCGTTGAGCTGACCGTCCGGCCGTCTCCCGGCGGCCGCGCCGCCGCCCTGCTCCTCGTGGGCTGGCTGTCCTCACGCCTCGGCTGGCGTCTGGCGCGTCGAACCTCTGACGGCTGGCGACTCACCGCCAACGGCCACGAGGTCCAGGTCGTCTGCGCGCCGCAAGCCGCCGCCAACGGCCTCGTCGAGACCGTCCAGCTCACCGCCCCAACCGGCCGCTACCTCGCCCACATGCCTTCGCCTGAGGACATCGTGGTCGAGAGCCAGTCTGAAACCGCCCCAATTTCCCGTGTTGCCGTCCGCCGCCCAACGCCAACGCGCCCCCGCCTGCGCCTCGACGACCTCCTGACCGGCGGTGCTCACTACTCGGTCTTCCAAGAGGCCGTCGCCCTCGCCCGCACGCTGGCCAGCGCCTGATCCATCGCGGCTCGGGCGGACCATGCGTCCTTAGGTTGACCAAGCCCGCCTAGAAGTCATTCCTGACCTTGACCGCCCGCCCGGTTCGAAGCGACTCCCACGCCGCCAGCCCCGTCGACACCACCCGCGCGCCTTCTCGAACCCCCACCCACGGCTTTGCGCCGTTCAGCACGCAGTCCGCCATGTGGCGCAGCATCACGATCATTTCGCCCGCGTGGCCGCCAGGCGGCGGCAGCTCCGTCACGTACGCCCGTTGCGGCAGGTCGCCCGCGGCATCCAGCGTCTTCACATTGTCTTGGATCGTGCCCTTCGTGCCGTAGACCGTAAGGCCGTTGGCCGGCTCGCCGTGCGGGTGAACCATTCCCAGCAGATTCGCCACGCGGCCGACCTTCCCGCTGGTGAAGCGCACGTTGATGAAGAAGCAGTCCTCCCGAGGGTAGTCCGGCGCCACGCCGCTGCGCAGACCCAGGCAGTGCACCTCCTCAATGTCCCCCATGAACCAGCGCAGCAAATCGATCGGGTGACAGGCCCCGCCCAAAATCAGGTCCTGCGGCATTGCGGTCCGCCAGGGCGTGGCTCGGTAGACCGGCCGCAGGTCGTGCACGTAGTGCGCTTCCGCCATGAACAACTCGCCAATCTCCCCCGCGTCGCAGGCCCGCTTGGCATCCATGAAGTCCAGGCGGCCGCGCAGCGATTGCGTCACCAGCAGTGTCAGCCCGCTGCGATCCACCGCTGCCACCACCTGCTCCACCTCGGCCATCGAGTACACCATCGACTTCGTCACCATCACGTGCTTGCCGGCCTCCAGGGCCGCCAGGATCTGCTCGCAGTGCAGCGGGCCAGGCGTGTAAATCCCGATGATGTCCAGATCCTCGCGAGCCACCAGCGCGTCGAAGTCCGTGGTCACCGTCTCGACCGCGGGTTGCCGGGCCATCGACTGCAGCAGCTCGGGATTCGCGTCGCACAACGCCGTCACGCGAACCGGCAGGTCGGTGTGTTCCGGCTGGTTGGCCTGAAGCAGCGTCCGCCCATGCCCAAGCCCCGCCAGCCCCAACCTAAGCGTGCGCATGTCCGTGCCTCTCAAGTTCAGCTATGACCTTGGACCACCGCTGCGGCATATCCCTTCGGTTCAGCACCGGCCGGTAGCCCAGCGAGAGATACAGGTGGATGGCGGGCAGCCGCCAGTCATCCGTCCTGAGCGACACAGTCTCGCAGCCCTGATCCACCAGGTAGCGCGACACGGCGGTACAGGTCGCCCGGCCCAACCCGCGGCCCTGGTGATCCGGGTGCGTGGCCACGTAATCCAGCACGCCTTCCCGCCGGGGCTCGCCCGGCTTCCCCGTTACCGGACTGGTCGAACCGCTCGACAGCCGCGAGGCGAACGTCGAAGCCACGATCGTCCCCTCGTGCTCCACCACCGCCGACCCGGCCCGCCGATCCGCGTCCTCCAGGTAGCCCAGCACTCGCGCGACATCCCAATCCACAAACCCCGCCGCCCGCAACGTCCCTGCCAAGGTGACTTCGTCACCCACTCGGTACGTCCGCGGCGCATACCCCGCCGGCAGAACCACGTCCGGCATCGCCCGAACGCCTGCCGCATCGATCACCATGCACAGTTGCTTTGCCGGGAAGTCGCCGCCTTCGACCTGTCCCACCGGATCTCCCACGCGCCTACTCGCCACGTCTTCGCCGCAGCCTAGCGCCGCTGGTGCGGCAAGGGTGTGGGCAGCGGCCAGCGGCTGGGCCGTGGGGTCGTGGCTGGGCTGCGAGCACGTGTGGGGCTTGGGAGGCATGGCGGGAGACGCGGAACGGGACGGGTTTGCGCGCGTAAGAGTTTTTTCTAAAAAACTCTTCGGCCGCGGCGGGGCGCTTTCCGGCGACGGACGGCGTACACCAGAGCAAGACTGGACGCCGGCTCCGGATCGTGTTCGGGGCAAGTCATTCACCGGCATGGCGGGCGGCGCCGGCAAGGCGCTGCCGGGTGAGGGGGCGGTGGTGGGGAGCGACGGGCTGGCGGGAACGGGATGGCGCGGCGAGACCCGGGCCGCGGGTAGGGCGGGGCGGGACCAGAGGTTGGGCAAGCGTGCGCCAACAGGGGTTTGTTCCAAGAATCTCCTGACCCACCGCAAGACATCGCCGGGCGAGGGGACGGCGATCCAGAGCAGCAGGCGAGACACGGCGTAGGTGGTGAACATCCGGGAGCCGAGTTGCGAAGACATCAAGTCCAGTGTACACTATCTGAAAACGACCGGCAACCACCGCGCACATCAGCAGTCGGCGAGGGGCTGCGGGCGGGGCGAGGTGGCTAGTGGTCTGCGGCGAGTGGTCAGTGGTGAGTGGTTAGTGGCTAATGGCTAATGGCTAGTGAAGAGGGCCGTTGTGGGGGCTGGGGGGGCGGCCACTGGCGTCGTCGATCTGACGCGGCGGGGCAGGACCCTGGGCTAACCTGCACTCGAGACATCTGAAAGAAGGGTTTCCCCGGGGCGGCGGGGAGCAAGCGGATGCTGATCGAGCGCCTTGAAGTCCGCAATTTCCGGGTCTTTCGCAAGGCCGTCCTCAGCGATCTGCCGCGCATGGTAGTGGTCGTTGGCGCCAACGGGTCGGGCAAATCGACGCTGTTCGACGTGTTCAGCTTCCTCAAGGACGCGGTAGCCCAGGACGTCCAGGCGGCCGTTGATAAGCGCGGTGGCTTCGGCGAATTGGTCAGCCGTAACCAGGCGGGGCCGATCAGGATCAAGATCGAGTGCCGTGAGACTGGCGGTCGGCTGCTGATCTACGAAGTCGTGATAGTTACCGACAGCGGGAATGTGCTTGTGGGTAACGAGACGCTGCTTTTCCACGAGGACGGCCACACGCGGCCCAAGAACCTCCTGGACTTCGAGCGTGGGGCCGGAACAGCGGTCATTGAAGAGTCAGCCGAGGACGGCAAGCAAGCGATTGGGGAGGAGGACG
>JAKZUJ010000231.1:0-11443 GCA_047516685.1 Chloroflexota bacterium | reverse complement strand
GTGCGGGAAAGCCGGCGCGCCGCGGACGTGGTGGAGCACACCCACAAGGCGCACCTGGCCCATCAGGCGGCTCAGGGGCGCGTTGTCGAGCTCCAGCCCGTCGAACGTCGGGCGCAGGATCTGCGCCTGGCGAGCGCCCGTCTGGCCGCTCTGCTGGACCGCACGCGGGACGAACTGGCGGAAGCCCGCCGCGAAGTCGGGGCCAGGGCCGTGGCGACCGATGCCGAGCTCGACGGCGATCTGGACGCGCGGTTCCGGCAGATGCGCGCGGCCTTCCGGCAGGTGGTCGATGAGGAAAAGGCCCGCGATGCGGGCGCCCGCACGTCCCTGCGCCAGGCCCACGAAGACACCCAAGCGCTGCACACCCGGTGGATGCGCGAGCGCGAGTCGGTCATGCAGACCTACCACCAGGGCCGCCGCCAACTGGAGCGCCTGGAAACGCGCGCCGCCGTGGCCGCGGAACTCCCCGACCGGCGGACGCTACTCGACAAGCGGCGTCAGGAACGCGCGACCGTTGAGGCCTTGCTGGAAGCCGACCGCCACGCCCAGCGCCTGCTCACGGACACCCGCACCTGCCCGTTCTTCATGGATGTCTGCCGCAACCTGGACGACATCCCCGATGTGGCCGGGGTGTTCCGGCGTCAGGCCGTGGAACGCGAGAACCGGCTGGCCGAACTCCGGGCGGCCATCGCGGACGCCGAGCGCGCCGTTGCGGAAGCGGAGCACGCCGAGACCGAGTCTCGCGAGGCCGACCTGGCCCGCGAGCGGCTGGCGGGGCTGCGGGACCGCCTGGACGACGCCGACGCCGACATCGCCACCGCCACGGCGCTCCTGGACGCGCTGGAGACGCGGAACGCCGCCGATCTGGCGCTGCTGATGAACGGCCAGCAGCCCGCGCGAAGCGCCGAGGGCGTGCTTGTCCAGTCGGCCCGACGCGCCGCCGCCGCCTTGACCCAACTGGCGTCAACCCAAGACGCCGCTGCCAGAACGACAGGCGCCAACCTGCTGGCGGTGGCCGCACGCCGGGCCGAGGCCGCTGGCGAGGCGCTAACGGCCGTGGACGCTGAGCTGGCCACCCTGCGCGACGACCTCAACGCGCTGGCCGCGGCACGCGCCGCCCTCAACGCAAACGCCGCCGCGCATATCCAGTTCCTCAAGCACCAGGTCGTGGCCGGGCAACTGGAGGCGTGCGCCAATGAGCTCGACGCGGCCCGGCAGGCCGCCGACGCAGCCGAAGCCGCCGTGGCCAGCGCGCTGGTTGAGCTGACCGAGGCCCGCGACCGGTTCGACCCAGCGGCGCTGCTGCAAGCGCGCCAGGCCCGCGACGCCGCCCTGGGCCTTGCCCGCCAACTGGCCGAACGGATTGTGCGCATGCAGGCCGACGCGAAGCGTCTCACGACCGACCTGGAGGCCCTGCGCCAGGTGCGCGTGGACCTGCAAGCCGCGCAGGACGGGATTGCCCGCGTCACCCGACTGGAAGACCGCACCGAGTTCATCCGCCGCCTGCTGCGCGAGGCCGGCCCCCAGGTGACCGAGGTGCTGCTGGCCAGCGTGTCCGACACCGCGGACGAGATTTACAGCGACATCATGGGCGCGCCCGGCGGACGGCTGCGCTGGGCGGCCGACTACGACATCGTGCTCAGCCGCGGCGACCTGGAGCGGCGCTTCGGCCAACTCTCCGGCGGCGAGCAGATGGCCGCCGCCCTGGCCGTGCGCCTGGCCCTGCTGCGCGACCTGCTGAACCTGGACATTGCCTTCTTCGACGAACCGACCCAGCACCTGGACGCGGAACGCCGCGAAAATCTGGCCCAGCAGATTCTGTCCGTGCGCGGCTTCAGCCAACTCGTCGTCATATCCCACGACGACACCTTCGAACGCCACATCGACAACATCATCCGCGTCACCCACACCGGCGAAGCCAGCAAGGTCGAGGTGGGGTAGTGGTCTGGCGGAAAGAGCTTGTGAGTCGGTTGGAACGCACGTATAGTAGTGCAGAGTCGTACGTATACGTGCGTTCCTGGAGTCCACTTAGCAATGAGAAAGAAGCTGACGCTCACCGTTGACGAAGACCTGATCCCAAGGGCCAAGAGCTACGCCTACGCGAACGGGAGAACCCTGTCGTCGCTGGTTGAGGAGTTCCTGAGGGAAACCGTGGCGGACGAGGCGCCCACGTTCGCCGAGCGGTGGAGGGGGAAGTTTCGGCCGGCCGAACGCGACGACCCACGCTATAAGGCCCTCGCTCGGAAGTACCTCTGATCCTTCTCGACAGCGACGTTTTGATAGATGTCGCGCGTGATCGGCAGCCGTTCGCAGCGCCAGCCACCGAACTCCTGAGCCGCATTGAGCGAAGCGGGCGTAGCGCATACATCGCGTGGCATACCGTGTCGAACTTTTATTACCTCGTGGCCCCGGCACGCGGCGGCGCGGTCGCTCGCGACTTCATTCTTGACTTGACGCGCTTCGTGTCGATCGCGTCTACCGATACGAACGCACTTCGCTACGCGGCATCCCTACCGTTCAGCGACTTCGAGGACGCCATGCAGGTCGCCGCCGCCCATGCCTGCGGTGCGCGGCACATCATCACCCGAAACCTCAGAGACTTCAGGCGCTCGCCGATTCCCGCGATCTCGCCGCAGGAGGCGTTGGACAGGCTGTTCTGAGCTTCAAGCTTTTCTGGCAGCGGAGCGGCCGTAGGCGGAATCGCCTACTACGCCCGCACGTCCACCAGTTCAAAACTCGCCGCAGCAAGCGAAGCACCGCCGTGGGCGATCTTGCTCGCCAGATAGCCCTCGACGGCCTCCCGGATGTTCGCCAACGCCTCGTTCCTGGTCCGTCCCTGGCTGTGACATCCCGGCAGCGTCGGGCAACTCGCCACTACCCAGCCGTCCTCGTCGTTCTCGAAGACCACATGCAGCTTCAGCGCGCCGTCGTCATCAGAGGCGGATCGACCGGTCACGCCCTGGTCGGTCTGCTAGGCGCCCGCGCGCGTGACGGCAACGGCGGTAGCCTCGGCGAGGACGCCGTCCGCTTCCAGCAGGTCGTACAGGCTTGAGCCGATGTGGGGGTGGGAAGTGGTCGTCACGATGCGGGGTCCAGTTGAGCTTGCGGCATTCTCGCGTATCTACGCCTGACCATGCAGAGGCTTGCCGCGCCAGACCAGCTTTTTCCCGGTTGCGGCGTCAACGACGTCAAGCAGCCTCGGTGGATCGTTCAGTTCCGCGCTGGCGTGATCAATCTGGGTCTGAGTTAATCCAACCACCGGGTCCATTCCCTCGGGTCCCCGCTTGGAGCCAGGCGTAAAGGTTTTCCGAGAGAGATCGGTACCTGACAAGGCTGCATCGTACAGAATAGAATCTGACATATCTGTTCCCCACATCGTCGCGTGGCTAAGGTTGGCTTCCATTAGGAAAGCGCTGGACAAGTTTGCATTAATAAGCCAAGTGTCTGAGAGAATAGTACCTGTGAGTAGTGCGTGCGATAAGTCTGCATTAGCAAGGTGGAATCCGCGAAGATTGGCGAGTCTAAGATCCAGTGTAAATCTGCTCTCCCTCTCGATCTGTATGTGAGACTAGTCGCGAGTTCCAATGGCTGCCATTATGGCTTGGACGTCTGCTCGAACCTTCACTCTGCGGGATAGTTGCTTGCTTTCCGGCTCAGCTTGAACGACCATCTGCTCGGGTTTCTCTCGCTCATCCACAGTTGGTTCGCGTACGAAGGCGCAGAATAGCTGCATGATCTGGACGTGGTAATGCCCCGGATGCTCTGCCGCAAGACGTTCCAGGGCAAAGAACCCACCGCGACGCACGGACAGGACATTGCTGCCGAGCATTTCCGCACCCTGCTGGTAGCGTTCGTTTAGTAGTCCTTGCTGCGCCGTGTTGGCTTGGCGCTGGGCCACCCAGCTGCGCCAGACGGCGAAGGGAAGGGCAATCAGGCCGGCAACGACGAAACCGATGTTGCGCACGGTCGTTGAGCCGGACTCCTTTGCGACCATGTCCCCGGTGACTTGCTCAGTCTGTAGCCAGTCCCAAAAGTGGACGAGACTCCAGACACCGCCCCCGGCCGCGACGATGAGAATTACGAGCACGGCAAGGCGGCCTCGATTTGCCCACATATGCTTGAGCGAATGGCGGCCCCAACTGCGAACGCGCTTCCACGCGCTACGGCTGGTTTCGCGAGGATGACGTAGCCATTCGAGTCCGCTCACACGGCTGGCCCCGCTAGTGCGCCTTCACTGCCGACAATCGTAGTCCAAGGCCTAAGGCCTGCATTACTCTGAGCACGAAGGCGAATTTCGCCCCACCGTTCGGCGATAGAGCTTTGTAGAGGCGCTCTCGGCCCAGGCCGGCATCGGCCGCGACCTTCGTCATGCCTCGGGCCCTGGCGATGTCGCTCAGGGTGGCCGCGATCAGTGCCGTGTCGCCGTCCTCTAATGCCACTTCAAGGTAGGCGACCATGTCCTCGTCGCTCTCGAAGTGAGCCCCCGCATCCCACGGGCGGGTTTGTGTCGTTGCCAGGTCACTTCCTCCTAGAGACTTACGACGCCGTGACTTCTCGCCACGCGTGGGCCAGGTGCTCCTGCACATTCACCGGCAGCCCGGTTTGGCTGCTTTCGATTGCGGCGGTGACGAGGGCTACCGACTGCAGGTTGTCGATCACGTTCGTTTCCATCGGCTCGCCGCCTTCCAGCCAGCGCACGAACTTCTCGATCAGCCACACGTGACCCCAGGTTGGCTGCTCCAGCCAGGGAACCGTCGCGCCCTGGCCTTCTTGCTTGCTAGGCGATTCGCGCAACGGGTCGAACGGGAAGCATTCCAGGCGGTCCTGGCCCAGGATCAGCGTTGCCCCTTTGCACTCGGCGCGCGTGTACTCGCGGCCCCAGCCGTCCAGCCCCACCGCGTTGGTGCTGGACCCCTCGTAGGTGGCCCGCACGCCGTTCTCAAACTCCATCGTTAGCAGCGCCTGCGCGTCGCCCGCAAACTCGCTCCACGCCGGGTTCCAGGTTTGGGCGTAGATGCGATCACATTTGGCGCCAGCGAAATCCGCCAGGATATCCAGGTGGTGCACGGACCCGTCCACCAGCATCGGGTCGTCCATTTCGTAGCGAAAGCCGAACCCCCATGATCCGAGGTGACGCGCTTCCGCCGTAAACCGGCACACCAGGTAGTTCAGCGCTCCGTGCCGGCCCGAGCGCAGACCCTCGCGCAACGTCGTCTTGTACTGGTTGAAGCGATGACTCATCGTCACCGCCATCTTCTTGTCGGCCTGCGCCACCTTGTCGGCAATGCGTACCGACGCCACCAGCGTGTCGGCAATTGGCTTCTCCGAGAGGATGTGCAGGTCGTGGGCCAGGGCCTGGTCCACGACCGCTTCGTGAGAGAACGGGGGTACCACCACGGTGCAGAAGTCGGCTGGATTCTCGTCGAAGGCCCTCTGGATGTCGGTGTAGCACTGCGCCTCGCTCAGGCCCAGCGACTCCCCGGCGTTCGCCAGTGCCGCGGGGTTCGTGTCCACCGCGGCCACCACCTCGATCAGCCCCGCCTCAACGTTCGGCGGCAGGAAGTCCATGCACCACCTCGCCCCGAAGCCGCCGGTCCCAACCTGGATCATTCTGAGTGCCATGTGTGGTTCTCCAGCGAGCTGCCTGTTGACGGAACGCTCAAGGCAGTCCGCCCGTCGAGCGCAAAGATAGACGCGTTGCACCAGCGGGCGCGTCCTGCAGCAGCATCCTAGCCCGGTTGGCGTTCACTATTCCGGCCACGCCGGCAGGCGGCCGGTCGGTACATGCCGCTGGCTGCTACGTGTGTGCCCGGCAGCCTTCGCGGCCGTCCCAGCGCTCCAGGGCTGGGACGGCCGCACCCTGCGCCACCCTACGAGGGGAGCGACTCCGCGAACGCCTTGAGCGCTTCCCAGTTGTCATGTGTGCGCGTGAGCTTCGCGTCTTTGATCCGGATATGCTCCTCGATGTGCTCGTCCACGGTTTGTTCGCCAGACACAGCACTTGCGAAGAAAGTCGAGACCAAGATCTCCAGCCAGTCGGGGTGGGCCATCTGGCCGTGCCGGTGGTCTGGCAGTTCCGCAATCTCACCCAGGATGTGTCCGCCCCGCGGCACGGATAACGCGTGCTCGGACGAGAACATCGCCGCCTTGTTGGCTGGCGTCGATCCGCCCTCGATCGCGATCCGCGTCTGTACTTGCTCGCCGCTCATGAACACCAGCAACTCAATGGTCTCATCAAGCGTGCCGCGTGCTGAGGCCGCGTTGGTGACCACATGCGGCTGGCCGTCGAAGTTGGCCGGGATCGTGCCGCGAACCCCCTCGGGATTCGCTCCGATCGTCCACGGGAACCGATCCTGGACTCGGTTCACGATACTTCCATGCCCACCGCCGGCCACGTTGCAGAAGACGTTTCCGGCCGAGAACGGGTCGCCGAACTCGCCGCTTACTCGTTCCCGCGCCTCGGGTGGATAAGCCACGTCGTACTCGTGGATCATGTCAATCGCAAGTCGAAAACCCCGGTCGCCGCCATCATCGAATAGCTCGAAGTGCGTGGCGTCGGCGTTGTACCAGACCATCGAGTCGTCTCGATTGGACATGCCTATCGCCCACCACCCGGTCGCGGGCCACGAACCGCCGGCCGCCGCTATGCCGTACTTGTCGGTTTCTGGATCTCTCGCCTGCTTCATCGCCTCCAGAAAGTCTGTTTCAAGGCCCCACGAGCCGCCGGCATGGACGGACGTGGCCGGCAGGTCGATTCCCGCCGATTCGGCGATTTCCAGGTTGTATCGATAGCTGGTCATGTTGCCCTGGTACGGCAACCCAAAAGCCGGACCTTGCATGCTGTCCAGACCGGAATACGGCTTGTTGTGAACGTTGAGCGTGTTGATGTCCGGCGTGGCGAAGTAGGCTGCCGGATCAAATCCATCGTGCTTGGCGAGCGTGTCGTTGATTTGTGCAAAGGCGCCGTACTGGACCCACGACCAATTGAACCAGCCAGCCAACAGGGCAATCTCGCCCTGCGTGCCAGCGGCGAGCCGAATGTTGAACGACTCCGTGAATTCTGCTGGCTGCGGGATGAATCTGACTTTGATATGCGGAAATTCCTGCGCAAAGCGGTCCAGGGCCCACTTCATGGCCTCGCCACGCGGACCGGAGGTGTGGTCGTTGAGGAACTCGATCTGGACGGGCTCCTTTACCGGCATCGCCTCGACCTCAACGACCTTCTCAACGCCCTTTTCAACCTCAACGATTTGGGTCACGACTTTCTCGACCTCAACGACCTTCTCAACGACCTTCTCGACCTCGACTTCCTTGACCTGAACCTGAGTCTGCATCACGACCCTTTCAACCGGAACTTCCTTGATCTCGGTCTTGGTCACGACCGTCTCGACCGGGACTTCCTTCACGACGACCCTATCGACCGGCACTTCCTTGGTGACGACTTGTATCTCACCGCAGGCGGCGAGCACGGCGGCGCCCCCCAATCCCAGGCTTGCCGCGGCGCTCGCGCGCAACATCCTCCGTCGAGTGACTGCACGAACCATGGCTTCCTCCCGAGGGCTACGGCGTGCGCCAGGCACACGCCAAGACCGCACGTCGTTACGTCCCGCGCGCACGTCGTTGCATCCTGCGCGGGCGAAAAGTGCTAGTAGAGAAGATATAGCAGACAAAAAGTAGCAGGTCAATTATTTGGGCCACGAAGCTTCGGCAGGCCCCGAGAGGTCAATTAGGGGAGGACGCGCCGCCCGTGAACGCTGCATGGCAGCGGCCGCCAACCGGGCGGGGCAGCGTTCTGCTGGTCTGAGCCATGGTCACCGGCGCGGATGCTGGCTGGGGCGCCGGGTGCGGTTTGAACCGAGCAATCCGGGGTGTCGTGGGCCGGGCCGTGCGGGCGGTGTCGCGGACTCAAACTATTTGGGGCACGGTATATCCGGGCTAGACTGGCGCGGCTACGCTAGGTGAGGCCGCCGATGCAGATTGATCCTGAGCGATTCCTAGACGACGGCTACGTGATTCTGAAGAACGTCATCCCGCCAGAGCGGCTGGATGCGCTGCGGGCCAGCTTTGAGGTGCTGGTGGACCGGCAGCACGCGATCTGGGCGCGCGACCCCGACGACCCGAGCAGCATGGCCTACAAAGTCAAGCAGCCGCGCCTGTCGTTCCAGACCGTGGTGGACGCATCCACGGCCAATACGGTGGAGTTCTGCCTGCACGAGAACACCCTTGGCGTCAGCCGCCAGGCGCTGCGCACGCCCGACGTGGGGCTGAAGCAGATGTTCCTCATGTGCAATCCGGCGACCCACTACGGACCGGACCTGTGGCATCGCGATAGCCAGCCAAGCAGCCAGGCCCCGCTGGCGGGCTTACAGGCGGACATGCTGGCCAACGGGCCGGGCCTGGTGCAGTGGAATATCGCGCTGTACGACGATGACGTGCTGTGGATCGTCCCCGGCAGTCACCGCCGGCTGAACACCGCGCAGGAAAACCGCGAACTGCTGGAAGACCGGCGCACGCCGCTGTCGAGCGGGATGCAGGTCAAGCTCGAGGCGGGCGACGGCGTGATGTATATCAATTCCATCTTGCATTGGCCCAGTAATTACAGCACCAAGCTGCGGCGCATCATCCACCTCGCCTACCGCTCGTTCGGCGGCCGGCTGTACCCCTACGGATCGCGCGTCTCGTGGGAGCCCAGCTTCGTCACGCACCTGTCGGCCGAGGCGCGGGCGACCTTCCAGCAGTTCAAGGAACTGGCTGCGCGCGAGGATGATCGGATTGAGTCCTTCTTCCGCGCGATCCTCGACAAGGATGCGGACGGATTTCGCGAATGCCTGGCCCTGCTGCATCCCGGCGAGACGGGGCGCATGGTCGGCGTGGTGCTGCTGTCCAAGCTGGCGGCCAGCATCGGCGCCTTGAAACGCCCGGAGGTCGCCGCCCTGCCGGAACCTGAGCGTGCCGCGGCCGTGGGCGAGCAAACGTTCAGCATCAGCAATCTCGACACGCTGGCCGACCGCTTCACGGCCGCCGAGGCCGAACGGCTCGAACGCCGCTTCGCCCCGCTGCACGCCAGAATCCTGACGGAGACCGAGCAGTTTGTCCCCGGCTTCCAGAGCGGTCCCTCGCGCTACAGGTTCGAGCACATGCCGCCCGACTTCGAGGTGGACGACTTCATTGCCACTTGGAGCGAGGCCGCGTAGCCGCGGCGCGGCGCGATTCTCGGCGTCCGGCGCCAGCGACATGGCTGCCAGCGCGCCGTTGTATCGAGTGTTGCGGAGATTCAGGGTGAAGACGTCCGGCTGCGCGTACATGCCCGTTGCGTCCCACGCGTCGTGCTTGGCCAGCTCATCGTTGATCTGAGTAAACGCGCCGCCCTGGATCCAAATCCATGCGAACCATCCCGACAACAGGGCCAGTTCACCCTGGGCGCCCGCCACGATCTTGATGTTGAAGGTCTCTGTAAAGGCCGCCGGCTGCGGGACGAACGTGACATTGATGTGCGGGAACTCCTTGGCAAAGCGATCCAAGGCCCACTTCATTGCCGCGCCGCGTGTACCGGACGTGTGGTCGTGATGGAACTCGATGCTGGCCGTCTTCCTCTCGGGCGGCTTCTCCACCTCCACGGTCACGATCAGCCCCTGACGCGTGGTTGGTGGGGTCGAGAAGCCGCCCGTGGAAATCGCCATGGCGGCGTGCCCGGAACGACTCCGGGCCTTCGCGCAGCGCTGCGCAGGCTGACTCGGCGCGCCACGGCGCCAAACTGTCTTGAGTCCCGCGGACCCGCGCTAGACTGACGCGGCCGCACCGGTCGAGACAGCCAATGCAGATTGATCCCGAGCAGTTCCTCGCCGACGGCTACGTGATCCTGCGGAACGTCATCCCGCCCGACCGCCTGGATGAGTTGCGCGCCAGCTTCGAGGTGCTGGTCGACCGGCAGCAGGCGATCTGGAAGCGTGATCGCGATGACCCCAGCAGCTTCGCCTACAAAGTCAAGCAGCCGCGCCTGGCGTTCCAGACCGTGGTGGACGCCGCGACGGCCAACACGGTGGAGTTCTGTCTGCACGAGAACACGTTGGGCGTCAGCCGCCAGGCGCTGGGTACACCCGACGTGGGGCTGAAGAATATGTTTCTGATGTGCAACCCGGAGACCGACTATGGGCCGGACTTGTGGCATCGCGATACCCAGCCAACGAGCCGGGCCCCGCTGGCCGGCATCCAGGCGGACATGCTGGCCAACGGGCCGGGCTACGTGCAGTGGAACATCCCGCTGTACGACGATGACGTGCTGTGGGTCGTTCCTGGCAGTCATTGCCGCCTGAACACGGCGCAGGAAAACCGCGAGCTTCTGAAAAACCGGAGCGTGCCGCTGTCGAACGGGATGCAGGTCAAGCTTGAGGCTGGCGACGGCGTGATGTATATCAGCACTATCCTGCATTGGCCCAGTAACTACAGCACCAAGCTGCGGCGCGTCATCCTTCTCGGGTATCGCTCGTTCGGCGGCCGGCTGTATCCCTACACACAGGGTTTCTCTTGGGAGCCGAGCTTCGTCAAACATCTGTCGGCCGACGCGCAGGCGACCTTCGAGCGATTCACCGAATTGTCCGCGCGCGAGGACGATCAGACCGAGGCGTTGTTTCGCGCGATGCTCGACCAGGATGCGGACGGATTCCGCGAGGTCCTGGCCCTGCTGCACCCTGGTGAGACGGAGCGCATGGTTTGCGTGGTCCTCCTGTCGAAGCTGGCTGCCAGGATCGGCACACTGAAGCGTCCGGAAGTAGCCGGCTTGCCGGCACGTGAGCGCGCGTCAACCGTCGGCGAGCAAACGTTCAGTATCAGCAATCTCGACGCGCTGGCCCGGCGCTTCACGGCCGCCGAGGCCGAACGGCTCGAACGCCGCTTCGCCCCGTTACACGCCAGACTCCTGACGGAGACCGAGCAGTTTGTCCCCGGCTTCCAGAGCGGTCCCACGCGCTACAGGTTCGAGCACATGCCGTCGGACTTTGAGGTGGACGACTTCATTGCCACCTGGAGCGAGTCCGCCTAGCCCGCGCCAGACCGCCGAGCTGGAATGCCTACGCGCCCGCGCCGCTGAGCGCCAGCCGCCCCACATGACGTTACAAAAGTAAATCCTCGCGGCTGAGCGCCACCCCGGCCACCGTCTCGGGTGGATCGCGCAACGCCGCCGGCCCGCCACCGCGGCAAGACATCGCCTGGTGGGCGTGCCCTCTACTCTCAGACAGGCCGATGCGTTGGCCGTCGAGGCCGAACGGCCGAAGCCAGAAGGCGCTGACGACATGGGCGCGATCAGAGCTCATAGGCGCGCGAGGGGCTTGGGGCGCGGGTGGCACTGTGGACCGCGCGCTGGAGACTGGAGCCGAGTCAAGGCTCCTTGGCCGTAGCCAACGCACTCGGCCGCCGCGAGACATTCGCGCAATTCAGCGTATGCCCA
>JAKZUJ010000230.1:0-9589 GCA_047516685.1 Chloroflexota bacterium | reverse complement strand
GCCGGCGTTCGTGGTGGTGACGATCGTGGGCGCCATCGAGACCATTGGCGATAGCGTGGTTATACAGCGGGTTTCGCGCCGTCGGCCACGGGCCACCGATTTCCGGGTGGTGCAGGGCGCGTTGAATGCCGACGGCGTGGGCAATCTGCTCTCGGGTCTGCTGGGCACACTGCCCAATACCACCTACTCCAGCAGTATTCCGCTTACCGAGGTCACGGGCATCGCGGCCCGACGCGTGGGTGTGGTGATCGGTGTCGTCTTCGTGGCCTTGGCGTTTTTGCCCAAGATCTCGGCCCTGTTGATCGCGATTCCCTCTCCAGTCGCAGCCGCGTATATCGCGTTTCTCATTGGGATCCTCTTCGTCCAGGGAATGCGAATCATCGTTCAGGACGGTGTGGATCACCGGAAGGCTGCCATCGTTGGTTTGTCGTTCTGGATCGGTGTCGGATTTCAGAATCAGTTGATCTTTGCCGATTTGCTGGGCAACGGATTTATTGGGGTCCTGCTCGGTAACGGGATGACCTCCGGCGCACTGGCGGCCATCAGCATGATGGTATTCATGGAGGTGACCAGTCCGCGGCGCCGGCGTCTGCAAGTGGCGCTGGGCATGGACGCGCTGCCAACGATCGATGAGTTCCTCCGCGGGTTCGCGTCCAGGAATGGATGGAAGGCCACGTCGACGGACCGGCTGGCTTCGGCAGGCGAGGAAACGCTGTCGATCCTGCTACAAGAGAGCGACGACCCCGCCGACAGCGGACGGCGCCTGAACGTTTCCGCGCGCATGGAGGGGCGTTCGGCGGAACTGGAGTTCGTGACGGCGCTTGCAGGGGAGAACATGGAAGACCGGCTGGCGTACCTGCACGAGCTCCCCGTAGCCCCCGACGAGCGTAACGTGTCCTTCCGTCTGTTGTGGCACTACGCGTCCGCGGTGCAACATCAGAAGTACCACGGCGTTGACATAGTGACGGTCACAGTGGACGAGCAACGGTAGCGTCGGCGGCTCGGGCGAATCTGGAATCCGGGGCGGTGCGCCTGTCAGCAAGCAAGAGGTTGATACGGCCATGATTCAGGTTGGCGCGGCGATTGTTCACAGGGCGCCTTGGCGAAGGCCGTGGGAGCGCGCCATGCCGCTACGACTTGCCAGACGATTTCTGGCCCTGGGCCTGCTGACGGCTCTGGGATTGGCGCTGCTGGCCTGCGGCGACGCGGAGAGCCAGCCGGAGAGTCCGTTCAGGATTGGCGTCATGGAGTCGCTGACAGGCGCCGGCGAGACCTACGGCACGGTGGCCAGCCAGGCGAAGCAGATGGCATTGGACGAGATCAACGCGGCGGGCGGCGTGAACGGCCGCACGCTCGAATTCGTTGTCGAGGACTCCAAATGCAACGCGCAGGACGCGATTGCGGCCTACAAGAAGCTGACCGAGGTGGACGGGATAAAGATCATCCTGGGCACGTCCTGCAGCGGCGCGATGCTGGGGGCCGCGCCGCTGGCCGAGGCGGGCGGGGTGATTCTGTTTTCGGGACTGGCGAGCAACCCGGACATCGCGAACGCCGGCGACTACATCTTCCGCACGCAGATCAGTGACATCCAGGTAGGGATCGACACCGGGAATGTCCTGTGGGCCGATGGGGTTCGCGGGCTGGCGACCATTACCGAAACTACCGACTACGCCGAGGGTGTACGGCGCACGACGGTGGCGCAGTTCGAGAAGCGTGGCGGCCGGATCGTGGCCGAGGAACGCTACACATCCGACATCACGGATTTCAGGTCGCAACTGCAAAAGCTGTTCGCCGCGAATCCCGACGCGCTGCACCTGGCGCCGCAGTCCGAGTTCTCGGCGGGGACCATCATCAGGCAGGCCCGCGAACTGGGATATGCAGGCCCGATCTACGCCGAGACAATTTCTGTCGGAACGACTGCTCTTGAAATTGCAGGCGACGCGGCGACCGGCATGAAAGCGATTACGGCCGACCTGGATCCGGCCAACCAGAAGGCGCAGGACGTGCTGGCGAATTTCAGGGAGCGCTACAAGTACGTGACGCTACCGTGGCACCTGGGATCGGCCTACGACGACGTGTACATCGCGGCCGAGTGCCTGAAGCGGACCGGCGACGATCAGGATGCGGACGGGTTCCGGGATTGCATGTACGAGATCACGTGGAGCGGCGCGATCGGCGATAACTACAGCTTTGATTCGCAAGGTGAGGTCGTGGGCCTCTCTCGAGTCGTTGTGGAGGTCCTGCCGACGGCCGAGCGGACGGAGGACCGAAAATACGTCGTGCTCGGGCCGGCGCCGCGCCCGTAGGTACGACCTTTTCGTTGCGTGCCAAGGCGCTCCAAGCGGACAGCGCCGCCGCTGGCTGAACCGTGGCGCCTATCTTGATAGTTGCGGCGCCGACCGCCACGGTAACGGATTGGCGGGCGTGGCCTGGTCGTGGGTCATTGTGATCGGGTCGGGATGCTCGCATGCCGCGAGGGGCCATCGCCGGCCCGCCACCGACGAACCGAGCGCGCCAGCGCGGGGGCCTGCAGCCCGCCGGCTATTCGGACGAGTCAGGCCGGAACACGGCCAAGCTGGCGGTGTAGCCGTGAACGAAGTTGGCGGAACCTATGGGTCCGATTTCGCCGCCGCAGAAGAAGCCGGCGACCGGCACCTGCTCGCCCAGGGCGTTGCCGATAATTGCGACGTCGGCATCGCGCTCACCGAAGAAGCGTTCGCCGCGGCCGTTGCAGGTAAAGAGCAGGGCGCCAGCGGCGGTTTCCTCGAAGACCTGGGGCGTGAGGAGCATTTCCAGATCGTCGCGGGCGCTTTGGGCGTCGCGCACGTGGAATTGGACGAACTCACCCTCGCGCACGCGGTCGGCCACGCTGATGGCGCCGGATTCCCGGTCCGCGCCGAGCACCACGCGGATGAGAAACGAGCCGTGGCCGAGATCGTCGGATCGCTTCGCCACGCCGCGCCCGATGAGGATGCCGGAGCGCATGAGGTGCTGGTCCTCCGGGCTGGCCTGAGCGAACACCTGCTGGAGCGCTTCGAGCGGCGGTTTGCCGTCAAGCTCCTGTATCAGGTTGCTGCGGCTGCTGGTGACGGTGAACCAATCGCCGACCGGCCGGCAGCCTTGAGAAACCACGGTGGAGACGCGTACGTTGCCCCGAAGGGTCACGCCGACCACGCCGGCGTTCGTGACCTCCCCATCAAGGGCCAGGCGGTTGCGTCCGGGCGCGGCGGCCCAACTGGCCACGCCGCCAATGACGGGAATGCCCGGGGCGAGTTGGTCGAGCCGGCGTAGCAAGGCTTCGGTAGCGGTTGAGAACGGGTCGACCAGGACGATACAGGCGCGGAGGTCATCTAACGGAAGGCTGACCTCCTCGTCGTCAAGTTCGGGCAAGGGATCAACCTGAACGCCGGGGAGCCTGGCGGCAAGGACGGCGGTGGCGGCGTGGTCCTCGATCTCGCGACCGGCGCCGACGATTCCGCCGGCCGTGCAGCCGATGAAGCGCCCGGGCGCAAGCTGGTCGTGCACGGCGGCCAGGATGTCCGCGCCCGCCGGATCGGTCTGCGGACGAACGAAGACGACAACGAGATCGAACGGTCCGTCCGTGGCAAGTTGGTCGTGGATGTCCTGGGCAACGCGCCTAGGGTCGGTCTCAAGCGATACGGCGGAGACAAATTTCATCCGGTGCATCCCCCAGGAGCGCTCGCTGCGTTCAGCCTACACGCCGGCGGGAACGAGCCGAAGGCGATGGGAACGCTCGGGCAGCCATCGAGGGTGGACAAGCTGGAACCCAGGCTTCCGCCTCGAGTTTGCCAGTATGGTCAGCCGCGGCTGCGGGGCGGCTCGGCCGACCTCGACGGATTTGGAGAGTTTCGGGAACACGTGACCGAGGCAGCGGGACCCCCCAAGCCTGGAACACACCCGGCGTCTTCAGCCCGTGGGTGGGCAGCCGCCGCGGCTGCCTGGTGGGTTGACGATCGGCGCTGGTGGCACGCGCTGGTTGCGTTGCTATACGTCGCTGCCGCTCTGCTGTTTACGTACCCATTGTGGCTTGCTGCCGGGACGCACATCGCCTACAAGCCGAGCGGCGACCAACTCTTCCTTCTGAGCATTCTCGAATGGAACCGCACGGCGCTCTTCTCCAAGCCCGGCGAGTTTTTTGCGGGCAACTTCTACTACGGGTCGGGCGGAGCGCTGTTCGGGTCCGACCTGTTGCTCGGTTTCCTGCCCATTTACGGCCCGATGGCGTTGATCACGCAGAGCCCGGTGCTGGCCTACAGCATCACGCACATTGCGGCCTGGGCGCTCAACGCCGGCGCGATGTACGCCACCGTTCTGGTCCTGACCCGCTCGCGTTCGGGGGCGCTGGTGGCCGGCGCGGTGTATGCGTTTGGGCCGCTGCAACTGGCCTATGCCAATCACTTCCAGCTCCTCGGGGCGTGGTATCTGCCGCTGGTGCTGCTGTTTGGGATTCGCCTGTGGCGGGGTGGCGGGTGGCTGGACTTCGGACTCGCGACCTTGATGGTGTGGACGCAGTTCGCAACGGCGGTGCACCTGGGCGTAATCGCGGCCATGGTGTACGCGGCGTTCGTGATTCCGCCGGCCGCGCACCAGGTCGTCCGCGGGCGCGACCTCCGGCTGGCCCTGGCGATGCTTGCCGCGGGAGTCGTGGCCAGCCTTCCGTTTGTTCCCATCGTGCATGGGTATCTGGGCTTTTCCGAGGCTTGGCGGGCGGAACGCGACATCACCGAGGTGCACGGAGGGTCGGTTCAACTGCGCGACTACCTGTCGCCGACTGGACGGCTGCGCTGGTACGACGCGCTGATGGAGCGCTTTCCGGTACCTACGGGCGAGCGGCGGGTGTTTCCGGGATTCGTGCCGCCGCTGCTCGCGGCTATTGGCGCTGGGGCCGGCTTGCTGGGGTTGACCGACCGGCGCCGCGAGCTACGAACGGTCGGCCTGGTGCTGCTGGCGCTCGTCGCGGTCGCGGTGCTGTTCTCGCTCGGTACGCACTGGAAAGGGCACGAGGTCGTCAGCGAACACGAGCTCCCCTACCTGCTGCTGTTCGAGCACGTGCCGGTTTTTCGGGCGATTCGGGTCGTGGCCCGGTTCTCGCTCCTGGCGCACTTTGCAATGGCAGCGCTGGCCGGTATTGGGGTGTACGCGATCACTCGCCGCTGGCCGCGGCATTGGCTGGCCGCGCCCCTCGTTGGTTTGCTGGCCGCCGGAACGGTGCTGGTCGAAGCATTGCCCAGGCCGCTCGCGACTTTTGAGATTCCGACCGACGCACCGCTGCGGGCCGTGCTGCGGAACTCGGTGACGGGTCCCATGCTTCTGGTACCGGTATCGGGGAAGGACGAGGTCTGGCGAATGTGGATGGTCACCGAGACCGGCGCCGGGCCGATCGTCAACGGCTACTCGGGACACATCTGGCAGCAGTACTGGTACTTCCGCGACATGACGCAATCGCTGATGGCCGGCGAAATGGACGGGCTGGCGGCCGGCTTGCAGGCGTACGGCATCCGCACGATCGCCGTGGACTCGGCCCAGTTTGGCGGCCGCGACCGCGAGCTCTGGGAGAGCTTCGCCGGCGGTCCGTGGGTTACCTCAAGTGATATGGCTGGCGACCATCTGCTCATAACCCTTGCCGAACCCGAGGGTCAGCCGGCCAACCGCTGGGCCAACCTGGACACCACCCTCCTTGTGGACAAGGCCGAGCCGGACGCTGGGTTCGTCGGCACACTGGTGATGCGCAACCCCGGGACGTCGGCCTGGATACCGCCGGGCGACTCGCGAGTACGCCGGGTGCGCATTCAGTGGATTCGCGCGGATGGCGCTGACGAAATCGCCTACGAGACCCCCGTGCTCCCACCGCCATTCCTGCGGCCGGGGCAGGTCCATGCGGTCCCCATGCACGGGTTCACACCGCCCATGCCCGGCAGCTACGTTCTGCGGGCGAGCGCGGACGGTGAGCGCCTGTTCGAACGTAAGGTGCGAATCGAGTCGGCCGAACGGGCAGCCTTTGAGGGCAGCGTGGACGGGATGCTGGCCAGCCTGGCGCTGCGTACCGCCGCCAGCTTCACAACGACGCCCAGTGACCTGCTGCCGCTGCACGTGGACGCGCTGAACATCGGGCGGAAAAGCTGGTCAGAGGAGGCGAACATTCGCCTGGGTTGGCGCTGGCGGAAAGTCGAACAGGACGGGAGCGAAACGGAACAGCCGACGTACGAAGGCCGCGTTGTCCTGCTCGGCCACCTCTACAACGACATTCCGCCAGGTCTCGGATATGCGTTTGCCGGCAACCTGCGAGCGCCGGACGAGCCCGGCCGCTACGTCGTACGTGTTTCGATGCTGATTGAGTTGGTCGCCTGGTTCAATATCGATCCCATCGAAATCGAGGTGATCGTCAAGCCGAGGGACGCGTAGCGGCTGGCACGCGGCGTCGGCCGACCTGGACGTAGACCTGGCCGTTGTCGAGTTCCACGGGGTAGGCGCGCAGGCGTTCGCTGCGGCCGCGGAGGCGACGGCCGCTGTCGAGGTCGAACTCCATGCCGTGCCAGGGGCAGATGAGCACGCGGCCTTCCAGGACCCAGGCCAACCGCCAGTCGGTATCGGCCGTTGCTACGAGGGTGCCGCTGACGGGGCCTCGGCAGACGGGGCCCTGCTGGTGGGGGCAGCGGTTGCGGTAGGCGCGGAAGCCGCCGCCCAGGCGGAATACGGCGATTTCCACCTCGCCGTGCTTAACGAAGGCCGGCTGGCCGGGCTTGATTTCATCCGCCGGCCCAACGCGGATGCGGGGCATCAGGCGACGGGAACGGGAACCGGCAGTTTGAAGAGACGGCGGGCGGTTTCGCCCATGATGTTGCGCTTGAGCTCGGCGTCGAACGGCATGCTCATCACCTTGCGCGGATGGTCGAAGTCGTGGTGCGGCCAGTCGGACGCGAAGATGACGTTATCGCGTCCGTCGAACAGGTCGATCATGGTGAGCAGGTCCCGGGCGCGTTCGGGCTCCTCGATTGGCTGCGTGCAGAAGTACATCTTCCTGATGTAGTCGCTGGGCGGACGCTCCAGGAAGGGCGCAGACGTGGGGAGTTCGGCGTATTCCTTGTCCAGACGCCACATGACAAAGGGCACCCAGGACACGCCGCCTTCGGTGAAGACGACTTCGAGGTCGGGGTACCGAACCGGCACGCCGGTACTGATCATCGTGAACAGGTTGGCCATCAGGGCGAACTCATGGTTGATGGGGTGGCGGACCATGCGGGACTCAACGTGCTCCAGGTTGAACGGGAAGGTGGGGTGGATGATGCCGACGCTGTGGAGCATGACCGGCAGGCCCATCTCCTCGGCCGCTTCGTAGATCGGGTCGTACATGCGGTCGCCCCAGAGCGGACGCAGGCCGGCGACGGGCAGGTAGACGGCGACGAAGCGGTCGTCGGCTCCGTAGGTGCGGATCTGTTCGGCGGAGCCGTGCGGGTCCTGGGGCACGGCCAGGACGGCGCCGTACAAGCCCTCTTCGCGGCTCACCCAGGCGTCGGCCAGCCAGGCGTTGTAGGCGCGGCCCAGGGCCGCCGCGTAGTCAACGTGGGGGAACACGGCGATCTTGAGCAGGTTGTCGGGGAACAGGATGCCGACGTCGATGGATAGTTCGTCCAGGTCGTCGCGCATCTGCCGGGCCGAGGTCACGGTTCGGTTGCCGAGCCCGCGGTCGGGGAACGGGGGATCGATGCTGAGGATGGGCGCGTAACCGGGAATGTCCAGGTAGCGCTGAGGGCTGCGGCCCAGCAGCTCAAGCGAGCGGCGCCAGGGCATGTCGATGTAGGGCGCGAGCGCCTCGGGCGGTTCGTTGGCGTGCACGTCGCAGTCGACGATCAAAACATCGTCCAGACCGAGCGGCTTTCTGAAGTCCGGTGTCATAAGCTCCGTATCCGTCCCCCAACGGCTTGGGATTCTAGCCCGGTAACTCCGAGGAAGCGGCGCAGGGGTCGGCCGTGGTTCCCCTGCAGCGGCTGCGACAGCGCAACCGCTTGTCTTGCAAGGCCCGGGAGCAGCCCTTACGCGCACAGGGGTAGTGGAAGAAGGAGCTCGCCATGGCCGAGAACACGAAAGTCGTAATCGTTGGCGCCGGGCACAACGGGCTGGTCGCCGCCGGGTATCTCGGCCGGGCCGGGCTGGATGTCCAGGTCCTGGAGCGCCGGGACGTGGTGGGCGGTGCGGCGGTGACCGAGGAGTGGTTCCCCGGCTTCTGGATCTCCACCTGCTCCTACGTGTGCCACATCCTGCAGCAGAAGGTGATCGACGAGTTGGAGTTGCGGAAGCACGGCTTCCACGTCTACCCGTTGGACCCGGGCCGTCTGCACCCGTTTCCCGACGGTCGCGCCATCAGGCTGTGGCACGACGACGAGAAGACGGCGGAAGAGATTCGCCAGTTCTCGCCCGAGGACGCCGAGGCGTGGCTGGACTGGGCTGATTTCTGGCACCGGGCCGTGCGGATTCTGAGTGATTACTACTTGCAGCCGCCGCCCTCGCTGGCCGAGATCACCGAGCGGTTCAAAGACGAGGAAGAAGAGGAGTTGCTGGAAACGCTGCTGACGGTTCCGCTGCGCGACCTGATCGACCGCACCTTCGTCTCGGAGGAGATGAAGGCGATGGCGAGCATCGGCGCTATCGACATGGGGAACCTCAGCGCGCCCGGCAGCGCCTACATCATGGCGCTCTACCGGTTCAGCGCGTACCGCAAGGACACGGAAAACTACGGGATCGTTCGCGGCGGTATGGGGTCGATCACACAGTCAATGGCACGCTCCGCCGAGTCGGCGGGTGTATCCATCCGGACCGGCGCCGAGGTGCAGCGCATCCTGACGCAGGACGGACAGGCCACCGGCGTGGAGTTGGCCAACGGCGAGGTGATCGAGGCGGACCTGGTGCTGTCGAACGCCGACCCCAAGCGGACGTTCACGAAGCTGCTGGACGGGGCCGACGTGGACCAGGACGTCGTGGGCGAAGTGGAGGCGCTGAAGACGCAGTCGGCCTCGGCCAAGTTCCTTTGCTCGCTACGGGAGTTGCCCGACTTTTCGCGCCACCTTGGTGACGACTACGACCCCAAGCACCTGTCGATGATCAATCTCGCCCCCTCAACGGACTACTGCGAGTCGAGCTGGAACGACGCGACGAACGGCCGGCTTCCCGAGACGCCTGTCATCCAGGTGCAGATTCCGACGGTGTATGACCCGACGGTGGCGCCGGAGGGGCAGCACGTGCTGTCGATGTGGGTGTTCTTCGTACCCTCGCACCTCAAGGACGGTCCGTGGTCGGAGATGCGGCAGGCGTTCGGGGAGCGGCTGATCGACGAATTCTGCCGTTACGCGCCCAACTTCAGGGACGCGATCATTGACTGGACGCTGCTCACGCCCGAGGACATTGAAGAGCGGATCGGTCTGACGGACGGCAATATCCGGCACATCGACATGATTCCGCAGCAAATGATGTCGCGGCGGCCGCTCCCAGGCTGGTCGGACTACCGCACGCCTATCAAGGGCCTCTACCTGTGCGGCGCCGGCACCCACCCCGGCGGCGAGGTAACCGGCGCCCC
>JAKZUJ010000229.1:0-2668 GCA_047516685.1 Chloroflexota bacterium | reverse complement strand
AAGCCGCGCGATATGCTGACCAGCAAGTCCTTGATTCGGTCATCATCCCATACCCAGCCACGCTGGAAATCCGGGAGCTGGATTTTGCCCTTCCCTACATCCTCAAGAAGAGTCTTCAGTAAGAATGCATTTGCTTTGAATGTTGACACTATTCCTGGTTCCTCCGTCGCTGCCGCCGGGCTGCGATGCCAATGGTTGGCTGGCAATTTGCGTGGACAGAATAGAACACTACCAGACTTGGGCATGGAATCTGCCGCGAGGCAGGGCACCGGAAGCACGGCGTGTACCGCTGACCAGTGGCCGGGAGCGGCGAAAGGGGCCATCAGCCGGAAGCGGACCCGGCGAATCTCGCCCCATGCGGATCCTTATCAAGAGGGGCGTCCGGAATCGCAGCCAGACTCCGCCATGCGGCTGAACCTCTTTCCGCTCCACACGGTGCTGTTTCCGCGGATGCGGCTGCCGCTGCATATTTTCGAACCGCGCTACCGGGCGATGATTCGCGCGTGCATCGACGGGGAGCGGCCGTTCGGGGTGACCCTCATCCACTCAGGCGAGGAAGTGGGCGGGGCGGCGGCGCCTCACGTCGTGAGGGCCGCGGCGCGCACCACGCGCCTCAACTAGGCGGCGGGCTTCGGGTCGTGGGCGCCTTTGACATCGAGGCAAGCTCGGAATACGCCCCTGGGCAGCGTCCCAATCCGTTCGGTCCCCCTGCGACACGCGCAGAGCCTGCCCTGAGTTCGCCGTAGGGGCGAACGGATTGGGGCGCATTTCGGCAAAGGTTCCCTACTTGTTCAGAGCTTTCCTAAGCGGAGTCTTCGGCGCGGAGGCGGTCGGCGATGGCTTGCATGCCTTCGTCGGGGCGTTGGTCGCCGAAGACGATGTCGCCGACGACGCCGTTGGTGATCAGGCCGGCCTCGCGGCGGCTGAGGGTTGAGTAGACGGCGCTGGTCATCAGTTGCTCGACCAGGTTGGCGCCTTCGGGGGTCAGGTCCCGGGCGCGCGCGGCCACGCCTTCGGTGGACAGGCGGGTCGCGGGCAGGGCGGAAGTCAAGCGCGGGTCCGCCGCGATCTCAGGGTCGTCGGGGTTGACGCTGCGGATGCCGAGGTCCCAGGTCACCCCGTGCGCGCTATTGGTCGGCGCCATAGCTGTGGCAGCTATCCCCGCTCTCTAGCTGGTGGGCGTGCAGTCGGGGACTGGCTGAATTATCAAGTATTGAGGTCTGTAGGGCACCGGTTTCGCGCCGGGTCTTCGGGACTGCTTGATCGGCCTACGATTCGATGGCCGATGCCTGTTATGGCTCGGTCTGCGACACATATGGCAGGTTTGGACGCTTGATGTTTCTGCCAATGACCGGCGCATAACGGTCCTATCGCTCGTCGTAGGTGTGAACTACGGTCAATTGCTGACTTTGAGCGTTACGTCCCCTGTCGGGCCGTCATAGACCAGGCGATAGAACTGAAGAAAGTCTCGCCCGAGTAAGACCGAGCGACCAATCTGGTCGGCATCCGGCATCCGGCAGCCGAGCCAGCAATATCGAAGCACGGGTGGCCAACTGAGGAATCCGAAGGTAGACCAAATAGCGAGGTGACGCGAATCGCCCGGCCGCTCCACGGAAGTCTTCGGTATCGAATCTCTCCAGACGGAGGTCATCCGCCACCCGCCCCGAGACAAAGCAATGATTTGCCCCCGTATCGATCAAGGCCTTGTAGGCGCGTGGACGCTCGTCCAGTGCCCATGGATTGGTCAACTCGACCTGAAGCTCCGGTCCCGTATCGATCAGTCGGCCAGGAAGGCCGGTGAACCCGCAGCTAGCGACCGGCACTGACCGGCTGGCACAGGACAGAAGCGGGCAGCCGCGCCGGAGGCCGTCCAACTTGTCGCAAGAGACATCCAGGCCCAATCTTCTCAATCACAAGGTCGGCAGCGTCCTGAAAGTCGTCGAAGGCGTCGATGAGCTGTTCGTTGTCGACCACGACCCACTGATCCATATGTTCGGCCTCGAGTTGATCCTGCATGCGCTCGTAGGCCGCGATATTCTGTTCCAGCGTGGCTCGAGGCATCACCCTGCCCATCGGCCCCTCCTTGCGTGTAGGCCGCACCGGCCCGGTCAGTGGCGTGGTGCGGCAAAGCCGTAACACAGTCCCGTCGCGCCCCTCAAATCATAACGAGACGCTACCCAGCGTTGTCGGCGCGGAGGCGGTCGGCGAGGGCTTGCATGCCTTCTTCGGGGTGTTGGTCGCCGAAGACGATGTCGCCGACGACGCCGTTGGTGATGAGGCCGGCCTGGCGGCGGCTGAGGGTTGAGTAGACGGCGCTGGTCATGAGCTGCTCGACCAGGTTGGCGCCTTCGGGGGCCAGGTCCCGGGCGCGCGCGGCCACGCCTTCGGCTGAGATACGGGTTGCCGGGAGGACGGAACTGGATCGCAGACCCGCCGCCAGGTGACGCAGCGCATCGTAGGCAAGTTCAGGATTCTGGGCGCTGGCCAGGACGCCCAGCATGGCGTGGACGAAGGCCGGGTTGCGGCCCGTGCCCATGTTGGGCATGGGATAGACATCCAGGCTATTGCCGATGAGCCGGCTGGGCGGGAGAAACGCCAGGATGCTGTCCGTGAAGCCGAACCGGCCCGTACGCAGAAATGAGCGGGTGTTGCGGCCATCGGTGATGGC
>JAKZUJ010000228.1:0-3187 GCA_047516685.1 Chloroflexota bacterium | reverse complement strand
AGGGGTTTCCGATGCCGATGATGAGCGGCGCTCGCTTTCTGGCTGAGACCCTCCACGCCTACGGAATCACGCACTACTTCTTTATGCCGGTCAGCGTGCCTGAGGCCATGCCGGAGCTCGAACGCGTTGGCCTTACACCGGTCATGGCCCACACCGAAAAGGGCGCGGCCTACATGGCCGACGGCTACGCCAGGATCAGCGGCGGCGCCGGCGTCTGCGGCGCCCAATCGGTTGGGGCGCTGAACCTGGCCGCTGGTCTGCAGGACGCCTATCTGGCCTGTTCACCCGTGCTGGCGCTGACTGGACGCCTGCCGCAGATCATGCAGAACCGCCACGCCTACCAGGAAGTCGATCACGCGGCGCCCTTCGACGCGGTCACCAAGTTCGCCACGCCGGTGATCTCGCTGCCTGAGTTCCCAATCTTCCTGCGCCAGGCATTGCGCGAACTCGTGTCAGGCACCCCGGGCCCTGCCCACCTCGACCTCTGGGGCATCACCGGCGGCGACATCATGAACGCCCAGGCGGATCTCGACGTGATCGTCGAAGAACCATTCCGCCGCATGCCTCCCTTTCGGCCTGAGCCTGACGCGGCCAGCGTCCGTGCGGCCTTGGCCGAACTGTCTCAGGCCTCGCGGCCGGTCATCGTGGCTGGCGGCGGCGTGCGCTCAGCCGGCGCGCGCGCCGAACTGCTCGAGCTGGCGGAGCGGCTGAATCTCCCGGTCATCACCTCGCTCAACGCCAAGGAGACCTTCCCGGCCGACCATCCGCTGGCTGTGGGCACCTCGGGCGTCTACTCGCGCGAATGCTCCAATCGCGTGCTGGCCGAGGCCGACCTGGTGTTCTTCATTGGCAGCCACACCGGCGAACAGGTCACCAACGCGTGGAAGCTCCCGCGGACTGGCACTCGGGTCGTCCAACTTGACATAAACCCTGCCGAGCTTGGGCGCTCGTTTCCAATTTCCGTGGGCCTGCTGTCCGACGCGCGTGCCGGCCTGCGCAAGCTCCTCAACCAGATCGAATCCGATGCCGCGGGTCCCCCGCAGGCGCGTACTGTTTGGGTCGAACGTGTACAGGCACTCGTCGCCACCTGGCGAGCGAGCGTCGAACCGCTCGTCACATCAGATCAGGTACCCATGCGGCCCGAACGCCTCTGCGGCGATCTCACCCGCTTGCTGCCATCGGACGCCATCCTGGTCTCGGACACCGGCCACGCCGGCATTTGGACCGGGACGATGATCGACCTGACCTCGCCCGACCAGAGCTACATCAGGTGCGCCGGCTCGCTGGGTTGGGGGCTGCCCGCGGCGATCGGCGCCAAATGCGCCGCGCCGGACCGTCCGGTCGTCGGCTTCACCGGCGATGGTGGCATGTGGTACCACCTCACCGAGCTCGACACGGCAGCCCGCTACGGCATCCACACCGTGACCATCGTCAACAACAACGCCTCCCTCAATCAGGAGCAGGCGCTCAACGAACGTATCTACGGTGGCGCGACGCCCGGCTCGGACCGGCTCTGGAAGCTCACCGATGCCGACTTTGCCGCCATCGCCGAAACCATGGGCTGCGAAGGCATCACCGTCACCCGGCCGGACGAAATGGACGACGCGCTGGATCGGGCTCTTTCCGCCAACCGGCCCGCCGTCATTGACGTGAAAACCGACATCGCCGGCATTGCGCCCAGAGCCTGGGACGGATGACCGCGCGTATGGCTCCCACTGGGAGGATTGCACGTGGCTGAGGGCATACACGTCGTTCTGGTCGTCAACGACGAAGCCGCCCACTGGCAGGGCTATCGCGACCGACTGGCGGCTAACGATGGAGCTGCGTCCGTGTCGGTGGCCGCGCCTGCCGGCGAGCGGCGCGACTCCATTCTGGCGGCGCTTGGTCCCAAGGTACGCACCGTCGCCGAGGACCCCGCCGAACTCCTGGCCGCTGAGACGCCGCAACTGGCGGTCATCACCGTGCCGCCGTTGGATGCGCCGCCGATCATCGACGCCGCGCTGGACGCCGGCGCCCACGTCCTCGCCGAGAAGCCGGCCAGCGTGTCCGACACCGCCCTCGAACCGCTCGCCCAAAAGGCGATCCAATGCGAGCGCCACCTCATGCTCGCCTTCGCGGGCAGCCAGCAACCGGCCGTTCGCGACGCCGCCCGCATCATTCGCGCCGAGGGGCGCTTAGGCGCCCTCTACGGCGTCACAGCCCACTACATAGCCGATCAATCCCGCATTCGCGACATTGAGCAGCTCCAGCGGCGCACCGGATCCTCCAACACCTGGTTCTTCCAGAAGCGCGTCGGCGGCGGCGGCCACCTCTCGTGGCTCGGCATCCACTTCGTGGACATGCTGCACGCGGTCACCGGTCACGACATCGTGGAAGTCAGCGCCATGACCAACGTGGCCGGCGGCCAGCCCATCGACGTCGAAGACTCCGCCGTGCTGACGTTGCGCTACGACAACGGCATGCTGGCCTCGCTTACCTCGGCCTATTACCTGGACCAACACGACGTCGCCGACGACAAGCAGTCGCTCTTCAAGGTCTGGGGCGAACACGGCTGGCTGCAGGTGGACCCGCACGAAGGCACCCCGCTCACCTGCTACAGCAACCTACCGGCCTACGCCGCCCAGCCGCGCCAGCGGATCGACTACGACTCCGACTTCATCACCGGCTACGACACGCTCATGCACGAGGCGCTGCGCGCCGCTGCCGGATTGGACGATCCGCCCACCTCGACACTCGATGCCCTACAGGCGTTGCGTGTCGTACACGCCGCCTATCGGTCCGCGGCCAGCGGACAGGCCGAGCGGGTGCCGGCGCGCGGTGAATGGACGCTGTGACCTGAGCCGGTTTTTCGACAGTCCAGCCGCCCAAAGGATGCTCCCATGACCGAGATTCCGACCCTGGAAACCGATGTAGTGGTCTGCGGCGCTGGAATTGCCGGGCTTACGGCCGCCCGAACCGCCCAGGAAGCTGGCGCCCGAGTCGTGGTGCTGGAAAAGGGACCGGAAACCGGCGGATCGGCCGCCCTCTCAGCCGGAATTGTCTGGACGGCGCGGGACCTTGACGGCTGGCTGTCCGTCCAGCCCGGCGGCGACCCATTGCTTGGCGAGGCGCAGGTCACGACGTTTCCCGAGGCCATCGAGTGGTTGCGGTCGCAGGGCGTGCGTCTGGTGCGCTTCGAATTCGGCGC
>JAKZUJ010000227.1:0-2720 GCA_047516685.1 Chloroflexota bacterium | reverse complement strand
TGAACTGGACGCGCTGACGGTGGCCGGCCACCCCATGGAGAACCCGGAAACGCACGCGGCGCATGCCTGCGGGCACAACGCGCAGATCGCCGGGTTGATCGGTGCGGCAGCCGCGCTCAGCGATCCCAGCATCCTGCGGGAACTCTCCGGCTCCATCGTGCTCTTTGCCGTGCCTGCCGAGGAGTACGTGGAAGTCGAGTACCGACACGGCCTGGTGCAGGACGGCGAACTGGAGTTCCTGGGCGGCAAGCCGGAGCTGATCGCGCGCGGCGAGTTCGACGACGTGGACCTGGCCATGATGATCCACACCCACTCGCGACCCGACGAAAACGGCATGGCGTCCGTCACCGCTTCCAACAACGGCTGCGTGGTCAAGCAGATTCGCTACGTCGGCAAGGCCGCGCACGCCGGCGGCGCGCCGCACCTGGGGATCAACGCGCTCTACGCCGCTCATATCGGCCTGGCGGCCATCAACGCCGTGCGCGAGACCTTCCGCGACGACGACGCGATCCGGGTCCACCCCATCATCACCCGCGGCGGCGATCTGGTGAACGTGATCCCGGCGGACGTGACGCTGGAAACCTACGTGCGCGGCAAGACGACCGACGCCATCGACGCGGCGGCCGTCAAGGTGGACCGCGCCCTCAAGGCCGGTGCCCTGGCGCTGGGCGCCGAGGTGGAGATCATCACGCTGCCCGGCTATCTGCCCCTGGTCAACGACGGCGACCTGGCGGAGCTCTTCATGGCGAATCAGCGCGTGGTGCACGGCGAGCCTCAGGTGCGGCGGCAGGGGCACCGCACCGGATCGACCGACATGGGCGACGTCTCGCACATCATGCCGGCCCTGCACCCCTCCATGGCGGGCGCCGTGGGCAACAACCACGCCGTGGATTGGGCCATTGCCGACCCGCAGATGGCCTACCTGGAACCGGCCAAGGCGCTGGCCTGGATATGGCTGCCGACCTACTGGGCGCCGGCGCACAGGAAGCGCGGCGCGTGCTGGACAACTTCCAGCCGCGCATGAGCAAGGCGGAGTACCTCGCGTATCAGCGCGGGCTCAACCAGATCGAGCAGTACTCAGGCGCCGCGTAGTGGGGCAGGATGATCCCGCCATTTCGACGAGACGTCGGCGCGCGGCGCGGTCCGGCCCGGCTCCCCGGCCTCGGCCAGCCAACCTGCGGGCACCGCTCGGCGCCTGACGCGGTCGCGTCGCCGTACTCAACCGTGACTTATCCGTCATCCACAAGTATCTATGAGCCAAGTCTTTTACAAGCCTTGTTGACGAGGACCCGCACGAGCAGTGAACCCTCAGGCACCGGAGCAAAGGCCGGTTACCGCATCACCCCGGTTCCGTCCGTAACTCTTCCAGTTAGAAGCCTGGGGCTCACCGACGCACCGCCGGACATTGCGAAGCGGCGCAGTCGCCCACAGCCACTACGCACGTGTCGCGGCAATCGGCTAGACCCTCGGCAGCCAACCGGTGCAGCCGTCAACACCACAGGGCCGCCGCAACCGACTAATCGGTGCCGTCCACACTGCTTCGTGGCCGCGTAACCCGTGGGCAGGTCTCTCTGGCTGCCATTCGCGGTGGCGGCACTCTGGTTCTGGGCAAGCCTCGTGCCTCAGGTCACGTATCCGACGACGTCGAGCGGTGAGCCCGCGGGCGATGTTCTGATTGCCTGGCCTGGGTGGGCAGTGCAGCAGGATCTCGGACCCGTAAGCGGAACGATAGGTCAGTTTCAAATATGGGTTTCGTCAGCCCTTGATGCAGGCGACCTCGCTCTACACGCCTCGCTGGTGAATGCGTCCACCAACGAAGTGTTGCGGCAGACGACTATCGATGCGAGGCCGTCGTACACCCCGGTAGCGCGAACCCTGACGTTTCCCAGCTATGCCGTGCCTGAAGGCCAACGGCTGCTCTTGCAGCTGGAAGTGGCGCCCTGGGAGCGCCGCTATGTCGTGTACGGACTCACGCTTGCCCAAGCCAACTACGCGAACCTGGCGCTGAACGGCGTGGCGGACGGCGGCCGCGGGCCGTTGGCTTTTGGGCACTATGTGACCACCAGCGGCCTGCGCGCCGCGCTGCACGGCCAGCCGGACGCCCGCAACAACCTGGCGCTGGCGCTGGTCCTGAGCGGACTGACGGCGTTGGCGTATCCGGGTGTGGCCGCGCGAGTCGGCCTGCGGGGCGCCGCTAACCCAGCGACACGCCTCACACGGCGCGCGGCGCTCCTGAGACAGTGGCTCGCTGGACCACCGGACCACGCCTCCGCTGACCGCCCGGCCCGGGGACGCCTTCGCGTGCTTTCAGCGCCCTGGCACCCCTGGCCAGCCGCGCTGATCCCCGTCCTACATTTTCTCGCCAGCAATCCCCTGCATTTCACCGTCCGTCAGGCGCTCGTTCCAGCCGGCGGCGTCCTACTTGCCGTTACGGTAGGCATGGCCGGGCTGTGGCTGGTCATCCGAAGCTGGCATCAGGCCGCCGCGGCCATGACGGCCGTCACCGTGGTTGTCTTTGCGTACGGGCATGTGGACCTTGCGCTGCACCTCCGACTTGACGACCGTGTCCTTTTTCCGCCTGCCGCCGTCCTGGCCGCCGCCGCCGTTTGGCTGGCCGTTCGAAGCCGGGGCCACGCATCGCAACTGACGCCGTTTCTCAACGTCACCGCTGGCGCGCTCCTTCTGTTTCAGATTATTTCCCTCGCCGGGACGGCCTGGGG
>JAKZUJ010000226.1:0-6681 GCA_047516685.1 Chloroflexota bacterium | reverse complement strand
CTTCAACCTGATGGCCGGCGAGGAGTTTGTCGGCGCGGACCCGGTACACAAGCTCCTCTGGTGGTTCACGCTCGCCGCCGGCGGATTGAGCGTGCTGTGCCTCGCGGGGGCCCTGCGGTCACCCCGGCGGTACGGACTGCTGGCCGGCCTGATTGTCGTGGTGTTGGTGATCCATTCCGTGCCGGCGCACAAGGAGTACCGCTTCGTGTTCGCCGCGATCCCGCTGTGGCTGCTGATCGGCGCAGACCTCGCGGCGCGCGCCGCGGCGTGGGCCGCGGTGCGGCTGCCGGCCCTCCCTTCCGCCGCGCGCTGGACGATGGGAGCGGCGGGGACGCTGTTCGTGGCGGTGTCATGCGCCGGAATGCTTAAGGCGCTGCCCGCTCAGGTGGAGGCGTATCGAGACTGGTCGGATGAGGCCACCGTGTTCGGCTTCGTGCGCGGCCACGATCCGCTGTTCGCCGCGTACCGCTATCTGGCGCGCGCGCCCGGCGTCGACGGCGTGTGGCAGATCAACCGAAGCTACTCTCGGTGACATCCGTATCCTGCGCCGCGACGCCGCGGCCCTGCAGATCAACCCCGACTACGCTCCGGCGCATGCCGGAGTGGGGGAGACGCTGTTCCATCTGGACGGGTGAGCGCGGCGTGCATATCCTGCGCCGGAAGGCTACCGACGAACTTCATGCGTCGGCTGAGCAGCTCCGCAGGCAGGAGCGTTTCGAGGAGGCGGCGGCGGACTACCGCGCGGTGCTGCGGATCGACCCGGAACATGCGCCAGCACAGACCGGCCTCGGTCTGACGCTGTTCGCCATGCAGCGCTACGAGGAAGCCATGCACGCGCTGGAGCGCGTGATTGCCCTGCAGCCCGACCTGCCGGCCGCCGGGTCGCTGCATCGCTTCATGGGCCGGGCCGCGGAGGAGCTGGAGCGCCCGGCGGCAGCCGCGGAGCACTACGAGCGAGCGCTGCAGATCGATGCCAACGACCTGGAGACGATGGACCGGCTGGCGATGTTGCGGTTCGGGCAGCGCCGATACGAGCAGGCGCTCGGTCTGTATCGGCGCATGGCCGAGATCGAGCCCGGTGCCGCGCTGGAGCAGATCCGCAGGGCCGCGCGGGAGCAAGGCCCATAGCCGGGATGGCCAGAAGAAAAGGCACGCGAAGCGCGCCGCGGCCAACCGGCCCCGGGACCGTTTCGCCAGTTCCGGCCCGCGTCTCCGAGTCCCCAGCAGCAGATCCCGCTCGGGATGTTCCACATCCGCACCGGGCGGTACCGCTGTTTCGTGCCGTTTCTCCAGCAGACGCGCTGACGGCGCTGGCGCTCGGCGTGCTGGTCGCGGTCAGCTACGTCCCGGCGCTCTCCGGCGGCTTCGTCTGGGACGACGTGATCTTCGCCGAGGAGCCGGTCATCCACTCCCCCTCCGGCCTGCGCAGCATCTGGTTCTCCCCGGCCGACATCAGGAACGAGGGCCACTACTGGCCGCTGGTCTACTCCAGCTTCTGGCTGGAGCACAAGCTGTGGGGACTGGCCCCGGCCGGCTACCACGCGGTCAACATCGCCCTGCACCTGCTCAACTGCCTGCTGCTGTGGCGCCTGCTAGAGCGCCTGCGCGTGCCGGGCGCCGCCGTGATCGCCGCGGTGTTCGCCGTGCACCCTGGGCACGTGGAGTCGGTGGCCTGGATCATCGAGCGCAAGGACGTGCTGTCGGGAATGTTCTACCTGAGCGCGGTGATGGTCTGGACCCGCTTCGTGGCGGAGCCGCGGCCGGCACGCTACGCGCTGGCGCTGGGGCTGTTCACCGCCGGGCTGCTGTCCAAGTCGGTGGTGGTGACGCTGCCGGCGGCGCTGCTGATCTGGCACTGGTGGCAGCAGGGAAGGATCACGCGGATCGATCTGCTGCGCATGGCGCCCTTCGTGGCGGTGGCCGTGGGGATCACCGTCGGCGATCTGTCGTTCTACACGTCGCGGGAGCCGCTGGAGCTGGGCTACTCGCTGGTGGAGCGGGCGCTGATCGCGGCGCGGGCGCTGTGGTTCTACGTCGGCAAGCTGGTCTGGCCTGCCAATCTGGCGGTGATCTATCCGCTGTGGGAGATCGACGCCGGCGACCTGAGAGGTTGGGCGTACCCGGTGGCGGCGGCGGCGCTGGCGGCGGGGCTGTGGCTGGGGCGGCGGCGGATCGGGCGGGGGCCGCTGGCGGGGGTGCTGTTCTTCGCGGTGACGCTGGGACCGGTGCTGGGGTTCGTGGACTACGGCTACATGCAGTTCTCGTTCGTTGCCGACCGGTTCCAGTACCTGGCGGGGATCGGGGTGCTGGCGGTGCTGATGGGGGCTGCCGCGCACGGCGTAGGCAAGCTGCCCGACGGGTACCGGAGAGGCGCGCTGGGGCTGGCCGCGGCCGTGGTAGTGGTGCTGGGTGGGCTGACGTGGCGGCAGGCCCGCGTCTACCGCGACGAGGTCACGCTCTTCAGCCACGTCGTGGCGCACAACCCGGCGGCGCGCGACGCGCACCTCAACCTGGGCATCGCGCTGTACGAGGCGGAGCGCTTCGACGAAGGGCTCGAAGCGAGCCGCATAGCGCTGGAGCAGCGACCCGACTCCGCGGGGGCGCTGGCCAGCGTCGGCCGCGCGCTGGTCTATTTTCAGCAACTGGAAGACGCCGAAGACCATCTGCGCCACGCCGTGCAGGTCGATCCACGCAGTACGACGGCGCACCAGAATCTGGCCGAGACGCTGCGCAAACAGGAGCGCTTCGCCGAAGCGGTGGAATCGTACCGAGTGGTGCTGGAGATCGACGCCGATTTCGCGTTTGCCTATGCCGGCATGGGCTTGGCGCTGTTTGCGGAGCGGCGATACGCCGATGCCCTGCACGCGATCGCCACGGCGCTGTCCCTGCAGCCGGAACTGCCGACCGCGGCGACATTGTATCTGCACATGGGTCGCGCCGAACGCGAGCTGGGCCGGTTCGAGAAGGCCGCGGCACACTTCGAACGCGCCACCAAGATCGATCCTGACAGCGTGGAGCCGCTGCTCGACCTGGCCAAGCTGCGCCTCCAGCAGGGGCGGGCCGAGGAAGCCGACCGCATTCTGGACGGCGTCCGGGCGTCATGGTCCGGCGACCCTGCCACCCTCCACAACGTCGCCGAAGCGCTCCGAACCCAGGGACGGTCCGCGGAGGCGATCGCGAACTACCGCGCGGCGCTGCAGATCGACGTCGACTTTGCGCCCGCCCATGCCGGGCTGGGGATCGCGCTGTTTCAGCGGGAGCGGTACGAGGAAGCGATGGCCGCGCTGGAGCAGGCCTTGACGCTGCAGCCCGACCTGCCGATCGCGGGCTCCTCGCTGCACGTGTTCCTGGGCCGGACGGCGCAGGCGCTGGGTCGGCCGGAGGCGGCGGAGCACTTCGCGCGGGCGGTGCGCAACGACCCGCGCGACCGCGAGGCACTCGATCATCTCGCCATGGCCCGCTTCGGCCAGCAGCGATACGAAGAAGCGCTCAGCCTGTACCGGATCATGGCCGAGATGGACCCGGACAACGCCCTCACCCACTCCAACCTTGGCGCCACGCTGTATCACCTGGGGCGGCTGAGAGAGGCACTGGCCAGCATCGAACGGGCGCTCGCCCTCGATCCCGACCTTGACATCGCCCGGGTGGGCCGGCAGCAGGTGCGCCAGGCGCTCACTCAGACTGAGCCCTAGTAGCGTCGCGTGCTGGCGGGAACCCGGCTACGGGCGCCTGCTGGCAGTGCGCCGGTGGCCGTAGTTCTGCCGGGGATTGGTTACCGTGTGGTGCACCGCGATGCCGCGCTGCTGGAGGAGCCTGACGAGGTCGCCTTCGACCAGGGACTCCATCAGCTTGCCCCACTGACGTGGAACAGCTCGTCCAGCTTGTCCATGCGGCGGTCGGTCTCTCTCTGACTCTCGGACAACTCACGGAGCATGTCCCAGATTTCCTGCGGGGTGGCGGGTTCGCGGCGATCCGTCAATAACGTAGGGAACGGCGGCCCCTCCCTCGCGGCTCCCGCCGTTCAGAGGCTACCAGCGCAGCGTGGTGTACAGCGTAAGGCTGTGCTCGGGATCGCCGCCCGCAGCCTCGGTGCGCGTGCCTTCGAGGCTGATGCTCAAAGCCGTGCTCTGAGTCAGCAGCCCGCCAAGACGGTACGTGCGACCGCCGTGCTCGTCGAGCGCGAGTGCGGCGATCGGGGTCACGACGCCTTCGTCCGAAACCCCGATCGCGTAGCCCAACTCGGCGTTGACACGGCCCCCCGCCGACGAACGGTCGTCGCCCACCAGTCCGGCTGCGTCATGCGCCGACCACAACCGTTCCGTCGCACTTGCCGCCGAGCCCCATGACGAGCTGAGCAGAAACGACAGCCCGCGTCCCGGTGTGCCCGGATCCAGGCGCAGGGATCCGCTGGCCCCCCATTCCCGGTAGTCACGGTCCTGGTGCGCCACCAGTACGCGGGCGCTCCCATCGATCGTCAGACCCCACGCCGGAAGCGTGTAACGCACCCCGCCGCCGAGCTCGACGCCGGAGCCCGTCTCGGCGTCGCCCGCGTCGTAGCGCACGCCCAACTCCGCCGATGGCCTCATCACCCCGGCAGCACCCAGCGGCACATCCAGTGCGCCTTCCAGCACCAGCCGGATCCGGCTGGTGTTCGCCGTGACCGTCGGCACACCGGCCGGCTCTCGGGTGTTGACGAGCACCAGGAACCCGTCGGACTTCATGTCGAGACTGAAGGACCCGCCAACGACGTCCGCCGACAGTAACGCGCCGCGCGCACCGAACGCCGCGAGCTTCATCTCGATACCCTGGCCGACCTCCTGACCGGCCAAGTTCATGCCGCCCAGCCCGTAGCCGAGCAGCGCCCAGAGCGCCACCCCATCGTCGGGCGCGACGCGTACGTAGGGATGCACGCTCGTCAGCGAGCTCTCCACTGCCAGATTCCTCGCCGGGTGGTGTCCGCCGGTGAGGGACACCTCTCCGCTGCCGACGCTGTGCGCTACGGACACCCCTGCCAGCAACAGTCCCCAGTCGTAGTCGAACCCCGCAATGCCAGTAATCACTTGACCGCTGACATCTCCCTCGGCATCGCTTCCCGCGAACTGTGTCGCCCCGCCACGGCTCCAGAGCGTCCAGGAGCCACCCCTGCCATTCGTACCGGAGTCTTCATCGTCGTCCGATGTCGAGGCATCGACCAGCGTGTCGGCGGCCTTGGTGATATGAAACGAACTGCCGCCGATCAGCTCGGCAAGCTGCATCGATCGAAACTCGGTACCGGCGCCGAGCATCGCATACTCCGGCTCCCCCGCCGTCTCGGCGGGCGCCGTTAGCCGATGGCCACCGACGCTCACCTGCGATTCGGTTCCTGCGCTACCACTGAGGCGATCATCCACGGCGCCCAACACTTCCGTCGCGACGGTGCGTCCGAACCGTGAAAGCCACAGCCGCGCGGCCGGCGCATCGTCGTCGATAATCGTGCCGGTTGCAGCGGTGTTCGCCAGTGCCACGTGCGATGGCTCGGTCAGTATCACCTTGAAGGTCTCGTCCGGCTCGGGGAGCATGTCGTCCTTGATCTCGATACTGATTTCTTCCGAGGTTTGGCCCGGCTCCAGCGTCACGACGCCGAACTCCTGTTCGTAGTCGTCGGGGGCTTTCGCCGTATCATCCTCCGAACGGCGCTCGACCGTGATCCGCCGCCCGCTCGGTCGGTCCAGCCGTACCTGGAACACGATCTGGCCGACGTCTTCCATGCCCCGCGCGTCCCCGATGGTCAGTTGCGGCGCGTCGTCGTCGTCGTCGATCGTACCCGTCGCGCTCAGCGTCGCGTGAGCACCGGGGAACACCGCATGAGACGGATCGCTCAGGATCAGGGTAAGGAACTCGTCAGGCTCGTCCAGCGAGTCGTCCTGCACCGTCACCGCCACGGTGCCAGTCGTGTTGCCGGGCGAGAACGTAAACGTCCCGCTCATCGCCGTGTAGTCCGAGGGCGCCGTGGCGTTCCCGTCCGCGGTAGTGTACCGCACCTTCACCCGCTCGGCGCTCGCGTGACTCAGTCGTAGTGTGAACTGCAGCGAGGTGTTTGCTTCCGTAACGGTCGTACTATCGACCGACAACACCGGTTTCGCCGGTTTCGTCGGCTTGGTCTTGTCGTTGTCGGTCACCGTCACCGCCAAGTCCGCCGTCACCGACCCGTAGCCCCCGCCGGACGCCGTGTGCGTCAGCGTCGCGCTGTCCTCCGACAGGTCGTCGTCCTGGCCCGCGCTCACCGTCACCGTCTGCGCCGTGCTCCAGCCGCTCGTCGTGAACGTCAGGCTGCTGTTGTCCACGCTCAGGTCCGTGCCGGTCGTCCCGCCGATCGTCACCGTCACGTCATCGCTCGGCTGCGTGGCAAGCGCCACCGTGTAGCTCTCGCTGCCGCCTTCGGTCACCGCCAGCGTCTCGGCGCTCAGCTCCAGGGCCGGGGCGCTCAGCATCAGGGCCACCGTTTCGTCGTCGGTCACCGTCACCGCCAGGTCCTCGCTCACCGACCCGTAGTCCGCACCGGACGCCGTGTGCGTCAGCGTCGCGCTGTCGTCCGACGCGTCGGCGTCCTGGCCCGCGCTCACCGTCACCGTCTGCGCCGTGCTCCAGCCGCTCGTCGTGAACGTCAGGCTGCTGTTGTCCACGCTCAGGTCCGTGCCGGTC
>JAKZUJ010000225.1:0-28232 GCA_047516685.1 Chloroflexota bacterium | reverse complement strand
TCCCGCAGCGCCCCGTCCAACGCCTCCCGGTTGCCGAAGGCCGGCACCAGTTCCGCGTACACAATATCGCAGACCAACACGGCGCCATCGTTGTAGGCAGCCCGAAGCCACTCCCTCGATTGCGTGTGGTGCGGCGACGTGAAGTTCAATAAGTCCAGCACCACGTTCGTGTCGACGGCGGTGATCAACGTCCTCGGATTTCCTCGATGTACTCGTCTACATCCCAGTCGCCGCTCAGGATCCCGGCGATGCGATCCACCGGATGCTCCGCGGACGTCCGCTTCCGAATCAGCAGCCCCTTCTCCGTCGGAACGACCTCCACCTCAACGTTGTGATTCAACCCAAAGCGCTCCCGCAGCGCCTTCGGAATCGTAATCTGCCCCCGCTCCGAAATCCGCATGTCATAACCAATATGAATTACCTATCCCTAAAATCATACCGCCGGCCGTCCACGCCATCCCAACCCGCCATTCGCCACTCTGGTTCACTTCTCACGAGCCACTTACCACGCGCCACTAATCACTGCCCACTAGCAACTAAGAACTGCTCCTCGCCCACCCGCTGCCATTCGCCAAAATTGCCACTCGTACGCCACTAGTGTACAATCGACCCGATGTCTCCGCAACTCCACCTCCCCAAGTGCCCACCGCCCGCGCCGATCCCCCCGCCCATCCTCAGCCCGTCAGGGGACCCGAGCCTGTCCTGGACCACGCACCCGCCGCCCGACACCGGCCCCCGCTCTTGCTGAGCCTGCTCCCGTTCCTGGCCGGCCTGCTCGCCGCCGTCGCCAGCCCAACCACGATTCCCTGGCGCCGGCCATTCATGGTCAGCCTGTCAAAGCCATTCGCCGTGCACCCGCCCGCGGTCGTGATGAGCCTGATCCCGTTCCAGTTGAGCCGCATCCCGTTCCAGTTGAGCCACATCCCGTTCGTGCTGAGCCACATCCCGTTCGTGCTGAGCTTGTCGAAGCACGTCCGCGCCGCCCCTCGTCCCTGCCTGGCCGACGCCGCCCCGCGACCAACCGCCGTCCCGTCAGCGGCCAGACCGCCGCGGACACGCTCCGCGGCCGCCATCCCGTCTTCGGCCCCCGACACACCCCAAGACCCGCCAAATCGACCCTCCGCGCGGCCGAAGAGTTTTTTAGAAAAAACTCTTATTCGCGCGCATGACCCCTCCGCCGCCCATCCACGAAACGCTGCCTCGCCCTGGACGAACCGCCCGCCAAACGACGCCACCACTCCACAACACCACCAGCGCCAACACCTGCCCCGGCGTGCACAATCCGCCAATCCGCGCGACCATCACCCCATGTCACTAACCCTCGGCATTGATACCGGCGGCACCCACACCGACGCCGTGGCGCTTGATCCCGCCAGCGGCCGCGTCGTCGCCTGGCACAAAACCCCAACAACCCACGCAGACCTCGCCGTCGGCATCTCCGCCGCCATCAACGGCCTGCAGAGCGTCGCTCCCTCCCAGGTCAGCCGCGTCGCCCTCTCCACCACCCTCGCCACCAACGCCGCCATCGAAGGCCTCGGCGGCCGCGTCTGCGCCCTCCTCATCGGCTACGACCAGGACATGCTCCGGCGCTACGGCCTGACCCACCGCATCCACGCCGCCGCGCTCGAGTTCATCCCCGGCCGCCACGATGTCTTCGGCGAGGAACGGGCGCCCCTCGACGAAGACGCCCTGCGCCGCGCCGTCGAGCGTTGGCACGGCCAGGTCGACGCCTTCGCCATCTCCAGCTACCTCTCCGTCCGCAACCCCGAGCACGAAATCCGCGCCGCCGAGATCGTGTCGCAGCTGACCGACCGCCCGGTTGTCACCGGCGGTAGCGTCGGACGCTCGCTCGACTCCATCCGCCGCGCCACCACCGCCGTACTCAACGCCCGCCTGATCCCCCACGTCGAACGCTTGCTCACCGCCATCGACCGCAGCGTCTCCCAACGCGGCATCACGGCCCCCATCACCGTCGTTCGCGGCGACGGCGCCGTTATGCCGCTGGCCTTCGCTAAGTCGCGGCCCGTGGAAACGCTGCTCTCCGGCCCCGCCGCCAGCGCCGTTGGCGCCCACCGCCTCACCGGCCGCGACGCCGCCCTTGTGGTGGACATGGGCGGCACTACCACCGACGTCGCCCTCCTGCGCGACGGACGTCCCAAAATCAGTGATCGGGGCGCATCCATCAGCGATTGGCGCACCGCCGTCCGAGCCGCCGACGTGCGCTCGTTCGGCACCGGCGGCGACAGCCGCATCCTGGCCGACCCCCTGGACCTCAGCGTCGGCCCCCAACGCGTCCAACCGCTCGCCGCCGCCGCGGCCGCCGACCCCTCGGTTGCCGAGGCCCTGGCTCGTCTCGACAACGAAAACGTCACCCACCGCCTCGTCCCCGTCTGGGAGTTCCTCACCGTCAACGGCGCCGGCGACAACGCCGTTCACACTCCAGACGAACAGGCCGTCTGTGATGCATTGCGTGAAGGCCCCCTGGACGTCACCTCGCTGGCGCGTCGCGTCGGGTTGGCCGACGCCCGCCTGCTCAACCTGCGAGCTCTGATCGCCCGTGGACTCGTTCGCCGGATCGGCCTCACCCCTACGGACGTTCTTCACGCCCGCGGCGAGTTCCAGGGATTCGACGTGGACAGCGCCGTTCGGGCCTGCCGTGTGGCGGCCCGCGAAAGCCGGGTCGACCTGGGCACCTTCCTCGCCCGCACGCACGAACTGGTCGTCCGCCAACTAGGCGAAGGAGTGCTGCGCCGGGCCGTCGCCGAGTTCGATCAGCGCGCCGCCGAAGACGACGACCGACTGGGACGCTTCGTCCTGGACCGCTCCCTGTCCCGCCAGCACCGGCAAGACCCGTTGGACGTACGGCTTGAGATAACGGATCCCATCGTGGCCCTGGGCGCGCCGGCCCGGGCCTGGCTCCCGAAAGTGGCCGCCCGGCTGCATGCCGAGTGCCATATTCCAGAACTGGCCGGCGTCGCCAGCGCCGTGGGCGCGGCTGCCAGCCAGGTGGTCGAGCAGGTCGAGTTCCTCCTGCGTCCGCTCTACGCACGCTCCGGCATCACCGGCTACGTGGTCCACGGTCCCGCCGAACGCCGCCGCTTCGCCTCGATCGCCGCCGCCCGCGCCTACGTCGAGCAAGCCGGACCGGATCTGGCCCACGCCCGCGCTCGGGCGGCCGGCGTTGCAGTGCCGCGGGTCACCCGGTCCGAGCACAGCTGGGACGCCGCCGGCGAAGAGCCGGGCGAGGGCGCCTACCTCATGGAAACTCAATTCACCTTCACCGGAGCTGAGCAGCCGGACGGCCAGGCGCGCCCTCTCCTATAATCCTCCAGAATCCCCCAGGCGGCCCGCTCGCTGGCTTTAGCATGTGGCCCCACTGAACCAAACCAAAGGCGACGCCGTGGCAAACAAGTTCCTGACCGAGGATGGCCGCACGCGCCTGATGTCCGAGCTGGAAGACCTCAAAACCGTGCAACGGCCCGGGATCATCAAGCGCATCCACGAGGCCAAGGACTTCGGCGAGCTCAACGAGGGCAACGAGTCCGACGAAGTTCGCAACGAACAGGCCTTCATTGAGGGCCGGATCATGATGCTCGAACGGCTGCTCAGAGACGCCGTTGTCATCAGCCAGCACTCGTCGGAAACAGTCGGCATTGGCTCCACCGTGCGTCTCAAGTCGGGAAACGGCGAAAACGAATACACCATCGTCGGCACGGACGAGATCGACCTCGACACCAGCAAGATCTCGAACGAATCGCCGCTGGGTCAGGCACTGGTCGGCCGCGGCATCGGTGATTCGGTAAGCGTCGAGACACCGCGCGGCACGCACCTGCACGAGATTCTGGAGATCAGCTGAGCGACGACACAGGCGCCGAGCCTTCCGGCGCGGCGGCGGGGGACCGGCTATTCGAGGCGCGGCGCGCCAAGCTCGCCCAGATCGAAGCGGCACATGGCACCGCCTTCCCAGCAAGGCCACCGCGTACGCACAGTGCCGCCGACGCCGTCGCCCTGGTCGACGAAGATCCGCCGCCCGCGGTAGACGCCGCGGGCCGCCTCGTTGGCCTGCGCCGCATGGGCCGAACCTCCTTTGCCCAACTCCGTGACGGGTCGGGCGAAATCCAGCTCTTCCTGAATCAGCAATCGCTGGGCAAGGACGCCTACCAACACGCGCTGGAGGTACTGGACGTTGGAGACTTCGTCTCAGCCGGCGGTCCGTTATTTCGCACGCGCACCGGCGAACCCAGCGTCCGAGTCGAGCGTCTGCAGGTAGCTGCCAAGGCCCTGCGCCCGCTGCCCGCGAAGTGGCACGGGCTCAGCGATCCCGAAGTGCGCTTCCGGCAACGCTATCTCGACATCCTCGCCAATGACGACGTCCGGCGCAGATTCGAGGCTCGAACCGCCATCGTGTCGGCCCTGCGAGGCGTTCTGGACGCCCGCGGGTTCCTCGAGGTTGAAACTCCAACCCTCCAACCGGTCTATGGTGGTGGGGCCGCGGTACCTTTCGTAACCTCCTACGCCGCGTTGAACCGGGACTATTACCTTCGCATCGCCGACGAGCTCTACCTGAAGCGCCTGCTGGTCGCCGGCTACGAACGTGTCTACGAGATCTGCAAGAACTTCCGCAACGAGGGCATCGACAGTTCGCACAGCCCCGAATTCACGATGCTGGAGTGCTATCAGGCCTTTGCTGACCTGAGTGACATGCGCGAGCTCGCCCAGGACCTGGTCGCGGCTGCCGCCGAGGCCGCATGTGGAACCACGCGGGTGCCGTTCGACGGCCACGTTCTCGACTTCACGCCGCCTTGGCGCCGCGTGACCTATCGTGACGCGCTGCTTGCGAGCGCCGGTGTAGATCTCGAGAAGGACGGCAGCGCGACGGCACTGAACGATGCCGCCAGAGCCAACGGAGTCGCCGTCGACCCCCAGTGGCCGCGCGCGAAGCTGCTGGACGAACTGATGAAAAAGCTGGTAGAGCCGTCGCTGGTCGAGCCGACCCTCCTTGAGCGCTACCCGGCCGAGACGTCGCCATTGGCCAAGCGTTGTCCTGACGATCCCCGTTACATCGAACGATTCGAGGTGTTCGTGAACGGGACCGAGTTGGGCAACGCCTATACCGAACTCAACGACCCGCTCGAGCAGCGCGCCCGCATGGAGGAGCACGCCTCGGCACGCCACGGCGCGGACGCCACGCCGGTGGACGAGGACTTCCTACTCGCACTCGAGCACGGCATGCCCCCGGCTGGCGGCCTTGGCCTGGGCGTCGACCGCCTGGTCATGGCGCTGTCTGGGGTGACCAACATTCGGGAGGTCATACTTTTTCCGCAGCTTCGCGACCATTCGTAGAATTGGCGCCCCTACCTAGCTCGCGCTGACCGCGGCGCGCCCACAAGATCCCTGCAATCTGATGCTGCCCCTCAGGTTTATCCGCGAGCATGAGGCCTTGGTGCGCGAGCGCCTGGCCACCCGCGGCGGCGACCCGCCGCTCGACGAACTCCTCTCGCTCGACAACCAGCGCCGCCATCTGCTGACCAAGGTTGAGAGCCTGCGAGCTATCCGCCGCAAGGTATCGCGGGGCATCGGCCAGGCCTCGGCGACCGAGCGCGAATCTCTGATCGCGCGCACCCGGGAAGTCACCAAGGAGCTTGGCGACCGCGAACCTGAGTTGACCCGGGTTCAGGCCGACGTCGATCGTTTGCTCCTCGAGATCCCCATGCTCCCGCACGCCTCGGCGCCAGTGGGCGACGCCGATCACCCTGGCCGGATGCACTTCTGCAGCGGAACCCCGACGCCTGACAGCCACGCGCCGCCACACGACGAGATAGCCAGGGATCTGGGAATTCTCGACTTTGCCCGAGCGTCCAAGGTCGCCGGGGCGGGGTTCTGGATCTTCCGGGGCGCCGGCGCCCAACTCCAACGTGCCCTGATTCACTGGATGCTGGACTTTCAGGTTCAGGAGCACGACTACCGTGAGCTCTATTTGCCGGCGCTGGTCACGCAGACCGCGATGACGAATGCCGCAAAGTTGCCCAAGTTCGCCGGCGACTCCTACGCGGTTGACAACCGACGGTTATGGCTCAGCCCCACGGCCGAGGTGGCCCTCTCCGAGTATCACGCCGGCGAAACCCTGGACGCCGCCAGGCTCCCCGCGAAGTACGTGGCGTACGCTGCGGCATTCCGACGTGAAGCTGGCGCCGCGGGAACCGAGACGCGGGGACTGCGCCGGGTGCGCCAGTTTGACAAGATTGAGCTATTCAACGTGACCACGTCTGATGACTCATATGCCGCGCTCGAGCGCATGCGTGGCGAAGCCGAAGCCGTAATCCGGCGCCTCGGGCTGACGTACCGAGTGCGCGAAGTGCCCACGGGCGACCTTGGATTTGCCGCGGCCAAGCAATACGACCTGGAAGTCTGGTCGCCCGGCGCCGGCGAATGGCTGGAAGTGTCGTCCGTATCGAACTGTGAGGCTTTTCAGACCCGCCGGGCCGCCGTTCGCATTAGACGTCCTGGTTCGGGCAGCACCGAATACGCGCACTCGCTCAACGGCACGGCGTTGGGATTGCCACGCACCTTCGTGGCCCTGCTCGAAAACGGCCGGCAGGCCGACGGCACGGTTGACATCCCAGACGTTCTTCAGCCCTACCTGGGCGGACGTACGCGGATCGAGGCTGAGGCGCCGTGGCTCTGACTGACGCCGCGCGGGCACATCCACTGTTCGACCTCGTGGGCGACACGCCGATGGTCGAAATCTCGGTTTTTCGCGACGAGTTCCCGGACGCAATGGTCCTCGCCAAGCTCGAGTCCATGAACCCTGGCGGGTCGATCAAGGACCGTCCGGTCGCGCGCATGCTGTTGGACGCCGTGGCCGACGGACGACTGGGCTCCGGACAAACCATCCTGGACTCGTCGTCGGGCAACGCCGGGATTGCCTACGCCATGTTCGGGGCGGCACTGGGATATCCAGTTGAAATCGTGATTCCGGCCAACGCCAGCCAGGAGCGGCGTCAACGCCTCACGGCCCACGGCGCACACCTCGTCATCACCGACGCCATCCTTGGTTACGACGAGGCCTTGCGCGAAGTGCAGCGTCGATACGCCGCCAATCCCGACCGCTACTTCTTCTCGGACCAGTACAGCAACGACTCCAACTGGCTGGCCCACTACGAGGGAACCGCCGTTGAAATCCTCGCGCAAGCGCCGGATGACTTCACCCACTTTGTAAGCGGCGTCGGCACCGGCGGCACGATTACCGGCGTGGGCCGCCGTCTGCGCGAAGAGCGACCCGACGTGCAGGTCGTCGGAGCGCTACCGCCGGTGTTTCCAGGGGTCGAAGGACTCAAACCGCTCGGCGAAGGACACATCGAGCCTGACATCCTCGATCGCTCGGTCGTCGATTCCTGGGTGGAGATCGACATTGACGCCGCCGGCGCCTTGTCGTTCGAACTGGCCCGCGCCGGAATATTCGCCGGCCAATCGTCCGGCGCCTACCTGTACACGGTTCGCCAGATCCTCCTGCGAGAACCAAAGGCATCGGTGGTTACGGTCTTGCCCGACGGCGGCGACCGTTACATCTCTTCAGGACTGTGGGAACCGTGATGCGGTTCGCAGGTTCCACGCCCCGAACGTCCGATCCACTCTGGATAGCGAATCGCGGACGTTTTGGACTCGATTCGGCCGGATGCCACCGTTAAGGCTGGGGTTCAACCCCCACATCGTTCCCCACAGCCGCCGTCGGCTGCTGACGCAGCTACGCGAAATCGTGGATGTTGCCGTCCGCCTCGAGTTCCAGGTCGTGGAACTGAATCTCGACACCTCGATGTACGAGTTGGGGCTGCGCACATTCTTCGATGCCGACTTCATCGAGATTCTGGACGCCGCTCCCACGCGCTTTCACCTCAACGTGTTTCGCGATGCGGCCACGCGTCGCTGGCCATCGTTGACGGACCCTATCGCGACCGACCGCAGCATCGCGCTCCGCCAGTTCGTGCAGATCATCGAGTTCTTCGAACAGCGCCACACCATGGAGATGTACGTCGCGCATCCCGGTCGCCGCATGACGGCCGACGCGCAGCACATAGACGTCCTACGCGAGAGCTTCCGGACGATTCACGACCTTTTCCCCGGCCTGCCCATCGCTGTTCAGAACGCGGGCGACGGCGCGGTTCTTCACGCGCTGGACAGCGTGCTGGCCATGCTGGATGCCACGACCAGCGTGCGATTTGCGCTGCACACGGGCCGGGCATTTCACGCCGTGAACGGCGACCGCCTGGCCTTTGAGGCGCGGTTGGACTACATGGCCCGCTTCACCGACCGCATGGCTGAGATTCGCTGGCACAACACCGCGCCCGGACGCGGGCCCAACATGCCGCTGCACGTTGGCCTGGAACGCGGTCTCGACCTGGGCAAGGTCATGCGAACGATCGGACGCAATCCCGGAACCGTGCACATGATCGATACCGTCGGTCTCAACCCGGCCGGATTGCTACGCGAGGTGAGGGCGCTCAAACACGCCGTCGGCGCGTGAGGTCACCGGGCGTCGCTACTCGTACTTGAAGAAGCGGACCGCCAGACCAAAGAAAACCGCCAGAAAGGCGGCCAGCACTCCCAGGTTGAGCGCCATGGGGTGCACCGGAGCTCCTCCAACCATCAGTTGCCGCATCGCGTCCCCCAGGTACGTCAGGGGCATGGCGCTCACCACCGGGCGAATCCAGCCCGGCATGCTGTCGAGCGGGAAGAAAATGCCTGACAGGAAGAGCATTGGGAATGTGACGACTTGGGCAATCGGGAAGAAGCCCTGCTCAGTCTTCGCAAACGCACCAAGGGAAAATCCAATGGCTACAAAGGCCAGCCCGCCCAGCACCGTCACGCCAGCCAGCGCTGGAAGATTCCCGACCTTGACCGAGACGCCACCGATCAGCACCGCCAGGACAACCAGCAAGACCGTCTGGACGAGCACGACGACCATACGAAAGGCGACGTCAGCGCCCACAAGCGCCCAGGCCGGCAAGGGGGTAGCCGACAGGCGGCGCAGCACTCGGCGCTCGCGCAGTGACACCATCGCGATAGCGCCAAACACGCCGCCGTTCATCACGCTCATGGCAATCAGGCCGGGCATGATGAAGTCGATAACTTGCAGCCGCTCGGACTGCAGCGTCTGAAAGTCGGCCGTCACCACGGGCTGCGTCTGCGTCAGGGTGCGGTCGGCGACTTCGAACGCGCGCAGCAGTACCGGAATGACGACTTGCAGGGTCGTTTGTTGTGACGGGTCAAAGTGGACTTGCAGCGGCCGCGGCGAGCCGGCGCCGATCGAAGCGCCAAAGCCTTGAGGAATAACCACGACGGCGCGCCGCTCGCCGTCCGCGAGGCTCGCGATTTCCGTGTCGCGCTCGCCTCTGGTGAGCTCCAGCGCCTCAAACCCCGCCAGCACCTCGCCGACTGTATCGGCCTGGGGCGAGCTGTCCTCCACGACCAGACCAACCGCATAGCTGGCGCCTTCGTCGCCGCGGCCAAGGACGATGCCGAAGATCCCGATGAACAGGATCGGGAAGGCAAGCGTCCAGAACAGCGCGGTACGGTCGCGCACGAAGTCGCGGTAATTCGTCCGGAGAAGCGGAAGCAGAGCCTTCAATCTCGTAGCGTCCGGCCGGTGAGCTTGAGGAATACATCCTCAAGCGTGGCGTGGCGCACGCGCATCCCGTCAAGCGGCGCCCTACGCTCTCGCGCGAGCTCCAGCAGGCTGCCCATCGTTTGCGGGATGTCGCTGCTGAAGAGGCTGTGGGCTGATCCCTGCGACGCCGCGCTCGTCACGCCCGCAAGGTCGCGCAGATCGTCAACGGTCAACCCGTCGTTCGAGACGAATTCAATGGCGTCCTCGGCGAAGCTCGCTCTCACGAGCGCGCGTGGGCTGTCGAGCGCGATGATCCGGCCGTGGTCCATCACGGCAACGCGGTCGCAGAGCCGCTCGGCCTCTTCCATGTAGTGGGTCGTGAGAACCACCGTCATCCCATCGGCTTTGAATCCCTCAATGGTGTCCCACAGGTTCCGCCGCGCCTGCGGGTCCATGCCGGTTGACGGCTCATCCAGAAAAACGAGCCGCGGCATATTCACCACCGCCAGCGCCACGGAGAGCCGTTGCGCCTGGCCGCCGGAGAGCTCGGCGATACGTGCGTTGCGCCGATCCTCCAATCCCATCAGCGCGAGCAGGTCGTCGGTATCGGCCTGCCGATCGTAGAAGGATCCGAACAGGCTGATGACTTCGTGCACGCACAGGCGGGGATAGAGCGCCACCTGCTGCAACTGCACACCGACCAGCCGCTTGAACTCGCGACCGGACGCCGCCGGGTCCAGCCCCAGCACGCTGATATGGCCGCTGTCGCGGATTCGCAGGCCCTCCAGAATCTCCACGGTCGTGGTCTTGCCGGCCCCGTTGGGCCCCAATATCCCGAAGACCTCACCGTGGGCAACGTCAAATGAAACGCCGTCCACGGCCGTCAGGTCGCCGTAGGCCTTGCGCAAATCACGAACTTCGATCACTGGCATGGGCGTGCGTACAGGGGTGGGGGAGTTAGGTGGAAACCTTGGGCAGCTTACTGCCGAAACTCGGTCGCGAACGTTAGATTCGCTCCAATATCAACGCCCCTTGTTGATCCACTTCGGCCCGCCAGCCGGGCGGCGCCCAGGTAGTGGCGTCGTCCTGCACAACCAGCAGCGGACCGCGCGCCCGGAAGCCGACCGGCAGGTCAACCCGGCGGAACACGCGGGCGGACCTCACGTCGCCGTCCACCAGGACTTGGGTGGGCCGAGACTTCGGTCGCCCCGCGGCCGGTGCCCGCAGCTCGGGGAGCGACGGCTGCTTCACCGAGGCAACGAGTCGCGCAACCACAATTTCAACAGCCGCGTCCGGTCGGCTGTGTGCGTACCGCTCGTGGTGTCGTCGGTGAAATGCGCGGACGGCGCCGGCAATGTTGCGCCCGCGAAGCGGCACGGTCAGTTCGTACGACTGACCCACGTATCGCAGGTCCAGCATTCGGCGCAGTCGTGGGCGGCCCGCGCTGGTGAAGTCGCGGCGCGCCGTCCGTTCCAGGCGGCTAAACGCAGCGGTCAGCGCCCGTGCGCTGGCGGCAGTCGCAGGTCGCAGCACGGTGGCCGCGTACTCGCGCACGTGTTCGCCGCTGAGCGCGCCTAACGCCGAGAGCACCCCTGGAAAGCGCGGCACCAGCACTCGATCAATTTCGAGGCGCTCCGCCAAGGCGCAGCCGTGCAGCGGCCCCGCGCCACCAAAGGCGACGAGCGTGAAGTCGCGTGGGTCGTATCCACGCTCCAGCGTGATCACGCGAAGGGCGCGATCCATGTGTGCGTCCGCCACAGCCACGACACCGGCCGCGGCCCGCAAGCGCGCCTCCTTTGAGACGGACTCTGCCGGCAGCAGCCTGTCAATGGCCGCCGCGGCCGCTTGAGCGTCCAGCGCCACCTCATCCGCCAGCGATCCGCCCGAAACCAAGCGCCCCAGCACCACGTTGGCGTCGGTCACCGTAGGCTCCACGCCGCCGCGGCCATAGGCGGCCGGGCCAGGCTGAGCGCCGGCGCTCCGCGGACCCACGCGCAGCCCCCCGGCCTCGTCGCGCGCCGCAATCGAACCGCCGCCGGCCCCCACGGTGTGTATGTCGGTCATGGGAATTGCCACGGGCAGCCCGCCAACCGTCGCGTCGGTGCGGCGGAGCGGCTCGCCGGGGCAGATCGCCACATCGGTCGACGTGCCGCCCATATCCAACGTCACAATGTGAGTGAAGCCGGAGGCCGTAGCCACGGCCCGTGCGCCAACCACCCCGGCGGCCGGACCACTGAGGACGGACTGCACCGGCGCCGCGACCGCTTCAGACGAACGCAGAACCCCGCCGCTGGACTGGACGATCCATAGTTGGCCCGGCGCCGCCCGCTCCAGGCGGCGAATGTAGCGGCCAATCACCGGCGCCACGTACGCGTCAACCACGGTCGTACTGGTGCGCTCGTATTCCCGGTGCTCGGGCAGCACCTCGGATGAAATAGATATCCAGCGCACGCCGGCCCGGCGCAGCGCGGCCCGCACGGCGCGTTCATGCGACGGGCGCAGAAAGCTGAAGAGCAGGCACACCGCGGCCGCTTCGGGATCGAGACTGCGCACCTGCGCAGTCAGGTCGTCCAGCGACGCCCGCTCCAGCGGACGCCGGACGGTACCGTCCGCACCCACACGCTCGTCGACCTCCAGCCGAAGCTCGCGCTCAATCAGCGGCGGCGGTTTGCGTGGTTCAACGGCGTAAAGCGCGGGGCGATTCTGGCGCGCGATCTCCAGGACATCGCGAAATCCGGCGGTCGTGACGAGCAAGGTTCGAGCGCCCTTGCGCTCCAGGACGGCGTTCGTGGCCACGGTCGAGCCATGAACCACCGTCCCATCCGACCCGACCCCGGCGCGCCGCAGACCCTCCAAGACCGCTACGGCTGGGTCATGCGGCGTGCTCGAGATCTTGAAGACGTGCAGTCCGTCGGCAGTCGCGACGGCAAAGTCAGTAAACGTGCCACCCACGTCCACACCGACGCGCACGCCGCTCACGGGGCGCCGCGTGCCAGACGTGTGGGCTGCATGGGCTTTCAGGTCGTCTCGGAACGGTCCGCGAGCATAGGCGCGTGCGAACACTCGTCAACCGCGTCCGGTTAATCTCGTCGCCGGAGCGAGGATCAATAGAGGCTGCAAGAATAGGCGCGTTCGCGGTGGCCGCGAAGCCAATGGACGACGCCAACCAACACCGACCCGTTCCGCCGACAACCATCAGGCGACTATCGACCTACTACCGCGTGCTGAGCGCGGTTCAGGCAGATGGCCAGCCCAACGTGTCGTCCGAAACGCTCGCCTCGCTCACAGGATTCACCGCTGCCCAGGTTCGGCGCGATCTCGCCTACTTCGGCTCGTTCGGCAAACGGGGTGTTGGCTACGCGGTCACGTCGCTGCGGCAGCGGCTCGCCACTATCCTGGGAATCGACCGTGGCTGGCGCATCGGGCTCGTCGGCGTTGGCAACCTGGGGCGAGCGCTTATGGCCTATCCGGGCTTTAACAACCAAGGGTTCGATGTCGTCGCGGCCTTTGATAGCGATCCGGCGGTGACCGGGACGACGGTCAACGGCACGCAGGTGCTTCCCGTCGACGACCTTGCCCGCGCCACGGCTGACGAGCGGATCGACATGGTGATCGTCACCGTCCCGGCGTGCGCGGCGCAGCAGGTGGTCGACCAGGCCGTGGCGGCCGGCGTGCGCGCCATCCTGAATTTCGCGCCGACTCAGCTGCGCGTTCCGGAGCACGTACAGCTCTCGAACGTCGATCTGGCGGTAGAAGTCGAATACCTTTCCTACTCCCTCTCGGGCTGAATGTCGACGCGTCCGAGGCCCCGTCGGTTCGCGAGCCGCACCATTGGCGCGTATTATGCGCGCAGTTTGTGAAAATGATCACAACGCAGCCGCACACGGCAAGGGGACAGGCGACGCAGACCGATGCCTAGCTGGGTAGCGATTGTCCTCTTGATGGTTGTCGCCTTCCTCTTTGCGGTCGGCAGCTTGGTCGGAACCATGCTGCTGAAGCCGCGCCGAAAATTCCCCGCCAAGGTCGAGGCGTACGAATCAGGCATGCCTCCCATCGGCGACGCGCGCGGCCGGCACAACATTCGCTTCTACCTGGTTGCCGTGACCTTTCTGATCTTCGACGTCGAGCTGCTCTTCTTCTACCCCTGGGCGCTCTACTTCAACATGATCGACGACCGCGTCTCCCTGTTCGGAGCCGGCGTGTTCTTCATTCTCATCCTGGCGGTGGCGTACGTGTACGAGTGGCGCAAGGGCGCCCTGGACTGGAACCGCTAGCGCGTGTTGGTACCAGCGGCTTCACCAACCCTGACGCCCGAGGCGATCCTGGATCGCGTCCGGCAACACGCTGGCGCGGCCTACCTGGGCGGCCGCGTGGACCACGGCGACCCGGTGGCCGAGGTGGCGTCGGAAGCGTTTCCGGCGTTGTTCTCCGCTCTTCGCGACGACCCCGAACTACGGCTGGAGCAACTCATTGACGTCACGGCGGTGCACTGGCCGCTGGACGCCGGCCGCGAATTCCAGGTGCTTTGGCAGTACCGCTCGTTGACAAATAATCTGTTTGCCCGCGTGAGCGCGCGCCTGGCCGACGGTGGGTCCGTCGCCTCCGCCACCGAGGCCTACGATTCCGCCAAGTACCTGGAGCGCGAGGTCTTTGACCTCTTCGGCATCCGCTTTATTGGGCACCCGAACCTGAAGCGCATCCTCCTTCCTGAAGGTTACGAGGGCCATCCACTGCGCAAGGAGTACCCCGTGGAAGGTCCAACATTCCCCGAAGACGCCCACCGCAACGATCTGGTCGGGCGGCTTGACCCGGACGACTTCTGGGCGGACGTAGACGAGGCGAGCGGCGCATGACCGTGGAACCCGGAGTGGCCGGCCCGCGCGTTGACCTGGAGCGCGGCGGCGAGGACAACATGATCCTCAACATGGGTCCGCAGCACCCCAGCACCCACGGCGTGCTCCGCCTGGTGGTCGAACTGGACGGCGAGGAAGTCCGCCGCTGCGACGCCGACATGGGCTATCTGCACCGCGGCGTGGAAAAGCTGCTGGAGGTGCACGACTACCGCGGCGGCATCACGCTGACGGACCGGATGGACTATACGTCCGGCCCCTCGAACAACATGGGCTACCTGATGGCCATCGAGAAACTGATGGGCATCACCGATGACATTCCCCTGCGCGCCCGCTACCTCCGGACCGCCGTCGCGGAACTTTCGCGTCTGTCCGCCCACCACATTTGGCTGGGCACCCACGGACTGGACATCGGCGCGATGTCGGCGTTTCTGTGGTCGCTGCGTGAACGCGAAAAGATTCTCTATCTCTTCGAAGAAGCCTGTGGCGCGCGGCTGACCACCTCCTTTATGCGCGTGGGCGGCACTGGGCCGCACGACGTGGGCGACCAGTGGCTGGACAACGTGGAAGCGTTCCTCAACGGCTACGCGCTGGATGAGATTGACGCGCTGCTCACCGAGAACGAAGTGTTCATCGAGCGAACGCGCGACGTCGGGTTTATCACTCAAGAACAGGTGCTGAGCTACGGGCTGACGGGCCCGGTGGTTCGCGGTTCCGGCATTGCCTGGGATCTGCGTAAGGCGCGGCCATATGCGGCCTATGACCTGGTGGACTTCGAGGTGCCGGTGTTCACCGAGGGCGATGTCTACGCTCGCTACCTGGTGCGCCTGAACGAGATGTACCAGTCCTGCCGCATCATCAGACAGTGCGTGGAGGCGTTGCGGGATCTGCCGCTGGACGCACCGTCAAACGTGGACATGCCGCAGATCGTGCCGCCGGACATCGGCCGCGTGCCAGTGGACATGGAAGCCATGATCAACCACTTCAAGCTGGTAATGCACGGGGTGCAGCCGCCTCCCGGCGAGGCGTACTTCGGGATCGAGAATCCGAAGGGTGAGTTGGGCTTCTACTTCGTCAGCGACGGCACCGGTACGCCGTACCGGTGCCACGTGCGCTCGCCGTCCTTCGTCAATCTGAGCATCATTGAGGAAATCAGTGTGGGCAGCCTGATCGCCGACGTGGTGGCCATTATCGGCAGCGTCGATATAGTGCTGGGTGAGGTTGATCGATGAGTACCGATACAGTCACGCTCACGATCGACGACATTGAAGTGCAGGTGCCGCGCGGCGCGACCGTGTTGCAGGCCTGTGAGTCCATTGGCGTCGAGATTCCGACCCTGTGCACCGACCCGCGGCTGAAGCCCTACGGCGCCTGCCGCATGTGCGTGGTTGAGGTGCAGCCGGGACCGCCGCGCCCGACAGCCTCGTGCACCACGCCGGCCGGCGACGGTATGACGGTGGTGACCAACAGCCAGAGCATCCGCGACATCCGCAAGCACGTGATCGAACTGCAGCTGCAGCACCATCCGCTGGACTGCCCGTACTGCGACCAGGCGGGAAGCTGCGAGTTGCAGGACGAGGTATTTGACCAGGAAATTCACCAGAGCCCGTATGAAACCGTCCCCAAGGCCCACCCTGAGGAGATCCTCAACGAGGTCATCCTCCTCAATCACAACCGCTGCATCCTTTGTGGGCGCTGCGTTCGCATTTGCGACGAGCAGATCGGCGTGCACGCCCTGGACTTCGTGGAACGCAGCGTTGGCACCTTTATTGCTCCGGCGCAGCACGACTTCATGGACTGCGAACGCTGCGGCATGTGCATTGAAACCTGCCCGGTCGGGGCCCTGCTGAGCCGCCCCTTTAAGCACTCGGCGAGAAGCTGGCAGACCGAAAAGACCGCCTCCACCTGTCCACATTGCGCGGTTGGATGTTCGATCCTCGTGGAGTCGCGGCATGGCGAAGTTGTGCGCACGCGCACAAACGGCCTCGAAGATCCGGATCGCGGCATCCTCTGTGCCAAGGGGTTCTTCGGCCACTCCTTCGTGAACAGCGAGGACCGGATCACCCAGCCGATGGTTCGCCGCGGCGGCGTGCTGTGGCCGGTGAGCTGGCGCGCGGCGCTGGATGCGATCACCAATGGGCTGCGCGACGTTTTGGACGCCCACGGCCCCGGCGCCGTGGGTGTGGTCGGTTCACCCAACACGACCAACGAGGACAACTACACCCTCCAGCGCTTTGCCCGCGCTGTCTTGGGCACGAACAACGTGTACAGCCAGGACAGCGGTCTGCACGCCGTGGCTCGCACCCTGCGTGCGGTGTTGGGCAGCGACGTAGGTCCGCATACGCAAAGCGAATTGCTGGCGGCGGATCTTATCCTGGTGGTGGGCGCGGACATCGGGCAGACCCACAACGTTGTTGGAGCGCACATCAAGCAGGCGGCCCGCGACGCGGCGCGCAAGCTGGTGGTCGCCACGCGGCTGGGCAGTGGGCTCGATGACTTTGCCTCGGTCTCCGCGCGTGTGCGCCCAGGCGCCGAAGCCGCCTTCCTCGGTGCGCTCGCCAGCGGATCGGCCGATGGCCTTGAACAGACAACCGGCGTTGATGCCGCAACATTGGCGGAGATCATCCAGTCGGTCGGCGCGGCCGAATCCGTGGCCGTCGTATGGGACACGGGCGTCTGGACGCTCGGCAAGGCAGTTGATATCGCGCAGGCCGCCGCAAATCTGGCGCTGGCGCACGACGGCGTGAAGCTGTTCCCGCTGCCCGAGCGCGCCAACTCGGTCGGAACCTTCCGCGTAGGCATGGCGCCCGACCTGCTGCCCGGAGCCCGGCCGCTCGCGGATGCCGACGCCAGAAGCCAGGTCGGCGAGATGTGGGGCGTTGATCTCAGCGACGTTCCGGGCTTGCCGTTCGCTGACTTTGTGGAAGGTCCCATGCAGGCGCTCTACGTGATTGGCGAAGACGTCGTGGGCGGCGCGGCCAACCCCAACGGCACGCGTGCGGCGCTGCGCGATGCGTCACTTGTGGTCGTGCAGGACATCTTTATGAACGCCACGGCTGAAGTCGCCGACGTGGTGCTGCCGGGTGCGTCGTTCGCCGAGAAGGGCGGGCACTTCACCAACTTTGAAGGCCGGCTGGGTCGGCTCGAACCGGCGATCCCGACGGTGGGCGAAGCCCGCCCGGATTGGGAGATCGTGGCGCGCATCGCCGCCGCCCTGGGCGCAGACTTTGGCTGGCGCAGCCACGAGCCGATTTCAGCCGAGTTGGCCACGCTGTCCATACCGCCGTCAATTCCGGGATCTCGCCAGGCCGTCGCCGTGAATGGCGCCGATCTACCGACCCTGAACGACGACAGACTTGTGCTGGCGACCGAGCAGCATCTTTATACGGCGGGCGTGGCCGGACGCCACGCACCCAGCCTGACCGTGATGCTTCCCGACGCGGTGGCCGAGTTGAATCCCGCCGACGCCGAACGACTCCAGATCGCACATGGCGACCGCGTGCACGTGGCATCCGCGGGCGGTGAAGTCAATTTGAAAGCGCTCGTGGCCCGGCGCGTACCGTCGGGCGTGGTGAGCCTTCCCGACCGGTTCCTGGAAGCCGCGCCGCGTCAGCTTGACCCGCGAGCCCCCGACGGTACTGCCGTGCGCGTGAGCAAGGCCTAGGCATGGACTTTTGGGCCTGGCTGATCCTCATCACCAAGGTGCTGGCGATCTTCGTGCTGTTTGCGCTCGGCGCCATACCCATGGTGCTGCTGGAGCGCTGGGTGCTTGGTCGCATGCAGTCCCGCTACGGCCCGCACCGCGTGGGCTGGCGCGGATCGCTGCAATCAGCGGCCGACGGGCTCAAGCTGGGAATCAAGGAAGACATGATCCCTGAAAACTCCGACAAGGGTGTCTACTGGTTTGCACCGGTCATGATGGTCGTGCCGGCCATGGCGGCCTGGGCAATCGTCCCCTTTGGACCCGAGGTCGAAATGGGTCGAACGATTGGTTTGTGGGTCGCCGATCTCAACGTCGGCGTTCTTTTCTTCCTGGCCATGGGATCGCTCGGCGTCTACGGCGTTGTGCTGGCGGGCTGGTCGTCCAACAGCAAGTACGCCCACCTCGGCTCCCTGCGCTCCAGCGCGCAAATCATTAGCTACGAACTGGTCATGGGTCTGGGCGTGCTGTCCGTGATCATCTACAGCGGCTCGCTCAGCCTGATCGACATCGTGGACGCCCAGGCTGGGTTGTGGTTTATCGTTCCGCAGCTCATTGGCTTTTTCCTATTCCTGGTCGCGGCCGTTGCCGAGACCAATCGGGCGCCGTTTGACCTGCCGGAAGCTGAGTCGGAGTTGGTGGCTGGGTTTCACGTTGAATACTCCGGCATGCGCTGGGCCTTCTTCTTCATGGCCGAATACGCCAATATGCTGCTCATGGCGGCCCTTGTCACCACGCTGTTTCTCGGCGGCTGGCACGGCTGGACTATCCCTGGACTGGAAGCGCTGACAGGGGTCGTCTGGTTCCTGCTCAAGTGCAGCGTGTTCATGTTCGGATTCTTTCTGCTGCGTGCCACGCAGCCGCGGTTCCGCTACGACCAGCTCATGAACTTCTGCTGGAAGATTCTTATTCCGATCGGCGTGGTGAACCTTCTCATCGCGGCCGGTCTACGGATGGCTTGGAGCTAGCGCATGCCACTCGGTTCTGGTGTGATCAAGGGACTGAAGACCATGCTGATGGTCACCGGCCGCAAGCCGGCAACCGTCCTCTATCCCGAGCAGTTGCGAGATATCTCGTACCGCTTCCGCGGACAGGTTGGCATGCGTCGCGACGAAGTGACCGGCGGCATGACGTGCGTAGGCTGCGGCCTCTGCGAGACCGCCTGTCCCAATGACGTGATCCGAGTCGACACGAGCGAGAACGCGGACGGCACGCGGTTCGTTGACCGCTATCTCTTCGACGTCGGCCGCTGCGTGTTCTGCTACTTCTGCATCGAGGCCTGCCCGGTCGACGCCCTCCAACGCACGCATGACTTCCACCTGATCACCGAAGATCGCCGCGGCCTGTTGATTGACGGCATCAAGATGATCGAGATCTATGAGAAGGATCAGGCCAACCGGGAAGTCGAGCAAAAGAACGTCGGGCCGGGCGCGGCCATCGCGAATTGGTTCGAACGTGGCTGACAATCTCGAGACCACCGTTGCCTTCTGGTACCTGGCGACTGCCGCGGTCGGCGCTGGCGTTGTGATGTTGGCCGCGCGCAATCCGGTGCACTCGGCCATCTCGCTGGTGACCGTCATCTTCCACGTGGCGGGTCTGTTTGTGATTCTGGGGGCCGGCTTCCTGGCCGTGGCCCAGATCGCGATCTACGCAGGCGCCATCGTTGTGCTGTTTCTGTTCACGCTGATGATGTTGGACATGCGGCGCCTACCCGAAGAGCGGGTCACGCACCGCCAGATGTGGCTGGGGATTCCGCTCGGAATCCTGCTGGCCGTCGAAGGGGTGGTTATTAGCGTCGGCACACCGGAAATCAGCGAATCGATCAAGGGCGCGTTTCCGCCATCCACCGTTTCGGAACTGGGCGGCAGCACCCAGGCGTTGGCCGTGGCGCTGTTCAACGACTACACGCTGCCCTTCCTGACGGCCAGCGTGATGCTGACCGCGGCAACGGTGGGAGCAATCGTGCTGGCGCGCCGCATCGAGTCTCACGAGCGCGCCGACTATCCGCAGGAAACCGGCGGCTCGCTCGCGGACGAGACTGAGGCGCAAGCCGCGCAGCCCTCGCCGGCGCTGGACGAGTCCGCCCGATGATGCTCAATGGATTCCTGGTCGTCGGCGCCCTGCTGTTTGCGCTGGGAGCAACCGGCGTGCTCATCCGCCGCAACGCCATTGTGATGCTCATGTGCATCGAGTTAATGCTCCAGGGAGCGAATGTGACCCTGGCGGCTTTCTCTCGCTACCTGGACGACCAGGCCGGGTTCATCCTCGTCGTGTTCTCGCTGACCGTCGCCGCCGCCGAAGTGGCGATTGGGCTGGCGATCCTGGTAGCTCTCAGCCGGGTCTATCCGGTGGTCAACGTGGACCAACTCGACAGCCTGAGCGGCTGATGGTGTTCATGTCACGTGTGAGGTCGTCCGGATGCTGAACGCGCCCTGGATCATTCCCCTGCTGCCGCTGTTGGCCTTCGCGGCCAACGGCCTGGCGGGACGGCGCGGTCCGCGCTGGACAGGCTGGGTGTCGACCCTGGCGATTTTCGGGTCGTTTGCAGGCACCGTGGCGCTTTGGATCGAAAGCGCTGGCTCCGATAAAGACTCGTCGGTGCTCTACCAGTGGGTCGCCAGCGGCGGATTCAACATCGAGATCGCCTTCCTGACGGACGCACTCACGATCATGATGCTGCTGGTCGTCACCGGCGTGAGCACGCTGGTGTCCATGTACGCCGTCGGCTACATGGACCACGACCCGAACAAGCCACGGTTCTTCACCTGGATTCCGTTGTTCGTCTTCAGCATGATCATGCTGGTCATCTCGGACAACCTGCTCCAACTCTTCATCTTCTGGGAGATGGTGGGGCTGTGCTCGTACCTCCTGATCGGGTTCTGGTATGAGCGGGACAGCGCCAACACGGCCGCCACGAAGGCGTTTCTCGTCAACCGTATCGGGGACTTTGGACTCGCGATTGGAATCATCCTCGCGTTCCACGAGTTCGGAACGCTGCGCTACCGGGAAATCTTTGACGGGCTGGGTGCGGCGGACCCACGCATGGTCACCGCCATCGCCTGCCTGCTGTTCATCGGCGCGATGGGCAAGTCGGCGCAATTCCCGCTGCACGTGTGGCTGCCTGATGCGATGGAAGGCCCAACGCCGGTCAGCGCCCTGATCCACGCCGCAACCATGGTCACGGCCGGCGTCTACCTGGTCGCGCGGCTTAACCCCATCTACACGCTCGCGCCCGAAGCGCTGCTGTTGATTGCCGCGGTGGGCACGTTCACCGCCTTCATGGCCGCCACCATTGCCTTGACGCAGACCGACATCAAGCGCGTGCTGGCCTATTCAACCGTCAGTCAGCTCGGCCTGATGTTCCTGGCCGTGGGGGTGGGCGCCTATACCGTTGCGATCTTCCATCTGGCCACGCACGCGTTCTTCAAGGCTCTGCTGTTCCTCGGCTCGGGCAGCGTGATTCACGCGTTGAACGACGAGCAAGACATGCGTCAGATGGGCGGCCTCTGGCGCAAGCTCCCCGTCACCTACGCCACATTCATCCTGGGCGGGCTGGCGCTGGCCGCGATTTTCCCGTTGGCCGGCTTCTGGAGTAAGGATGAAATCCTGGCCCTCACCCACCTCAAGGCGAGTGCCGATCCGGGCTCGGCACTCGCCGCGGACCACGGCGCGGGCATTTACTGGGTGTTCTACGGCACCGGGCTCGCCGTGTCCGTCATGACCGCCTTCTACACCTTCCGCATGATCGTCAAGACATTCCACGGCAAGCCGCGCAACGCGGAGTTGCACGCGCACGCACATGAGTCGCCCTGGGTGATGACCCTGCCGCTCATCGTGCTGGCGGCTGGGGCAGTGCTTGCCGGCGTGGTGCTGGGCATCCCGCCGGAGCACGGAATCATCCACGGCTTCCTTGAGCACACGGCCGGCGTCGTGCACCTGGAAGGCGCTGGACCGCCCGCGACAGTTGTCCTTGCACTGATCTCGACCATTGCGGCCGGCGGCGGCCTACTGCTGGCCCTGGGCGCGTACAGCCGAGGGATGAGTATCCCCGCGCTGGCGCGGCGGGTCGCGCCGGGCGCCGAAACGCTCTTCCGTCAGAAGTGGTACATGGATCACCTCGGCGACGGGTTTGGCGTGGCCTTCACCAGGGCCACGGCAATGATCTCGTGGGGCTTTGACGTAGGTGTAATCGACGGCATTGTCAACGGCGTCGGCTATCTCTCCCGCTTCACTGCCGGGCAGGTCCGCCGTATCCAGACCGGCCAGGCCCAGAACTACGCGCTCTTGATGGTGGCTGGCCTGGTGCTGACGGTAGGCAGCCTGGTGCTCTTTAGATGACTGGCATGACAACCGGCGAAGCCGCCCTCGATTTCCCGCTCCTCTCCCTGGCCCTCTGGCTGCCGCTCCTGATCGGGTTGCCGACAGTCTTGCTGGCGCGCAGTCGCAACGCCATCGCCATCGGGGCGTTGGGCGCCAGCCTCGTGCAGGCGGCGCTCGCCATCATCGTCACGGTCACGTTCGACCACGAGGCCGCCGGCTATCAATTCGTGGAGTCCGCGCCCTGGATTCCTGCGCTCGGCATCACCTACAAGCTCGGTGTGGACGGCATTTCCATCCTGATGGTCCTGCTGACCGGCATCCTCGGCCCGCTGGTCGTCGCGGCCGGCTGGTTGACCATTCACCGGCGTGAGCGCGAGTTCTTCGTGGCGCTGATCACCCTTCAGACGGCAATGCTCGGCGTGTTCGTCGCCCTCGACTTCATCCTCTTCTACGTCTTCTGGGAAATGGTGCTGATCCCGATGTACCTGATGATCGGGGTCTGGGGACACGAGCGCCGCGTGTACGCCACGGTCAAGTTCTTCCTTTACACCTTCGCCGGCAGTGTGCTGATGCTCGTGGCGATCCTGGCGATCCGCCTCCACACCGGCACCTTCGACATCGAGGCCATTCCGGAAGAAATGTCCGCGGCTTCACAGGTGCTGCAGCGCTGGGTGTTCGTGGCCTTCTTCCTGGCCTTTGCGATCAAGGTGCCCATGTTCCCGTTCCACACCTGGCTGCCGGACGCGCATGTCGAAGCGCCAACGGCGGGCAGCATGGTGCTGGCGGGCGTGCTGCTGAAGATGGGCGCCTACGGCTTCCTGCGCTTCCTGCTGCCGATGGCGCCCGGCGCCGTGGACGAAGCGCGCGGGCTCATGGTCGCGCTCTCGCTGGTGGCCATCGTCTACGGCGCGCTGGTCGCCATGGTCCAGCCCGACTTGAAGAAGCTGGTGGCCTATTCCAGCGTCAGCCACATGGGCTTTGTCACGCTCGGCATTTTCACCGCCACGCAGACCGGTATCGATGGCGCGCTGGTACAGATGCTCAGCCACGGGGTGGTAAGCCCCGCGCTCTTCTTTGCCGTCGGCGTGATTTACGAACGAGCGCATACGCGCCGGATCGACGAACTCGGCGGCCTGGCGCCGCGCATGCCGGTGTATACCGCGATCTTTGGGTTCTTCATGCTGGCGTCGCTTGGGCTGCCACTGCTTAGCGGCTTCGTGGGTGAGTTCCTCATCCTCGTTGGCGCCTTTGACTACGCAACCGGCGTCGGCGTGCTTGCGGCTCTCGGCGTGATCCTTGCCGCCGCCTACATGCTCTGGATGTACCAGCGGGTCGCGCTGGGCCGACTTCGCAACCAGGCGCTAGCCACAATTCCTGACCTCAATCGCACCGAAATATTGACGTTCGTTGGCCTGGGCGTGTTAGTCGTCTGGGTCGGCATCATGCCGGACACGTTTGTGCGCCTCCTGAGCGCCACCACCGCCGGGCTGGCCGGGTAAACGATGATCGAACCCTCGGATATCGGCTACGTTCTTCCCGAGCTGACCGTGCTGGGCACCGCCCTGGCGCTGCTCCTGTGGGCCGCCATCACCCGCGGCGACCGGCGCTGGACGAGCGTCGGCCTGGCACTTGGCGGCAATGGCCTGGCCGCGCTGTTCATGTTCATGCGCGCGCCGCCGGACAATGCCGCCGTGGAAATCTTCGCCGGCCAGCTGGTCGTCGACGGCTACTCCACCTTCTTCCGCACGCTCTTCCTCATCCTGGCCTCGCTGGCGATCGTGTTTGGTGCGCAGCGGTTCTCCACGGCCCCGCTCACGGATTTCGCCGCGCTGCTCCAGTTTTCCCTGCTGGGCATGATGCTTCTGGTCGGCGCCGCGGACTGGACAACCGCCTTCATCGCCATTGAGACCATGGCCATTCCCGTCTACGTGCTCGTTGGCCTCACGCGCTTCCGCCGCGAGTCGCTGGAAGCCGCCATGAAGTACTTCGCACTGGGCGCGTTTGCGTCAGCCATCCTGGTCTACGGCATTGCCTGGACCTACGGCCTGACCGGCACGACCAACCTGGCGGAGACGGCCACCAGGCTCGCGGCCCACGGTGAGACTCCATGGACGCTGTTCGCGCTGGGACTGGTCCTGGTAGCGATGGGCTTCAAGGTCGCCGCGGTACCGTTTCACGCCTGGACGCCTGACGCCTACCAAGGGGCTCCCACACCGGCGGCCGCGTTCATTTCCGTCGGCCCGAAGGTGGCCGCCATGGCCTTGCTGGCGCGTGTGGTCACGCTGGCCTTCGAGCCGCTGGCCGCCAACATTGCCATCGCGCTGGCCGTCATCGCGGCCGCGACCATGATCCTGGGCAACCTGGCCGCCATTGCCCAGACCGACGTCAAGCGCCTGCTTGGGTACTCCAGCATCGCGCACACGGGCTACATGCTGGTTGGGCTGGCCGCGGTCAGCCAGACGGAAGAAACCGCCACGTTCATTGGCATCCCATCGGTGCTGTTCTACGGCTTCGTCTACTCGTTCATGACGTTTGGCGCGTTTGCCGTGGCGTACGTGGTGGAAACCCAGACGGGCAGCAACGACATCTCGGCGTTCCGCGGCCTGGCACAGCGCGCGCCGCTACCGGCCGTTGCGATGGCCATTTTCATGCTGTCACTCACCGGCGTGCCGCCGCTCTCCGGCTTTCTGGGCAAGCTCTATATCCTGCAGTCAGCCGTTGACGCCAACTTTGTCTGGCTGGCGGTGGTGCTGGTCATAACGTCCGTCATCTCGGCCTTCTATTACCTGCGGATCGTCGTGATGATGTTTATGCACGAGGCGGATGACACCGTCCCGGCAGCCGCCGGGGACGTGCCGCCGTCGGCGATCGTGGCCGACACCCACTCGGCGGTGATCGCCGTTGTAGCCGGCGCCACGGTGGCCTTTGGGATCGTGGGCGGCGGCCTGCTGACCTGGGCGCAATCGGCAGTCAGCACCGGACTGCTCTAAGCCTTCACCACGCACCAGCGCACATGCGCGCTGGGAAAGCGACGTGACGCGACCTCAAGGCGCTTTCGCGCCCTGGAGCCATCCATAAGTCCAGCTTGCGGTTGGTGGATGCCGCGTGCGGGCGCCACCGGCAGTGATACCTGGCAAGGCAGGGCTGTCCAGCCGACGCCGCAACCAATCGGCGCTTCGAACCGCAAGCACCGTCAACCCAGGGAGTGCAGGCCGACGCTTCGGCCTCGCGACTGACGCTCTAGTGTCGGGCCCTAGGTTTTGTCGGTGATGTACTGAACCGCGTCGTTGATCGTCATGAGCTTCTGGGCGTCCTCGTCCGGGATCGTCAGGTCGTATTCGTCCTCGAGCGCCATGATCAGTTCGACCTGATCCAGGGAGTCGGCGTTCAAGTCATCCACAAACCGAGAGTCCGCGGAGATCTGATCCGCCGGCACATCGAGCTTGTCCGAAACCACGGCAATCACACGGTCAACCATTCCCACGGAGTCCCTCTCTTCGCATACCGGCGCTACTAACGAGAGCGGCGGCTATGGCGGCTTTCAAGATGTCGTACCAGATAAAGATACCCGCGCCCGCGGACCACGCCTTACCCCAAGGGTTCAACTCGTCCGTGGCGAGTACATAGTAGAGAGCCAGGTGGTTCACGCCAAAGACATAGATGAACGGAACCCCGGCCAGGGCCGCCAGGAGGTCGATCCGCACGAACCGCAGAATGGCGCCGCGGCTGCCGTCGACTGCCGAGTCAAAGCGATTGTGCAGCATCTGTGAGGCCATGCCGGTCACGAAGGCCGCAACCACGAACCCGTAGATATACCCAGCGGTAGGGGTCAGGAAGTAGGCCGGGCCACCTCCGCGCGCAAACACGGGGAGTCCGGCGAAGCCCATCACGGCGTAGAGCAACATAGCCGCCGCGCCGCGCCAGGGACCCAGCACAAGGCCCGTCAGCAGGACAAACAGCACTTGCAGGGTGTAGGGGACGGGATCGGCCTCGATCTTGGCCTGCGCCGCCGGAATCATGAGCAGGGCAAAGACAACGACGAGCACGCCGTCGGAAACGGCCAGCCGCGGCGCCAGTCCCGCCAGACGTCGACCTACCTGCACGCTCACAGTCGCCTCAACTTTCCGGGGCCGGCGCGGCGTCGTTCGTTCACGATCCGGCGCCAGTATCCACGATGATCAGGGGCTGCCCTGCCGCGATGGTATCGCCATTGTCGACAAGCACGGCGACGACCTCGCCGGCGTGGTCGGTCGTGATCTCGTTGAAGACCTTCATGGCCTCCACCAGTCCAATCGCATCACCGGCGGCCACCTGGTCGCCCACGCGCACAAACGGTTCGGCGCCTGGCCGAGGAGAGCCGTAGTAGGTTCCGGCCAACGGTGAGGTGACCGGTGTGCCGGAAGGCGGCGGCGCGGGCGGCGGCACGGCGCTGGGCGCGACGGACGGTCCGGCGGCGACTGCGCCCGCGTCGGGACGTCGGACCGCCACTCGGTCATCGCCGATGCGGATTTCGAGCTCCGATAAATCGAGCCGCCGCATCGCGTCCAGCAGCGCGCGGATCCGTCGGGGATAGCCCACGTCGGCGCCAGGTTCCACCGGGTTCGAGATTCGCCCAACCGCCTAGACCGCGCCGACGATCAGCGTGGCGTTGTGGCCGCCGAAGCCAAAGCTGTTGGACATCGCGCGCTTCACAGGCAATTCGCGGGGCTCGTTGGGCACGTAGTCAAGATCGCAGTCCGGATCGGGCGTCTCATAGTTGATGGTCGGGGGCACAACGCCGTCACGAATAGCTCGGATGCACAGCATGGCTTCAACCGAACCAGCCGCCCCGATCAAGTGCCCCATCATTGACTTCGTCGAACTTACCGGCACCGGGCCGCCGGACCCGTTGAACACTTGCTTGACCGCGTTGGTCTCGGCAAGGTCGCCCGCGGGCGTCGACGTGCCGTGCGCGTTGATGTAGTCGATTGCGAACGTATCGAGCCCGGCATCCTTCAGGGCGCCTCGCATCGAGCGGGCCGCGCCGTCGCCGGCGGCCGGGGGCTGCGTGATATGAAACGCATCGGAGCTCAGCCCATAGCCCAGAATCTCGGCATGGATCGGCGCGCCGCGCGCGCTGGCGTGCTCGTAGCTCTCCAGGACCAGCACACCGGCGCCTTCCGCCGCCACAAAGCCATCGCGATCCTTGTCGAACGGCCGCGAGGCGTGCTCGTAGTCGTCATTGCGCGTGCTGAGGGCACGTCCCGCGCAGAAGCCGGCCAGGCCAATCGGCCCAATGGCCGCCTCGGTGCCGCCAGCCAGAATTACGTCGGCCGCGCCGCGTTTGATGGTGGCCGCGGCTTCCCCAATCGAGTGCGCACCCGTCGCGCAGGCCGTCACTATGGCGATGTTCGGTCCGCCGATGCCCAGGTCGATCGCGACCATGCCCGCCGCCATGTTGGCGATGATTTCAGGGATGAGAAACGGCGAGACGCGCGAAGGGCCGCGGTCGCGCAGCGTGTGCACCTGCTCTTCCAACACCAGCAACCCACCGACGCCACTGCCAATGAAGCAACCGATGGCGTCGCGGTTGTCTTCGTTGATTTCCAGGCCGGCGTCGGCCACCGCGTGGCGCGCGGCCACGATGGCGAACTGGGAAAAGCGGTCGGTGCGGCGGGCGAGCTTACGACCCAGCAGGGCGTTCGGGTCCCAGTCCTTGACCTCGCCGGCGATGGTGCAGCTGAAGCCGGTGGTGTCGAACGCCGTGATCGGCGCGATG
>JAKZUJ010000224.1:0-6092 GCA_047516685.1 Chloroflexota bacterium | reverse complement strand
CAGGAGTTGCAGATGAAGCTGGCGTTGTCCGGTCGGATCGCCGAGGCCCCGCACGAAAAGACGCAGGCGCTGATCAATCTGCCGAAACTTGCCGAGTCCGCCGCGCGCATCGGTTACGAAGCCCTCGAAATCCGAAACTCCCAATTGGATGCCGGCGCCTCGGCGGCCCGAGTCGTCGAAGTGCGGCAAGCGCTGGACGAAAATGGCCTGGCGGCCTGTTGCCTGGTTGCCGATTCCGCCACCGAGGGACGCTTCTCGCCACGTTTCGATGAGTACCTGGACCTCGCCCTGCGAATCGGGGCGCAACGCATTCGGCCCAGCATTGGGTCGATCGAACAGATTCCCCTGGTGCGCAACGCGGCTGACCAGGCCGCCGCGCTCGGCGTTGACTTGGTGCAGTTCACCCACCACGGAACCCCGTTCAACACTGTGGCCGGCTCGTTGGACATGCTGCGACGCGTCAACCGGAGCAACGTGGGGCTGGTCTTTGAGGCTGCCAACCTCTACATCGAAGGCCAGGACTACGGGCTGGCGGCGGTGCGGGCGCTGGCCCCGCATATCCAGCACGCCGAAGTGCAGAACATGCTCCTGGTTGGAGAGGGTGAAGGTATTCCAATCTCCGCCCAGGGCGGATACGTCCAATACCGAAACCTGCGTGTGGACGACTCGCGCGGCGTGGACATTCCAGGCGTCGTGGCCAGCCTGAAAGCCATCGGCTACGACGGCTGGCTGGTGATGCACAGCCCCAACTTCGATGGCATGGACCCGCTGGCCTACGCCGCCGAGGCGCACGACTACCTGCGCACCTTGATTGACGGCTGAGACTTATCCCGGCGGACCGCCAACTCGCGCCCACCATGCCCGCGAACGCGAGCATCCACCCCCATCATCGTCGCACCCACGGAACCGCTCGGTTGCACCCGCCCGGTGCTAGGCTGAACGAAAGTTCGGTTTTTGTCCGGCAGCGCGTGATAGGAGGCGGCCGACGGCGCCCGAGCCGAAACTGACGCCGCTGCGGCGCCAGTTTCTTGACATAAAACAACAGCAGCCCGACGCGATCCTGCTCTTTCGCCTCGGTGACTTCTACGAAATGTTCGGCGAGGACGCCGAACGCGCGGCAGCCGTTTTGCAGATCGTCCTTACGTCGCGCAACTTCGGCAAGGGCCATCGTGTACCGATGTGCGGCGTGCCCTACCACGCCGCCCCCACCTACATTGGGCGGCTCATTGAGGCCGGTCTGCGGGTCGCCGTCTGCGATCAGGTCGGTGAAGTCGGCCGCGGCCTCGTGGAGCGCAGGGTCACGCGCGTTATCACTCCCGGCACGGTGGTCGACGAGGACTGGCTGCAACCCGAGGCGAACAACTACCTGGCGGTTGCGGTGGGCGACGGTGATGCGCGCGGACTGGCCTACGCCGACATCACCACCGGCGACCTGGCCGCCTGCGAGGCCGGCCGGGAAGCCTTGGCGCGTGAACTGGCCCGGATCGGCGCGCGCGAGACCCTAACCCTTGGTCTTCCGGACGGCGAAGTTCGGGACGCCGTTGCCCACGACGACCAGGCTTGGCTGCGCGACTCCGCCGCGGCTCGCGAGCTGGTCACACGCCACTTCCAGGTTCACGACCTTGAAGGGCTGGGCTTGCAGGGGCGTCCGCTGGCCACCCACGCGGTCGGCGTCCTGTTGCGCTATGTCGAGGACACCGACCCCGCCGCGCTCCACGTGCTGACCGGCGTCCACGTCTACGGCACGTCCGATTTCATGGAGTTGGACGCCTTCACGCGCCGCAATCTGGAACTGGAGACGGCCGGGCGTGATGCCCGCCGCGAGGGCAGCCTCATGGCGGTGTTGGACCATACGCACACGCCCATGGGCGCCCGCCGCCTGCGCGAGCAAATCAGCCGACCCCTGATCGACCGCGCCCGCCTGGAGCAGCGCCTGACCCGTGTGCAGTCTCTGCTCGACGACCCGAGCCTCCGCGGCCGCACGCAGGCCGCCCTGGACCGCGTGGGCGACCTGGAACGGCTGGCGAACCGTATCGTGCGACGCGCGGTCTCGGCGTCGGACGTGCGCCATCTGGCGGCCGCGCTGGACGCCGTGGGCGACCTGCGCCAGTCACTGGGTGACGGTCAGCCGGCCCTACACGCCATGCGCGACGCACTGAACCCTTGCACGGAGGCTCGCGCCCTTATCGAGCGCGCCGTCACCGAGCGCGGCGAGCGTATCTTCCGCGCCGGTTACAGCGCCGAGCTGGACCGAGTGGTCGCCTCGTCCAGCGAAGCCAAGGGCTGGATCGCCGGGCTGGAACGCCGCGAGCGCGAAACCACCGGCCTGCGCGGGCTCAAGGTCGGCTACAACCGCGTCTTCGGCTACTACCTGGAAGTCGGGCGCACCTACAGCGAACAGGTGCCGGACTCCTACCAGCGCCGCCAGACCCTGGCCAACGCCGAGCGCTACGTGACGCCGGAGCTCAAGGAATACGAGTCCCGCGTGCTCGGCGCCGAGGAACGCATCGCCGAACTGGAGCGCACCCTGTTCGACGAAGTGGTCGAACGCCTTAGCGCCGACGGGCCATCCCTCCAACGCACCGCCCAGGCGCTGGCCGCGCTCGACGTGGCCGCCAGCCTGGCCGAGGTGGCCGAACGGCAGGGTTACGTGCGACCCGAGTTGAATGACGGTGACCGCCTGGAAATCGAGGCCGGACGTCACCCCGTCGTCGAACGTGGCCAGCACGAGCGCTTCGTGCCGAACGACTCGTTCCTGGACACCGCCGAGCGTCAGATCGCCGTGCTCACCGGCCCCAACATGGCCGGCAAGTCCACCTACCTCCGGCAAGTCGCGTTGATCGTGCTGATGGCCCAGATCGGTAGCTTCGTGCCTGCCGCCCGCGCTTCGATCGGGATCGTCGACCGCATCTTCACGCGCGTTGGCGCGCACGACGACCTCAGCGCCGGCGCCAGCACGTTCATGGTCGAAATGCTGGAACTAGCCGCCATCCTCTCCCAGGCCACGCCCCGCAGCCTCATCGTGCTGGACGAGATCGGACGCGGCACCAGCACCTACGACGGCATATCGGTTGCGCGCGCCGTGATTGAGCACCTTCACAACCACCCGCGCCTGCGCGCCCGCACGATATTTGCCACCCACTACCACGAACTAACCTCGGCGGCCGATCTGTTACCGCGCGTCCACAATCTCAACGCGGCAGCCATTGAGCAGGAGGGTCAGGTGGTATTCCTGCGGCGCATCACGCCCGGCGCCGCCGACCGCAGCTTCGGCGTCCACGTGGCGGAAATGGCCGGCTTGCCGTCCACCATCATCCGGCGCGCCGCCGCGATCCTCAGCGACTTGGAGAGCCAGACCAACGGCCGCGCAGCCCCCACCCAACTCAGCCTCCTCCCGCCGCCCGAACACCCGGTGCTGGACGACCTGCGGGCGCTGGACCTCGAGCAGCTCGCGCCACTCGACGCGCTGACGGCGTTGTACGAGTTGCAGCGAACCCTCCGCGCGTGAGCATCCGGCGCCTACCGCCGGAGATCAGCGGCAAGATCGCCGCCGGCGAGGTCATTGAGCGCCCCGCTTCCATCGTCCGCGAGCTCCTGGACAACGCCCTCGACGCCGACGCCCGCCACATCGATGTCGCGGTCGAACACGGCGGCAAGGCCCTGATCGAGGTCACCGACGACGGTTGCGGCATCCCGCCCGACGAGGTTGCTGTCGCCGTGGAGCGCCACTGCACCAGCAAGTTGAGCTCCGTCGACGACCTCGCCCGCATCCAGACTCTGGGCTTCCGCGGCGAAGCCCTCGCCAGCATCGCGGCCGTCGCGGAACTACGGCTGCGCTCCGTCACCGGCGAGGGCCAGCCCGGTCGCGAAGTCGTGGCGCGCGACGAGCGCGTCATCAATGAACGCCCCGTCGGCGGGGCCCGCGGCACCCGTGCCACTGTCCGCAGCCTCTTCAGAAGCATCCCGGCTCGCCTCGACTTCCTCAAGGCCGAACGCACGGAACTCGGCCACATCATCGCCGCCGTCACTCGTGCCGCACTCGGCCATCCCCACGTCGCCTTCACGCTGCACGATGGCGACCGCGAGCGCGTCCGCACCCCCGGCGACGGCGAACTGCGCAACGCCCTGCACGCCATTTACGGCCCCGCCCTGGTCGATGACCTGATTGAACTCCCGCCCGGCGCAACGCTCGGAATCGACGGCTTCATCTCGCAACCCCACCTCCAACGGTCGTCACGAGCCGACATCGCGCTCTACGTCAACGGCCGCTGGGTCAGCGACCGCCTTCTTTCGGCCGCCATCAGCGAGGCCTACCGCAGCGTGATGCCCATCGGTCGTTATCCCGTGCTGGTGCTGAACTTGACGATTCCGCCCCAGGAAGTCGACGTCAACGTGCACCCCTCAAAGGCCGAGGTCCGCTTCCGCCGCTCCGGCGAAGTCTTCCGCCGTCTCTCCGCCACCGTGCGCCGCGCCCTGGCGTCCTCCACCGAGATAGCGCCCGCTCGCCTCGACCGCCCCGTCGTCGACCAGTTCTTCTTCCCCACCGACGGCGTCCGCTGGCAGGACGGCCCTCCCCTGCCCAGCCGCAACCTGGGCGCCGGCGCGGGGACGCCCGCAACGACAGACGACGAGCAATCGACCCACGCCCCCGGTCTGCGGTCACCGGTCATGCGCCCGCTCGGCCAGGTCGAGCACACCTACATCGTCGCCGCCGGTCCGCGCGGCCTGTACCTCATCGACCAGCACGCCGCCCACGAACGCGTCCTCTTCGAACGCTTGACTGGCGAAGGCAGCGCTCCCGTCCAGCAGCTGCTTGATCCCGCCAGCATCGAACTCAGCGCCGAAGAGAACGATTGGGTCGCCTCCCACGCTGCCGACCTGCGCCGCCTCGGCTTCGACGTCGCCCCCTTCGGCCCCGCGGCCTGGCTGTTGCGCGCCGTGCCGGCCGCCCTCGGCCATATCGACGCCGCCACCTATCTGCGCGAAGTCGTCGCCGAAGCTCAGACGCCCAACGTCCAACGCCTCGCCGCCACCGAACGCCTCCGCTGGACCCTCGCCTGCCGCGCCGCCGTCAAGTCCGGCGACCTCCTGGCATTCGACGAAATGTCGGCCCTCATCGGCGACCTCGAAGCCTGTGACCTCGGCAAGACCTGCCCCCACGGCCGCCCAACCGTCATCCTGCTCAGCCGCGAACTACTCGACCGCGAGTTCGGCCGGACCTAGCCCGCACTCGTGCGACCCGCGCCAGGCGACACCCAGACAACCGCGGGCTAGACTCCCGGCGGCTTAGTCGGCTCACCCACGCAAGGGCGGCGTGGGTGTCGAGGCCTCGATAAGGAGGCACACCCATGCAATACCTGTTCCAACGCCGAAACCTGAGCGACATTGAGCTCCTCATCGGCGCGGCATTCATCGTTGTCGCGCTCTTCGCCTGGAACCAGCAATCGATCGTCGTCGACCCCGATGGCGTCGGCACCGAGAACTGGCGCTGGCAGCTGTGGCAGATCGGCACTCTCGTCATCGCCGCCGCCGGCGCCTGCTGGTTCTGGACCAACGGCCAAAGCCAACCCCGCATCCGCTGCCTCGCTATGGTCGTTCTTACGCTCGTCATCTTTCTCAACACCTATACCGAGGAAATCTTTGGCGACCACCTGGGCACCGTCTGGGAAGTGATCGACGGCCTGGTCATTGCCCTCTCCGCCGTCGCGGGCTACTCGCTTTGGCGTTGCGGCTGTGCCAGCGGCCGGGTCGTAACCGTCATCTCCGCAGTCACCGGCATTCTGGTGTTCATCAACTATCTGTTCGTCAACAACGAGACCCTCTGGAGCGCCCTTGACCCGGTGATGATGCTGCTCACACTCATCTGGGCCGCCGCCGCGCTTAGCCCAACGCTCGGCGCGCCGACCAAAGCTGACTGACATCGAACTTCGTCAGCCGCTCGATTTCGAAAATGTGTGCGGGCGGCGCTCGCGGAAACGGAGCGACGGCATATGAGGCAGCTTGGCGATGAATAGTCTGTTCCGCCCGCGCAATCTGGGCGCTGCCGAAGCCCTCTGCGGCGCCGCCATCCTCTTCGTTGCCCTCTTTGCTTG
>JAKZUJ010000223.1:0-7491 GCA_047516685.1 Chloroflexota bacterium | reverse complement strand
TGGGAGGCGCACGTTCCGCCGCGCAAGCCGCTGGGGCAGTGGCTGATCGAGAACATGCCGCGCGGTGTGAATCTAGAGATTCCCCATGACCGATCCTCCCAGCGGGAGATTCCGTTCATTGGCGACGAGATCGATTGAGCGGCTTTCTCCTGGATACCAACGTCGTCTCGGAGCTGACGCGCGACGTTCCAGACCCGGGCGTGGTCGCGTTTCTTGCCTCACAGAGTGATCTGTGGCTTTCGTCCATTGTGATCCATGAGTTGGAATACGGGCTGCAGTTGCTCCCTCATGGACAGCGACGCAGCCGCGTCTACGCAATGCAGGAGCACATCGTATCGGGCTATAGAAACCGAATCCTGGCCTTGGACCGGCGAGGGGCAGAGTGGGCCGCGAGATTTCGGGCGCAAGCACGGCGCGCCGGTCGAGTCATCGATGTGGGTGACGCACTCATGGCCGGAATCGCCCGTAGCAACGATCTAGCGATCGCAACCAGGAACGTCGACGATTTCGATCACCTTGACCTTGAGGTCACCAATCCCTGGGCCTGAGCTACACCCTGCACCAGGGCGCCTGGGATGCATTGGATCGGCAGAATTTTCCGTGACAAACGAGCAGACCTGTCCGCTGTCCCTTGCTCAATTGATTGAGCACTACCTCTCAATGCGACAGGATTCTCGTCGCGTTCGTTGAGCCGCTCTCGCTGCGCGGCCACTGGCTGGACACCGCGGCTTCCTAGACCAGCGTCCCCTCCGCGGCGCTTTCGAGCTTCCAGCGGGCGCTGAGTTCCTGGCGGCTGACCATGTCGGCATACCAACCGCCCTGGGCCAGCAGATCGTCGTGGGAAGCGGCGGCGGCCACCTGGCCGTCGCGGAGCACGACGATTCGGTCGGCGCGGCGGACCGTGGCCAGGCGGTGTGCGATGACCAGCGTCGTGCGACGAAGGGTGAGGCGGTCAATGGCTTCCTGGATGAGCGCTTCGGTCTCAGCGTCAACGGACGAAGTGGCTTCGTCCAGGATGAGGATTGGGGCGTCCTTCAGGATGGCCCGCGCGATGGAGATGCGCTGTTGCTGACCGCCGGACAGCCGCACGCCGCGCTCGCCGACGCGCGAGTCGTAGCCGTTGGGCAGGCGCTCGGCGAACTCGTCCACGTTGGCCGCGCGGGCGGCTGCCAGGATGTCTTCCTCGCTGGCGCCGGGCCGGCCGAAGGCGATGTTGTCGCGGATGGTGCCCGCGAACAGGAAGACATCCTGCAAGACCAGCGACACGTTCGAGCGTAGCCAAACCAGGGGAAGGTCGCGCACGTCGGTCCCGGCAACGCGCAGAGCGCCGTTCTGTATGTCGTAGAAACGCGGGACCAGGTGGGCGCAGGTGGTCTTGCCGACGCCGGTGGGGCCGACCAGCGCGATCAACTCGCCCGGCGCCGCGCGGAATGACACCCCTTGCAGCACCGGCGCCTTCGGTTCGTAGCGGAAGTCCACGTTATCGAACTCCACCGACCACTCCGGCGTTGACGGCGCCGCCGCGTCCGGCTTGTCGCGCAGGTCCGACTGCACCTCCAGCAACTCCAAAATGCGCTCGGTGCTGGCCATCGCTTTCTGAATGTTCTCGCTGATGGCAGCCAGTTGGATCACCGGCTGGTAGATGAGGCCCAGATAGACCACGAACACGAACAGGTCGGCCACGGGGATCGCGCCGCGCAGCGTCAGATCGCCGCCCACGGCCACCACCAGGATCAGCCCGAATCCGGCCAGCAACTCGATTACTCCTGCTGGTATCAGGGAGAGAAACTGCGCTTTCTGAATGTCGTCGCGGTAGCGCTGCCAGCGGCCTTCGACGATTCGCAGTTGCTCCGTCTCGCGGCCAAACGCCTTGATGACCGCATAGCCCGAAATGCCTTCGGTCACCGTGGCGGTCACGCCAGCCATGGACTCGCGCACCAGGCGCCAGGAACTGCGAATGCGCGGGAACAGGTAGCGCCCGGCCAGCACAATCACCGGAATGGGCAACAGCGCCAGCAGCGCCAGTTGCCAGTTAATGATGAATAACGCCACCAGCATTGCGATGGGAAGCGCGATGGCCATCACCGTCTCCGGAATGCCGTGGGCGATGAAGTCCTCCACCGTCTCCACGTCGCCGACCGAGCGCGACACCAGCGCGCCCACGCGTCGGTCTGTGAAAAATCGGTGCGGTAGCGTTTGGATGTGGCGATAGAGGTTGACCATCATCGCCTGCTGCACGTTGTAGGCGGACCAATGGGCAAGCAGCCCGTAGGTGTAGCGCGCCAGCGCCCGCACCAGGTAGGCGACCAGCAGCGCCGCCACCACCAGCACCATGGCGTTCTGGGCGGACGAACCTTCGGCGTGCCAGATCAGGATCTGCCGTACCAGCAGCGGCGGGACCAGGCCGCTGGCCGCAAAGACCAGCCCGGCCAGTACCGTGCCGCTCAGCATGCGGCGCTCCGGACCGGCGAACTGGGCGAACTGCCGGAGAAAGGTCATGGCTCCAGCCTAGCGAGGTCAGAGGTCAGTTGCCAGTAGGCGGCAGGCAGGACGCAGTGGCTCCTGGGCTGATGCGGGAGAATGGCACGCGTTGAATCTCGGGACCCCGGAAACGCATGGCCTACGACGAGGGACTGGCGCAGCGGCTGCGCGAGGCGTTGGCGGACGCCGACGGGTTGAGCGAACGGCGGATGTTCGGCGGCATTGCCTTCATGCTGCGCGGCAACATGGCGGTGGGCGTCACTGGCGACGAATTGATGGTGCGAACCGGGCCGGAACGGTACGCCGAGGCTCTGAAGCATCCGGACGCGCGGGTCTTTGACATGACCGGGCGGCCGATGCGGGGCTGGGTGGTGGTGGCGTCCGACGGTATTGCGGCCGATGCGGCGCTGGCCGACTGGGTTCGGATGGGCGCGGACTTTGCCCGCTCGTTGCCGCCGAAGTAGCGTGCGGGTCGGTGACCGCGCTCGGCCATCTCCCGGTACCTTGGAATGAAAGCCCCCGCTGTCTGGAATGGAGATCCACCGTGAAGTACACCCGTGAGATCGTGATCGACTTGCCGCGCGATCGCGTGATCGAATTGTTCGACGACGCGGACAACCTGCCCAAGTGGCAGGACGGCCTGCAGAGCTTTGAGCACATGAGCGGCGAGCCAGGGCAACCCGGGGCGAAGTCGCGCCTGGTCTATGAGCACCGCGGCCGGCAGGTGGAGATGGTTGAAACCATCACCCGACGCGAGCTTCCCGATGAATTCTCGGGCACCTACGAGACCGAAGGCGTGTGGAACCTGATGAACAACCGGTTCATGGAAGAGGGACCGGACCGCACGCGCTGGATCGCCGAGACGGAATTCCGCTGCACCCAACTGAAGATGCGCCTGATGTTCATCTTCATGCGCTTCCTGTTCACGCGGCAGACCATGCAATCCCTGCGCGACTTCAAGACGTTCGCCGAGAGCGAAGGCGGCGGAGCGTAGGCGCCGGGCATGGCTCTTACCAGCCTTGGGGTAGCACGCCTGTCTGAATGACGGGCTGCGAGTCCAACCCGTCGATCCCCCGTAGGGGTGTCCCCGGTTGACGCCCGCCGCCACCCTTGACCCCATGCCCTGAAACCCCAGCCGGCGGGCGGTCCAGGCTGCCCACCCCCAGTCGCTCTGCGCCTGGAGAGGGGCGCCGCCTGACCGCGACCGTTTGAGGCGGCCCGGCCCGGCCACCCGCACTCATCCTCCTCCGCACGTTCCCGCGCCCGGGAACGGCGGCGCCAACGTGACCCGCAGCCCGAAGGAGCGAGCATTCAGCGGAAGCCTTTCGGCCGTCTCGCTGATCCGGTTAGGCGCCCTGGTATTTACGCATCAACATTACGAACAAATAGCAGGCGATCTAGGCTCGCTTTGTCGCACGCCGACCAGAGCGCACTGCAATACAGCGGTGTATGGTAAAGTTACGCTGGCACTGCCGTAGGGTGGAAGCAAGTCTGCTTGGATATGGGTGCCGGTTGAGGATGAGTTAAGGCATGATAAAGCCTCCACTACCTGAATCTGAGAGTGACATAACAGCTGCTTGGTTGCAGCAGGCGCTGACCGCTGGCAGTGCATCCGACCTTCCGATAGTCCGGGAGGTTGTCGTTGAAAACATCGGCGCCGGCGTTGGCTTGCTCGGGGAGATCTTGCGCTGTCATCTGACCTATCACGATAATCCTGCCGCGATGCCCGAGACGCTCATTGTCAAACTGCCCAGCGCACACCCACAGAATCTGCGGATGTGTAAAACGCTGTCACTCCACGCGCGAGAATACACCTACTACCATCAAGTGGCGCCGCATGTCGCACTTCGATCGCCGAATTTGCTATACGGCGATATTGATAAGAACGGTCACCGCTTTGTTCTCGTGTTCGAAGATCTGCGTGGCATGCAATCAGTTGATCAGATCCGTGGCGCCAGCGCGCCGCAGGCCAGACACGCCATTCGGTCAATTGCCAGATTGCACGGGCTCTTTTGGGACAAGCGCGATCATCCGCTTCTCTCCAGATGCCACGATTCGAATAGTCTGAAATACAAATTGTTGGTGCAGACGATCTACTTGATAAACCTTGTACCAACGCTAAATCACTTTGGTGATGAGTTCTCAGACGAACTGCGCATCCTGGCCGAAGCGTACGGTCCGAGAATTGCCGATCACATCAGTAACATCGCGGCTGGGCCTCGAACCTTTGCCCACGGCGATTTCCGAGTGGACAACACGTTCTTTGGCGCCGAAGGTGACGACGATTTTGCCCTGATCGACTGGCAGTTGAGCGGCTTCGGCAGCGGCTTGTACGACGTAGCCTTTTTCCTGTCGGACAGTGTGTCGACTGAGATTCGGCGCCAGATCGAGCGAGACGCCTTGCAGGAATATCATGACATCGTGTGCAGCATGGGCGCGACAACCTTCACGTTCGGCGAATGTTGGCGCCTCTATCGACAAAGCATGCTTGCGTGTATTGTTTCACCAATTGTTGTGTGCGGCGGGCTGGACCTGTCCAACGATCGCGGCCGTCAACTAGCCTTGGTCATGCTGCGGCGAAGGCTGGCAGCCATCGAGGACCTGGACGCCGGCGAATTTCTGCCCCTCCCCCGCCGGTCATTGAGTCTTGCGAACATGTTCTCGACCTTGTCTCGCGGCGCGTATCAGACCTACAAAGCTGTCCGATAGGCGAGTGGACGCAACACCGAGAGATGGGCGGCGGCCGGCTGCGCTAACTACTCCTGGTGCCCGGCGCTTGACTCCAGGTCGAGGGTGAACGGCAACGCGCCGACCGGGAGGGGCTCGGGCCGTTCGGCTACGAGGTCATCGAGTTCGGCCTCTGTCGCATCGACACCAAGGTGGGCCAGGGTGTCGGTGTAGGGGCGACCCTCGTCGGGGTCCCAGCCGCGTTCGTGGTAGTAGCCCTGGACATAGGTTCGGACTTCCCCGCGCGGCAGCCGGTAGTCCTTCAGCGGTCCGTGGCGAATCGGCTGGTGCAGGCGGTCCGGCAGCCGGTCGTCCGCGGCGGTCATTCCCTCGCGAAGGTTGAACAGCCGCGCCATCGTGAGGCCGCGTTCGAAGGTTTCGTGCAGTTCTTCGGGCGTCATGTCCCAGCCGGTCGCGGCATTGAGCAGTTCCAGCGCCTTGGTGTCGTCGTAATCGAGGAACTGGCACAGGCCCACGGTGTTGCGGACGGAGGTGCGCTTGAGGCCGGCGCCGGTGTGGTCGCCGCCGGTGGGGGTGATGGGATAGTTGTCGCGCATCTCGCGCATGGCGCGCGGGTCGTGCATGGCGACTTCCAGGCCCTTGACGTGGACCACATAGTCTTCGGCGTCGCCGCCTATGGTTCGGGCGGCGCGGAGGGCGCCCTCGGCCAGCAGATCGCCGATGCCGTCGCGGTAGGCGATTTGCTCGATCAGGTCGAGAACGTCCTGCGGCGAACCGAAGCGCAGCGACTGTCCGTCCTCGTTGTAGTCGCGCAGACGGCCCATTTCGGCCATTTCCATGGCCCAGGCGATGGTGGCGCCGGCTGAGATGCTGTCCATGCCCAGGTAGTTCAGCATCTCGTTGCCCTTGCAGACCGCCATGATGTCGGTGACGCCGGTGTTGGTGCCGATGGCGGCCAGCGTCTCGTACTCGGGCCCGCCGTACTTGGGCCGCACCTTGACCTTGGGCGTCTTGATCTTGACCCGCTTCTTGCATCGCACCGAGCAGGCGAAGCAGCGGTCCATGTGGTCGATCACCTTGTCGCGCATGGCGATGGCGTCGATGTTGGAAGCGCCGTCCAACTGCCCGTCGCGGAAGTTGTGGACGATCAGGTGGCCTTCGAGTTGCTTCGAGCGCACCATCGCGCCGGTGCCCCAGGTGTGCAGCCGGTGATGCGCGCCGCCTTCGCCCAGGGTTTCCCGGGCTACCCAGCGGGCGGTGTCCTTGACGGGTTCGCGATCGGCCACCTGGACCCGGCGGCTGCCGCGGACGGCAATGGCCTTGAGGTTCTTGGATCCCATGACCGCGCCCAGACCGGTGCGGCCGGCCACATCGTTCAGGTCGTTGACGATGCAGGCGTAGCGGACAAGGTTCTCGCCGGCGGGTCCGATCTGGGCGACACGGATCTGCTGGTCGCCGAGTTCCTCGCGGATGGCGGTTTCCACCGGACCCGTGATCTGGCCCCACAGGCGTCCGGCGTCGCGAAACTCGATCTGGTCGTCCTTGATCCAGAGGTAGACGGGGTCGGACGCCCGGCCCTGGATGACGATGCCGTCCCAGCCGGCCTGCTTGAGTTCGGCGCCCCAATAGCCGCCGGCCTCGGATTCGCCGAAGACGCCCGTGAGCGGCGACTTGGCGCCAACGCTGTGGCGACCGGCGCCCGGCAGGGCCACGCCGGTGGTCGGTCCCATTGCAAAGACCAGGCGGTTGACCGGATCGAAGGCGTCGGCCCCGCGGGGCGTTTCCGTGAGGAGGTAGTGGGCGATCAGATTGCGGCCGCCGAGGTGCTTGCGGAAGAAGGCGTCGCCGGGCCGCTCGGTCCAGCAGCGGCGTTCGGTGAGGTCCACACGCAGGATTCGGTTCTGGATGGACGTTGGCGCCATGGGCTGGCTCACATTCCGCCGGACATTGGGACCAGGACCTCCAGCGTATCGCCCTCGCGCAGTTGCGTCGCGCGCGAGGCCAGCTCGTCGTTGACGCCGAGGGTCAGACGGCGTGACTCGTCGAGGCCGTGGGCGTCCAGCAGGTCGCCGACGGTGGCCCCTGCAAGGGCCTCGATCACTCGAATCCGGCCCTCGCCCGGGAAGAAGCGGGCAAGGTCGGCGTAGGGGCGCACGCGGATGCGGATGCAGGCTTGGGGCCGAACTGGCTTGTTCTCCTGTCGCTCGTGAGGAGTCATTGCAATGCGATCGAACGTCTGTCGCCTCCGGGGCCAACTCTACGGCACCAAGAGCGAGCAATGGATCGACTATCTGATATCATCGTGATATTGAAGTGATATCA
>JAKZUJ010000222.1:0-2782 GCA_047516685.1 Chloroflexota bacterium | reverse complement strand
CAGTGATGTCAGTGGTCGGCAGCGTGGTAAGCGTGGTGGTTGAAAGTCTCGCGCAATCTTTATGACCGATGTGGTCCTCGAGCAAGAAAATTGTCTGGCTTTGCGAACTTCGATGCGGAGCTCTGAACGCCTTAGAAGGATCGAAGGCGCGCCACCCCAAGGGAAGCGCCGCGGAATGACAATGTCTGCTCCGGGACTCGCAAGCCTGCGGGTTATGGATTCTTCAGATTCGGCTGCTTAGTCGGATTGATCGGCAGTTCCCGCTCCAGCCTCACACGGCCGCGACTGCCCGCAACCTCATACAGCGACGGCGATGACTCGCACGCCCCTGCCCGAAAGCCGGCGTGCTTGTAGAAGTGGCGCGCCGGCAGGTTGTCCGCCAATACGTAGAGGCTGCATGCCGAGGCCGAGGGGTTCGCGCGCTGGTACACCGAATCCAGCAGGGCGTGCGCTACGCCGTTGCCCTGGTGCTTCGGGGACACGGCCAAATACGGAATGAACCAGTGATCCTCGGGAACTGACGGACTCGCGCGAATTAGAGCTCGCAGTCGTGAGCGAAGCGGGAATATGCGTACAGGACCGTAGATGCGCAGGTAGGCCCACATCGTGGCTCGATAGCGGCGGGCCAGTTCTGTCCATGGCGCGTGCGAGACCAGGCCGGCCACCTGTCCGTTGACCTCGGCCAACGTGACGAGGTCATAGCTCCACAGCGTGCCGGCGCGCGCAAAGAGGCGTTCCAGATAGCGCGTGGCGCCACCTTCGACCCCTAGGCCAAACACGGCGTCCGCCAGCTCAGGCGTCAGTGCTTCGCGCAGCAAGCGACTAGCAAGTTTCTGGTCAGCGGGTCGCGCACGGCGAAGCTTCAACTCTGATCGCGGGAGCCGTCGTAGCCGGGCGCCGGCGGGGGCGGGATCGGCAAAGGCTTCGGCTGGCGACTTTGCCAGCATGGCGCCGCTCATGCCCCGTCAGCCTCCCAACACGTTCCGGATAAAAGCCATTTAGCGGAGGCTAGCGGCGGTCCGTCGAGCGGGTGTGCAGCGCCTGTGCAGATTCAATGCACGTGTTGAAGGCGCCGCCGGCCGAACGCGCGCCTGCGAGCGGCCCGCGACATACCCCCACTCGAGTCGCGGCCAGGTCAGCGCCCGTAGGCCACTTCTCGATGACACCGGACGCAGGCGCCGCGCCCCTCACGCCGACCAGAGTCCATCGTTCGTGTGGGCTGCGCGCGGTGCGCCATTCGCCGCTGTTGGCGCCTGCCGCCATCCGGGAGGTCTCTCGGACCCCGGTGTGCAAACGGTTCCATGGCGCTCGCCAGCCGGGGGACGAGGCAGCCCGCGCGTCACCACCCCAGCGCGTGACCGATGATCCCCTTCGGAGAAACCGCCCCTGCGATCACGCCGCCCGGCCCCGCGGCTCGAATGCCCATCGACTTGCCGTTCGACCAGCCGCCCGTGACTTCAACCTCGTGGCCGCGACGCTGGAGCTCCGCCAGCACCTCGCTGGCGATCCGCCCCTCGGCCACCATGCGTCCCGGATAGGCCTCGCGCGGATAGAACGACGACGGAAAGTGCACCGAGTGCACCGTCGGTGCGTCCAGAGCTTCCTGCAGATTCATGCCGAAGTGCACGAAGTTCAGGAAAAACTGCAGCGTCCACTGATCCTGCCCGTCGCCGCCCGGCGTCCCGAACACCATGAACGGCTCGTCGTTCCGCATCACCAGCGACGGCGTCAGCGTGGCCCGCGGCCGCTTGCGCGGGGCAAGCGCGTTGGGCCGCGCCGGGTTCAGGTAGAACATTTGCCCGCGCGTGCCGATTGGGAATCCCAGCCCGCGAATAACCGGCGAGGTGCCCAGCCAGCCGCCGCTGGGCGTGGCCGCCACCATGTTGCCCTCGCGGTCCACGGCGTCCAGGTGGGTCGTATCCCCGACGTGGGCGTGACCCAGTCCCAGGTCTCGAACCTCGCGGGCCGCAACTTGCAGCGCCTGCCGGTTGTCCTCGGCCACGTCAATCGTGGCGTATGCCGGGAAGCCACCGCCCACGTCGCCCGGCCGCATCTCCAGCGACGCCCGCTCGCCAACCAGTGCCCGCCGCTCGTCCGCGTAGGCCTTCGACAGCAGCCGGTCGAAGGGCACGTCGTCGAACTTGGGATCCCCGTAGTGGGCCTCGCGGTCGGCAAAGGCCAGCTTGGCGCACTCGATCAGCGTGTGCAGGTAGTCCGCCGAGTTGTGTCCCATCGCCGCCAGGTCGAAGCCTTCCAACAAGGTCAGTTGCTGCAGGAAAACGGGGCCTTGCGTCCAGCTGGAGCACTTGAAGACGTCCAGGCCGTGATAGTTCACGCTCACCGGCTCGTTGAACTCCGCCTCCCACTCCGCGAAATCCTCGTAGCTGAGCAAGCCGGCGTGCGTCGATCCACTGGCGTCCTCAACCGGCGTGCTGGTGATGAAGTCCAGAATCCGCTCGGCAATCTCGCCCTTGTAGAAGGCGTCCCGCGCGGCCTCGATGCCGGCCACGCGCCCGCGCCCGGCCGCCGCCTTCTCGGCTCGACACAGGATGCGCAGCGTCGCGGCCCACTCGGGATTCCGATGAAGCTCGCCCAGCTCGGGCGCCTTGCCGCCGGGTAGATACACCTCGCCGGTGCTTGGGTACAGCTCGGTGAACTTGGCCACGTTGCTCGCCAGGCTGTTGTGCAGGCTGTCGTACACCGGGTATCCATTCTCGGCCAGCTCGATCGCCGGCTGCACGACCTCTCCGAAGCTCATCGTTCCAAAGCGCGCCAGCGCCGC
>JAKZUJ010000221.1:0-6530 GCA_047516685.1 Chloroflexota bacterium | reverse complement strand
GCCAGACCGAGCGGCGGCGTGAGCAGGGCGACCATGGCCACGATGCCGCTGCCGAAGTCGCCATAGGCGCCGAACACAATGCGGCCGAAGCCAAGCATCCGCCACTGCACCCGGCGACGGGTGCGGAGCCGCAGGGCATGGGTGGCCAGTGCCGCACACGCGCCGAGTGCAAGGCCCAGGATCACCACCGGGCCGCCGCCCGCCATGGCCGCCCCGCCGACGATCCCGCCGGCGACCGGGCGCAGCACCCAACCGACTCTGTCCATAAGGCCGCCGCTGCCGGGCAGTTTGTCCGCGAACACGTCAATGGGCAACAGCAGCATGGCGACCAGGAACACCTCGGTCGACGCGACGAAGGCGAACGCGGGCGCCGGCGTCAGCAGGTCGGATCGCGCCGCGACGATGGAGGCGATGGCCACTGTGACGTAGGGATTCAGCCCGCTGGATATGCCCAGCGCCAGCGCCAGGACGACACTCATGCCGCCGGCGGCCCTTCACCCGCGGACCGAGCGGACGTCACGCGCCGAATTCCGCCTGGGCGCGTGCGTATTCGTCCGGGCTGCCGATGTCGATCCAGCGACCCGAGAACACCTGGCCCAGAACGCGCTCGTGCGTGTGCAGCCAGGCGATCAGTTCGCCAGACTTGTCTGGATCGCCGCCCGCGTCCATGAATGCCTGCACCGCGCCCAGGCGCGCGCGTGGTATTCCGTAGACGGCGGCCGAGGCCAGCGTGCTGCGCGGACGCTCCGGCTTCTCGACGAAGCTCGTGACCACGCCCTCATCGTCGACTTCAACCACGCCGTAGCGCCGGGCGAGGTCAAGCGACCCCACGTCATACAGGCCGACAACGAGATCGCGCCGAGCGGCCCGCGCCAGCGGCGCCAGGTCGAAGTCGAACAGGTTGTCGCCGGCCACTGCCAGCAGGTCGTCGTCGACTCCCGATTCCCGAATGAAGTGGGCCATGTCCCCCACCGCGCCCAGCCGCCCGTCCAGCGAGGACGTGCCGTCGCTCATGACGGTCACGGGCGGCCCGCCGTGCCGGGCGGCCGCCCATTCCATGAACAGGGGGAAGAACACGTCATGGGTTATGACCGAGACGCGCTCGACCTCGGGGACCGTGCCGAGACGGTCCAGCACGAAGTCGATCACGGTGCGCGGCCCAATGGGCAGGAGATGCTTCGGCCCGCCGCCGGTGATGGTTCCCAGCCGCGTGGCCCAGCCCGCGGCCAGTACAAGTGCCTGCATGTGCGAATGGTACGTCCGAACCGGTGGACGTAGGCATATACTCACGGCGTGTCCGCCAGCCGCCCACAGGGTTTGCCGCCCGGAGGCGCCGGAGGTCCGTAGGGCTGGACAGTTCGCGTCGTGAGTTTGTCTTGGGAGTGCTCGGGCTCTTGGTCCTGGGCGTTGTGGCGTATGTCCTCTACACCCAGGCGACGGAGGGTGGCGGCGTAGGACTGCAGACAGAGGCGGCCACGCCAACTGCCGCGAGCACGACGCCCCCAGCGCCCAGTCCCACGCCCACGCCCGCCGCCACACCCACGCCCACGCCGGCTCCGCAGACCTACACGGTGCAGCCGGGAGACACGTTGCTCGCGGTTGCCGAGCGCTTTGAGATTTCGGTCGAGGACCTGCAGGCCAAGAACAACCTGTCCGATCCCAACAGCATCTTCGCCGGGCAAAAGCTCGAGTTGCCGCAACCGGGCGAGCGCGTGCAGGCGGACACGCCGGCGGCCGGCGGTGGGGCTGCGGACGATGTCTACGTCGTCCAGGCCGGCGACACGCTCTACGCCATCGCGCAGGACCTGGATGTCACGGTGGAGGACCTGGCTGAGCTTAACGAGATCACCGAACCTTCCCAGCTTTTCGTGGGACGCCGCCTACTCATTCCAGAGCGCCGAATCACGCCCCCGACGGTGCGACCCACCCCGGCCGACGGTCAGGGCGGCGCTTGACCTGAGTCCACGCTGTCCGCGGGCATCCCGCCATATACTTGATTGACTGAGCAGCCGGACGGGCCCCTTTCACCGTGAACATTTCGCAGGTCACTGCCCAACGCGCCATCCGCGACGCCCCGTTGCAGGCGCTGACGCTGGTGGAGCGCCTGGTCAAGCGCCCGCTGTTCGGCTGCCAGATGTGTGGCCACTGCATCCTGCAGGACACGGCGTTCATTTGTCCGATGGCCTGTCCCAAGGGTCTGCGCGACGGGCCATGCGGCGGGACCGACATCTACGGGATGTGTGAGACGGACCCCACGTTGCCCTGTGTCTGGCTGCGCATCTACGAGCGGGCCGAGCGGCTGGGCCGCATGGACCGGCTGATGAAGCTGCAGGACGACCTTGACTGGCGGGGCCAGGGGAGCTCGAGCTGGCTGACGCTGATCAAACGAGTCGTTGGTCGAAACGGACGCCTCAGCAAGGCCGAGCGGTCGGCGCCCTAGGGCGGCGGCGGGGACCCTCTGTCCGAGGACTTGCGTAGTCGCAGCCGCCGGAACAGCCGACGGCGCAGCCTGAACGCGGCAAAGGCGCCGACCACCACGACCACGCCCAGAACAATTCCAAACCCGACCCGAAGGTCGGCCTCGACCGCCGCCGCCACGCGCACGTACTGATCGCCCAGCCCCCAGCCAATGCCCATGTAGATGACTGCCCAGATCAGCGCGGACAGGGCGGCGGATGGCAGGAATTTCCAAAAGCTGGCGCGCGCCGCGCCGGCCACGATGGTGATCACGATGCGAAACCCGGGGATGAGCCGCCCGATGACTATCGCCGGAACCTCGTAGCGGTGAATCCAGCGCTCGGCGCGCTCGCGCCGCTGGGGGGTGATGTGGAGCGCACGGCCGAAGCGTGTGATCAGACGCGGTCCGATCAGGCGGGCCAGCCAGTAGAGCACCGACGCCCCGGCGGTGGCGGACCCAACGACCGTGGCCACCACGGCGACCGGATTCGCCACGCCCCGGTAGACCTGGAATCCCATGAGCATGATGGCCGTGTCGGCCGGCACGGGGAATGGGACTCCGGCCTCTTCAACCCCCACGTAGATGGCGAGGACCAGGTACTGATTGGCTTCCAGGAACTCCAGCAGAAGGCCGCGTGTGGTCGCGATCAACTCACCCATTGCGTACTACGCCGCGCCCCCGGGCGCGGGATCGTCGGTACCGTGACGGGCGGCAGGCATCGGCCGAATCTAGGCGGGTCGTCCGGGCACGCCGTAGCGGCCCGTGAGAAAGCGCCAACGGATCCGGGCGAGGTCGCGCACCATGCGCATGGTGTCCACCGTCAGGCGCAGGCGCGAGTCTGGATCGTTTGTCCAGTCAACCGGCAGTTGCTCGACGGTGTACCCCCGATGCTTCGCCAGTCGAAGCATCTCCAGGTCGAACATCCAACGATCGATCACGGTGGATCCATACAGGTCGTGCGCCACGGGTCCCTTATAGAACTTAAACCCGCATTGCGAGTCGGGCGTGTCGGGCAAGCCGCCGAGCTGGCGCGCCAGCTCGCGAAAGATGCGAGCGCCAACCCGCCGGAAGGCCGGCTGTCGCACGACGGTCTGGCTCTTGCGAAGGGCCCGCGAGCCGATCAGCACGTCGGCGCCGTTCTGAATGGCCGCCACCGCGTCGGCCACGTGCCTGAGGTCGGTGGAGAGGTCGGCGTCCATGAAGCCGACAATGTCGGTGGCCGCGGCCAGCATGCCCGCCCGGACGGCCGCGCCCTTGCCACTCTGCCGCGAGAGCGTGATGAGGTCAAGGTTGGGGTGCGCGGGCATTTGGGCGCGTACGGCGTCGCCGGTACCGTCGGAACTGCCATCGTCCACCACCAGGACCCGGCCGGCGAGCGGGTACACGGCCAGCCAGGCAAGGAGTTCCGACAGGGTGCGCCCAAGCCGGTCGGCCTCGTTATAGGCCGGCACGACAATCGTAAAGAGCATTGAAGCCATTTCGTTTGCGTGACAGCGTGAATGGGCGCCGCGCCGGTCTACGACGGCGGTGCGTCACCCGTTATACGCCACCACGCGCTGCTGGCGCTGCGAACTGGCGCAGTTTAGGCGAGCGTCTTACCGGGATTGCGGATCGTGGGTGGCCTCGCCAGACTTCCGGTCCATGATCTGGCTAAGTCTGCCGGCACTGATCCTCTGCTTCGCCGCCGCCGGAACGCTGGGATACCGCGTGGCGGCCACGGCCCTGGCGGCGCCGTCACGGCTGAGCCGCGCGGCGTTGGGCAGCGGGGTTGGGCTGGTGGCGCTTGGGCTGCCGCTGCTGTGGCTGCCGCGAGTGATGTCCGTTGGGAGCGCGCTGCTGCTGGCAGGCGCCCTCTGCGCCGTGGGGGCCGTGGCCCTGCGGCGCCTACCAATGCCCGCCCCGCGCTCGGACAACCGGCTGGCCATTGCTGGCGTGGTTGTGCTCAGCACGCTCATCTACCTCTCCGCGCAGGCGTTTTGGGCGGAGGGAACCGTTGGTCGCGCTGACGCGGGAACGCTGTACATGCACAGCGGACTGGTGGCTGGAATCTCCCGAGGCAACTTTCCGGTGGTCAATCCGTTCGAGCCGGACTTCGCTCTCCAGTATCGCGTCACCTTGCACACGCTCGGGGCAGGCGCGGTCGACCTGCTGGACGTGCTGACGCCGGCGGTCATGCCGCATCTGATCGCCTCGGTGGCGGTTGTGCTGATGCTGACGCTGTACGGGGCGCTGGCTTGCCGGATTGGTTCGGGGTGGGCGCTGGGTGGCGCGGCGGTTGCGTACGCATGGGGGCCGCTGTACTGGCTGCTGACGCCCGCGGCCATCCGGGAGCGGGGGCTGGGCGACGTGCTGGGCGTGATCATTGGCTCGCCCGATTCGGTGGCGTGGAGCGGGCTGCTGCTGGGTGGGCCCTTCACCATGCCCACCCACAACGCGACGGCGCTGCACGGCATGATCCCAGCGGTGGTGTTGATCGCGGCCGTGACCCGCGCTACGCGGGCGCCATCCCTACAGGCGTGGGCCGTGGGCGTCGCCGCGCTTGTTTATTTGGCCCCGAGCCAGGAGTTCCTGCTGTTTACGGCGCCGGCAGGGCTATGCCTCTGGTTCTGGATCAAGCGGCCGTTCGTGGCGACGGTGGCAATGGTGCGTTCGCTCGGCCTGGCGGCGGCGACCGGCGTGGCCCTGCTGCTGGCCCAGACCACCAGCGGTGTTCTGGCTGGCACGTTTGGCGCGGACCCGGACCTGGGGCGTCTGCGCCTGGTCCCTAACACGGCGCACGTGGGCCAACTGCCGAGTTGGGGATTCAGCAGCTCGAAGCCCTGGGTGGAGTGGGCCGCGCCCGGGATGCGCGATGTCCCGATCCTGAGCCTGGAGTTTCTGGTGGACGGCGGGCTGCTGCTTTGGCTGCTGGCGCTGGCGCTGGGCTGGGTCGCCTACAGGCGAGGGGCCAGCGCAGCCGCGCCCTGGGCGCTTGTGGCGGCGGCAAACGTGGCGGTTGTGGTTGTCTTTCGGGCCGAAGAGTCCGCGCCGAATCTGAACCGGCTGGCACAGGCCGGCTTCATTCTCGCCGTCCCCGCCCTGGCCGTGGCAGCCTGCGAAGCGCTCCCGGACGCTGGCTGGCGGCGGCGGCTGGGCGTCGCCAGCGCCGCGCTGGTCGCGTTTCTGTTGTGCGGGGCCTTCGCGCTGTCGGCCATTGCCTGGCCGCGCATGCTGGCGCAGCCGCCGCCCGCGGTGGACCGGCTGCCACCCGGAGCACGGGACTTTCTGCTCAGGGAAACCGCGGTGCAGGACCGTTTGCTGGCCGTGCACGGGGCACAAACCACCGTGGATCTCTTCGATCACCGCGCGCCTGGCGTCACTCTCGACATCTCAGCCGCGACTGGGCAGTTCATTCCCTACGGATATCACGCGCTCTCGCAGGTGGAGCAGTATCGGCACCCGTACTGGCGCGCTCAGCAGGAACTGAGCGACGCCGCGCTGAAGCGGCTGGACATCATGTACGTACTGATTGATCCGGTCCGGCTCACCGCGGTTCAGGCAGCCGCGGTCGACGACAAGCTGGCGGACGGTCGCTTTATCGAGGCCTACCGCGATCCGTCGGGCGACGCCGTGATCTACCAGTTCCGCCCCTAGAGCGCGCCCGTTTCAGGCCGGAACCACGTCCCAGGCGTGGACGCGGGCGACCGGGCCCAGGACGGGTGCCACGGGTTGCAACAGGCGGCTGAGACGGGTGAGGGTCTGGCCGGCCAGTTTGGCCTTGCGGCCCTTGCGGCCGGCGCGAAACTGGATCTCGTCCGCCGGGGGGACGGCGAAGAAGTGGCGGCGGTTACGCACGCGCCAGCCCGTGGCTTGCAGGTCGGCCCGAATCTCGCCCGGCGTCGCCGCCTTGAAAGGGCCCAGGCTGGGATCCGGCGCCAACGCGTACTCCACGCCGGAGTGGCCGATGCGGCCCCGCATCCAGCGCAACGGGCGGTGGTAGGAGCGCCGGTTGACGAAGGCCAGAAAGAGTTGCCCGTCGTCCCGGATTCGCCGCCGCATGGTGGTCAGGATTTCGCGGCGCACGTCGCGCGGG